>NZ_MKRR01000115.1:50149-66127 GCF_001897045.1 Sphingomonas sp. 66-10
CTCGAAACCTTGTCGGAGGTGATGCGCACCGGCTCCGCGACCGCCGCCGCGGCCAATCTCGGGATGACCCAGCCGGGGGTCAGCCGCACACTGGCACAGCTCGAACGCACGATCGGTTTCGAACTATTCTACCGCGATCGCGGCAAGCTCGTGCCGACCAAGGACGGGCGGCTACTCGCCGAGGAGGTCGAGTTCGCGCTTGCCGGGTTGCAGCGGGTTGCGAACCTCGCCGACGATATCGCCAATTCGGCGGCGGGCGAACTCAGCGTCGTCGCGCCGCCGAGCTTCGCCGAGGGCGTGCTCCCTGCGATCGTCGCCAGCTTTCTCCAGAAACATCCCGGGGTGCGCTTCAACCTCGATTCGCGCAGCCTCGAAACCAGCCGGATGATGATCGCGACCCGCGTGGTTGATTGCGGCTTCATGAAGATGCCGATCGCGGGCGACGATCTGCGTTGCGAGCCTTTGGTGTCGAGCGGATCGGCGTGCGTGCTCCCCGCGCGGCACCCGCTCGCCGCGCATGAGGTGCTGACCCCCGATCTGTTACGCGACGCGCCGCTGATCCTGCTCGGTTCGGGGCGGCAATGGCGCATCCAGGTCGATCAGGCGTTTGCGGGCTATCGCCTGCGCCCGACGGTGGCGATCGAGACGCACACCCACGGCTCGGCCTGCGCGCTCGCCGCGCGAGGGGTGGGGATTGCGATCGTCAACCGGTTGCTCGCGCGCGCCTATCTGCGCGACGATCTGGTCATGCGCAGCTTCGCGCCGCCGATCGTCCACCAATATGCCTCGGTCACTTCGATCAACCTGCATGGATCGCGGCTCGTTTCGGCGTTTCTCGACGAGGCGCGCGCCGAACTCGCCAAGATCGCACCGGACGATTGATCGCGCGGTTCGTCGCACGCGAAACGATCGCACGGAACGCTTCGGGCGATCCCTTCGTTTTCGCGCGGGTTTCACACGGAGAACATGGAGAGAAACGCGATGCTCTGGACGATTGTCGTAATCCTGCTGATCCTGTGGATCCTCGGTTTCAGCCTTCATGTCGCCGGCGGGTTGATCCACATCCTGTTGATCATCGCGCTGATCGTCGGGCTCGTTCAGCTGTTCACCGGCCGCAGGGTATAGGCCGGGTCAGTTCCGCGCCGCGGCGGGCTTGAGCGCGATCGAGCAACGCGCGCCGTCCGGTGGGAATTCGAGCGAAACCGCGCGAAACGCGGGATGTCGATCGATCAGGCGTGAGCCGAGCCCGCGGCGCAGCGGTGGCTCGACGCGCGGGCCGTTGCTTTCCTGCCAGACGATCGTCACCCCGTCGCGGCCGGCGCCGTCCCAGCTCACCGCAACCCGCCCCTCGGGCACGCTGAGCGCGCCATATTTCGATGCATTGGTCGCCAGCTCGTGAACTGCCATGACCAGCGGGGTGCATTCGGCCGCAGAAATCGGCGTCTCCGGTCCCTCGACCGAAATGCCGCCGTGATCGGCGAACGGCTTCAACGCATCCTCGACGAGCGTGCGCAATTCGCACGGCTCGCAGTCGCGCCGGGTCAGCAGATCCTGCGCCTGAGCAAGCGCCTGGATGCGCGGCAATAATCGTTCGAGGAAATCCTCGGCCGATTCATCGGGCCGAAGGCAGCGGCGCGCGATCGCGCCGATCAGCGCGAGATTGTTCTTGGACCGGTGGCCCAGCTCGGCCGCGAGAAACGCCTCGCGCCGCGCGGCGGCATCGAGTTCGGTGACGGTGCGCCGCAACGTCTGCCCCAAAAAGATCAGCGTCGCGCTGACCAGCAGGAACAGCAGCTCGCGCGCAAGCGCCTCGTTGGCGGTGAAGCTCGCCGCCGGCCTGAACAGCAGGTCGTTGGTGATCAGCGAGCCCAGGGCGACGATCGCCGCCGCCGGCCAGTCGACTAAAATGCCCGCCAGCATCACCGCGGGGAAATAGGTGAGATAGGGAATCCGCCCCTGGAGCAATGGCTCGAAACCGAAGCGGACGAGGGTGGGAACGGCGATCGACAGCACGACGAACAACGCCAGCCCGGCCCTGGATCGCGTGCCGGTGAGAATGGCGTGTTTGACGAATCCAATGCGTGTCATGCGTCACATCGCTTTCGATATGGCCGTATGAACTGCAGCCCACCCCTTGCTCCCGGCTTCGCTGCGGAAGGGGAGCTTGCCCAATAGGATCGCGAATCTCTCGCGAGTCAAGCATTTGAGGTTATCGACGCACGGTTTCGCCTGCCTCAGGGAAGCGCATAGCCGACCGTCGACTGGGCGATCAGCCGATCCTCGGTCCGCTGCCAGATCCGCACGTCGACCGTGGCGAGTCGGCGACCGAGCTTCAAAAGCCGCGCATCGGCGAAGATCGGCTCGAAGCGGCAGGCGCGCAGAAAGGAAATCGACAGCGCGTTGGTCACCGCCATCGCGACCGGGCCGATATGCGCGAGGATGATGCCGTAAGCCGCGACGTCGACCAGCGCCATCAGCGTCGGCCCCGAGACGATATCGCCGGGGCGCTTCATCGCTGGCACCGGATCGAGCCGCATCCGCAGGTGATTGGGGGCGAGGCGCTCCACTTCCCCGAGCGTCGGCCGCACCGAGGCGGGGAACGCACCATCGAGAAATGTCGACAGCTCTTCGGCGGTCAGGCGGAGTGTTTGCGGGGAGGGGGCGGTAAAGCTTGTCATTCGATCGCCTTAGCCGAACTTTTTGGTCAGGACTCCTGCGATCTTGATCACGAATAGAGCCGGGCGTCGGCGCGCCTGCGTTGCTCGTCGCACTGGTTGGCGAGGTAATCGAGCAACGCGCGCACCGACGGCAGCAGGCCGCGCCGCGACGGGAAAACGGCGTGGATGATGCCGGCGCGCGGTCGCCATTGTGGCAGCGCGTGGATCAACCGCCCCTCCGCGATGTCGCGCCAGATCATCATCGTCGGCAATTGCACGACGCCGACCCCGGCCAATGCAGCCTCGCGCAGCGCCGCCATATCGTCGGTTACCAGCCGCGGGCGATGCGGCAGCGTCGCGGTCTCGCCCGCGGGGCCTTCGAGCTGCCAGTGATGATCGCGCCGCGGCGGGCCGAGATCGAGGCTCGGCAGTGCGGCAAGATCGGCGGGCGAAGCGAGCGCGGCCGGGACGAGCGCTGGGCTGGCGACCAGGCATTGCGTGCTGGTGTCGAGCTTGCGCATCACCAGGTCGCTCGGCTCGAGCGGCGGGAAGCGGACGCGGATCGCGATATCGAAGCCCTCGGCCATCACGTCGACCCGGCGATTGGTCGCCTCGAGGTGGATGTCGACCGCCGGGTTCTCGATCATGAAGCGGGCGAACAGCGCGCCGAACTGGAAGCCGATCAGTGCGATCGGGCAGCTCACGCGGATCACCCCGCGCGGTTCGGCGCGCAGCTCGGCGATGACCTGATCCGCGGCCTCCGCCTCGACCAGCATGGCGACGCAGCGATCGTAATATTCGCGGCCGACCTCGGTGATCGAGAAGCGCCGTGATGAGCGATTGAGCAGCCGCACGCCGAGCCGGTCCTCGAGCAGCTGGATGCGCCGGCTCAATTTCGATTTCGGGATATCGAGCGCGCGGCCGGCGGCGGCGAAGCCGCCGTGGTCGACGATCTGGACGAAATAATAGAGATCGTTCAGGTCCTGCATCGTTCTGTTGATAGAACGATGCGTCGGAAAATGACAATCTTTCGCGCTGGTCGTTCCTGCATATCTTGCTCTCGACGCGGTATCGCCAAAGCGATCGCCGCCCGGAGACAGAAGATGACCAAGGCAATTCTCGGCCGCTACGGCAACAATCGCGGCCATTGGGTGGGCGACGGTTTCCCGGTCCGCTCGCTCTTTTCGTATAACAATCTCGGCCAGCATATCAGCCCGTTCCTGCTGCTCGATTATGCTGGACCGCACGATTTCGCGCCCACCACCGATCGGCGCGGGGTCGGCCAGCATCCGCATCGCGGGTTCGAAACGGTGACGATCGTCTATGACGGCGAGGTCGAGCATCGCGATTCGGCCGGCAATGGCGGGATCATCGGGCCGGGCGACGTGCAGTGGATGACCGCGGCTGGCGGAATCCTCCACGAGGAATATCATTCGCCCGCTTTCGCCAAAACCGGTGGCCGATTCCGCATGGTGCAATTGTGGGTCAATCTGCCCGCGAAGGACAAAATGGCGCCCGGCGGCTATCAAGGCATCGTCGCGGCGGACATTCCCGCCGTCGATCTGCCCGACAATGCCGGCACGGCGCGGGTGATCGCGGGCGAGCTGCTCGGCGCCAAGGGGCCGGCGCGGACCTTCACCGCGATCAACGTGTGGGACGTCAAGCTCAGCCGCGACGCGGACCTGACGCTCGATCTGCCCGAAGGCCATACCGCGATGATCGTCGGGCTCGGCGGGCATGTCACCGTCGAGGGCAATCAGGCGCTCGGCGAGGCGGAGATGCTGCTGCTCGGCCGTGAGGGTGACAGCGTACGGATCCACGCCGATGGCGACGCGACCTTGCTGGTGCTGACCGGCGAACCGGTCGACGAGCCGATCGTCGGTTACGGCCCGTTCGTGATGAACAGCGAGGACGAAATCCGCCAGGCGGTCGACGATTTCAACAACGGTCGCTTCGCCCAGGCGGCGTGACCGACGGCCCCGGCGCTTCACCGCGCCGGGGCTTTTTTTCATCCCGTGCGGCGGCCCGCGCCGCCCGGATGTTCCCACCGCGGGCATGGAAGGAAAGCAATATGGCGAGTGACCCGATCCGCGATCCCAAGGCCGATCGCCTGCTGACGCCGCAGAATGCCGCGTTCATCATCATCGATTACCAGCCGGTGCAGGTGAATTCGATCGCCTCGATCGACCGGCAATTGCTGCTCAACAACATCGTCGGCTGCGCCAAGGCGGCGGTCGCTTACGGCCTGCCGGTGGTGCATTCGACCGTCAACGTGAAGACCGGGCTCAACAAGCCGCCCGTGCCGCATATCCGCAAGGTGCTCGGCGACTATCCGACCTATGACCGGACCAGCATCAACAGCTGGGAAGACACCGAATTCCGCAAGGCGGTGGAGGAGACCGGCCGCAAGAAGCTGATCATGACCGCGCTGTGGACCGAGGCGTGCTTGACCTTCCCCGCAATCGACGCGCTGGCGGAAGGGTATGAGGTCTATGTGCCGGTCGATGCGGTCGGCGGCACCTCGTCGACGGCGCACGAGGCGGCATTGCGCCGGATCGAACAGGCGGGCGGCAAGCTGATCTCCACGGTCCAGCTGTTCTGCGAATTGCAGCGCGACTGGAATCGGCTGGTCACGGTGCCGGCGTTCATCAACCTGTTCATCGAAACCGGCGGCACCGCCGGCATCCAGTTCAGCTACGACAAGGCGGAATAAACCGGCCGCCATCCAATCAAGCGCGCGATCTGCAATATGGCCGACACGGCTCGATTGCAGATCGGCCGCTTGATGAAGTAAGAATGAGCACAGCGGAACATCGACGGAGGACCGCCGTGAGATTGTCGTTACTTTCTGCGCTGTTGCTGGCGGTAGCCGGATGCGCGCAGCAAGAGAAACCGGTCGGCATGGCCAACCCAGCGTCGAAGAATTGCATCAGGCTCGGCGGCCAGTTGGAAATTCGCCGGGAGACCGCGGGCGAGACGGGGTATTGCCATCTGCCCGACGGGCGCGTGGTCGAGGAATGGGCGCTTTTCCGCGAAAGCGAAGGCAAGAAGCCGGCGAACTAAGGGATGCCGGCGCGGGATTCTTGGGCGACGGTCGGTCTTTCCACCTAGTTTATCTTCTTGCTGGGATAAATTATATTAATGAGGACGTGAACCAAATAACGCTCACCATTAGCGTTATTTAGTCGAAGCACCGCTGTCCGGTCATCATTCTGTCGTCTTGCTGAAACAAAAGCGACGCCGCATTGCAAAGATCGACGGTTAGGCCCCGCCGCAGACGGGGCCATTCGCGACCCCGCGCAAGGGGAAAATCATGACGCGCAAGCCGATGTTCGCAATGATGCTGCTCGCCACCACGGCGTGGCCGTCGCTGGCGATTGCCGAGGCCCCCGCCGATGCCGCGCCCGCCGTGGCCGATGCGCCGGCGGCGGCGGACGATATCGTCGTCATCGGTCGCGGCGAAACGCGACAAGTGCAGGAAATCAGCACGCGCGATTTCGATCTCGTGGTGCCCGCGACCAGCCCGCTGAAGGCGATTGCCAAATTGCCCGGCGTCAATTTCCAGTCGGCCGATGCCTTCGGCAATTACGAATGGTCCGAGCGCGTCTCGATCCGCGGCTTCAACCAGAACCAGCTCGGCTTCACGCTCGACGGCATTCCGCTCGGCGACGGCAGCTACGGCAATACCAACGGTCTGCACATCAGCCGCGCGATCAGCTCGGAGAATATCGCGCAGGTCCGCGTCGCGCAGGGTTCGGGCGCGATCGGGACGCAGGCGACCAACAATCTCGGCGGGACGATCGAATTCATCTCCTCCGATCCGAAGCGAGAGGCGGGGCTGACGCTCAACGGCACTTATGGCAGCGACAATACGTGGCGCGCCTTCGTCCGGCTCGATACCGGCACGCTCGGCGACAACGGGCCGAGCGCCTATGTCTCCTACGGGCATTTCACCACCGACAAATGGAAGGGCTGGGGCGTCCAGCGGCAGAATCAGGTCAATGCCAAGGCGGTCGCGCCGCTCGGCGACAGCGGGCTGCGGCTGGTCGCCACGTTCGACTTCTCCGACCGGCGCGAGAACGACTATCAGGACATGTCGCTCGATATGATCCACCGGCTCGGCTATCGCTGGGACAATATCTCGAACAATTATCCGCTCGCAATCCTGGTATCGGATGTCGGTGCGAACACCGGCTATACCGGGGTGACCCCGACCAATCCGGCGGCGGGCAAGACCTATCCGGCGCCCTTCGCCAACCCCGACGACGCTTATTACGACGCGGCCGGGTTGCGGCAGGACTATCTCGCCTCGGTCGGCATCGAGACCGCGAAGGACGCCAAGATCCACGGCGAGCTGCGCGGCTATTATCACGACAATCACGGCCGCGGCATCTGGTTCACCCCCTATGTCGCCTCGCCCTCCGGCGTGCCGATGTCGGTGCGCACAACCGAATATGACATCCGCCGCAAGGGCGTGTTCGGATCGGTCGGCACGTCGCTGGGCGGGTTCGGCGATCTCACCGTCGGCGCCTGGTACGAGCGCAACGATTTCCGCCAGGCGCGGCGCTTCTACGGGCTCGACAGCCGCACCGTGCCGACGCGCGACAGCCTCGATTTCCCGCTGCTGCCCTTCTTCACGCAATGGGATTATCGCTATCAGACCGATACCTTCCAATATTATGTCAGCGACAGGATCGCGCTCGGCAATCTGACGGTCGACCTCGGCTGGAAGGGCTATGACGTGCGTGTCACCGCGACGCCGCTGACCGCCGGCAGTCTCGCCTCGGGCAAGATCAAGACGACCGACTGGTTCCAGCCGCGCGCCGGGCTCACCTATCGCCTCGGCGCCAATGCCGAATTGTTCGGCGGGTTCAGCCAGGTGACGCGCGCCTTTACCGGCTCGGCGACCAGTGGCCCGTTCGCGACGACGCAGGCCGGGTTCAACGCACTCGGCAATCTGAAGCCCGAGCAATCCGATACCTATGAAGCCGGCACGCGTTTCCGCAGCGGCATCTTCACCGGCTCGATCGCGGCTTATTATGTCGATTTCCGCAACCGGTTGCTGGCCTATTCGGTCGGGTCGGGGATTCAGGGCAATCCGCCGATCCTGCAGAATGTCGGCGGGGTCCGCTCCTATGGCGTCGAGGCGACCGGGCAGATCAAGCTGCCCAACGGGTTCGGCGCGTTCGGCTCCTATGCCTACAATGACTCGCGCTATCGGGATAACGTCTTTGTCGTCGATCCGCTGACCCAGCAGAAGGTGCTGCTCGGCGGGGTGCCGATCAAGGACAAGACGGTGGTCGATGCGCCGCGGCATATCGCCTCGGGCGAAGTGACCTATGACAGCGATCTGTTCTTCGGCCGCATCGGCGCGAATTACATGAGCAAGCGCTATTTCACCTATAGCAACGATCAGTCGGTGCCCGGGCGCGTGCTGTTCGATGCCTCGATCGGGGTGCGCTTCGCGGTGGCGGGGGATCGTAAGGTGGAGCTGCAGCTTTCCGGCACCAACCTGCTCGACAAGCAATATATCGCGACGATCGGCTCGAACGGCTTCACCCAGAAGGGCGACAACCAGACCTTGCTGGTCGGGGCGCCGCGGCAAGTGTTCGTCTCGCTCAAGACGGGTTTCTGACCGGTCTGCAGCGTTCGAAGGATGCGGAGCCGGATACGCCCCGGTTCCGCGTCTTTCCGCATGCCTGCCGCAACCTCGGCCTTGGAAAGGAAGGAGGTGGCGGGGCGGTTCGAGATAGCGTAACCACGCGCAATTCCCGCCGCTTGATGGAGCGAATATTCGTGCCGACCCCCGAAAGCCAATCCGTCACAGCAAGGCTCTCTCGATCGGCGATCTTCCTGGTAGCGACGATCAATCCCGAGCCGGCGGCACTCGGCACGGTCAAAGCTTTTCTCGCCGATTTGTCCGGGATCGTCCGCGCGATCAGGTTCCGCGATGTCGATGCGGATCTGTCGTGCGTGACGGGCATCGGATCGGACGCGTGGGACCGATTGTTCGGCGCGCCGCGGCCGAAGGAGCTCCATCCCTTTCGCGAGATCAGCGGCGTCCATCACGCGCCGTCGACCCCGGGCGACCTGCTGTTCCATATCCGCGCCTCGCGGATGGACATGTGCTTCGAACTCGCCGCGCAGATCATGGTGCGGATCGGATCGGTCGCGACGATCGTCGACGAGACGCACGGCTTCAAATATTTCGACGATCGCGATCTGCTCGGCTTCGTCGACGGGACCGAGAACCCCGTGGGGCAGGAGAGCGTGGATGCGACGATCATCGGCGACGAGGACCCGGCATTCGCCGGCGGCAGCTATGTGATCGTCCAGAAATATCTGCACGATCTGCCGAAATGGGAAAAGGTGCCGGTCGAGCAGCAAGAGGGCTTCGTCGGCCGCAAGAAGCTGTCCGACATCGAATTGCTCGACGACGTCAAACCCTCTTTCGCGCACAATGCGCTGACCGTGATCCACGACGAGGACGGCAACCAGCTCGATATCCTGCGCGACAACATGCCGTTCGGCGCGATCGGCAAGGGCGAATACGGCACCTATTTCATCGGCTATGCGCGGTCGCCGAGCCGCACCGAGCGGATGCTCGACAATATGTTCGTCGGCAATCCGCCCGGGAATTACGATCGACTGCTCGATTTCAGCCGCGCCGTGACCGGCACATTGTTCTTTGTGCCGACATCGGCGTTTCTGGATGAGGTGACGCCGGACGGCCCGGCGCCGGCGGAGGCGCCTGCCGCGTCGCCGGACGTCGCGCCGGCATCGCACGGCTCGCTCGCTATTGGATCGCTGAAGGACGAGGACTGACATGAACAATCTTCATCGCGAATTGGCGCCGATCTCGGCGGCGGCGTGGGACCAGATCGAGGAAGAGGCCAAGCGCACGCTCAAGCGCTACCTTGCGGCCCGCAAGGTGGTCGACGTGATCGGTCCCAAGGGGTTCGATCTCTCCGCGGTCGGCACCGGCCATACCAAGGAGGTCGCGCCGCTTCGCGAGGGGCTGCAGGTCGTCCAGCGCGAGGTGACCCCGGTGATCGAATTGTGCGTGCCGTTCAAGCTGACGCGCAAGGCGATCGACGATGTCGAGCGCGGCTCCAACGATTCCGACTGGCAGCCGCTCAAGGATGCGGCATGCACGATCGCCTTCGCCGAGGATCATGTCGTCTTCGAAGGCTATGCGCAGGCCGGCATCGACGGCATCCGGCAGGTCACGAGCAATCCCAAAGTGAGCTTGCCGGCCGATGTTCGCGGCTATCCCGAGGCGGTCGAGAAGGCGATCAATGCGCTGCGCCTCGCCGGGGTCAGTGGCCCCTATGCGCTGGTGCTCGGTGCCGATCCCTATAGCAAGCTCACCGGCGAGAGCGATGACGGCTATCCCGTGCTCAAGCATATTGAGAAGCTGGTCGACCGCGAGGTAATCTGGTGCCCGGCGATCAAGGGCGGGGTGGTGGTCACCACGCGCGGCGGCGATTTCGATCTGACGATCGGGCAGGATCTGTCGATCGGCTATCGCCACCACACCGCCGATGCGGTTGAGCTCTATATCCTCGAGACGCTGACCTATCGCACGCAGACCTCGGAAGCGTCGGTGATCCTCGACCTTCCGGCGGCGGGATAAGGCGCGGCGCGGCGGCTCCAGCGGGGCGCCGCCTTCCGCGCTCGATTTCAGGGACTTGCTGCGCACACTTACGATCGGTACGCTCCGTGACGCATAATAGGAGAGTGCCGATGAAGTGGCTTCCCCTCGCGTCCGCCGGCCTGTTGCTGGTTCCCGACATCGCCATTGCACAGGCCGCCGCGCCGCAAGTGCAGCCCGTTCCGGGGCAGCCCGGCCGTCCGGGTGGTCCCGGCCAGGGGCAGCGCCCGCCCGGCGTGCGCCCGCCCAATCCCGGACCGGGCAACGGTCAGCGCCCGCCGATCACGCGCCCGCCCAATCCGGGGCCGGGCAATGGCCAGCGTCCGCCGATCACCCGTCCGCCGAACCCCGGCCCGGGCAACGGCCACCGGCCGCCGGTGACGCGGCCGCCGGTCGTGCGCCCGCCGCACGGCATTGGCCACCGCCCGCCCAACTTCCGGCCGATCCCGGCCAAGCCGTTCCGCTATCCGCGCGGCTATCATTATCGCCGCTGGACGATCGGGCTGATCCTGCCGCATCTGTTCCTGTCGTCGGCTTATTATTTCGACAATTATGCGACTTATGGCTTCGGACCGCCGCCGCGCGGCCATCGCTGGGTGCGCTATGGGCCGGATCTGCTGCTGGTCAACACGCGGACCGGGCGGATCGCCGACGTCATCTACGGCGCGTTCCGCTGATCTTGTGGGGCGGGAGCGGGCGCGTGCGGCCGCTCCCTGCGCGCCCGTGCAAAAAATCGGTGCACAATCGGGACGGCGCCGCCCTTTCCTGGCGCTTGTCATCGCGACGGCAGCGTGCGACCCTCGCTCAATAGTCGATCCCGCATCGCCGATATCATTTGATTTAGAGATAACGCTTTGAGGGCATTGAGAATGTTGCCGCGCGCCGATTCTCTGCTTTCCCAATCGTCCGGGGTGATGACGCCGCGTCGCGATGCGTGGCCTTAAAGTGGGGGAGGGCGGCCTTTGTACAAACATCTTTTGCTCGCGAGCGACGGGACAAGGGAAAGTCTGGTCACCCTCCGCGAAGGAGCGCTCATCGCCAAGCGGTTCGAGGCGACCGCGCATCTGCTGATCATCGATCCCGAAACCGCGTCCACGCGCATCGCCGAAAGCCATTGCGCGGTGGAGCGCTCCGCACACAGCCGGGAATTGCTCGATCTCGGGCTTTCGCGGCTTCGGCAGCTCGGCGTGAAATCGACCGGTGAATTGTTGCGCGGCGAGCCCGTCCGGCTGATTTCGGAGCGGGTCGGGCCGCTGGGGATCGATCTCGTCGTGCTGGGGCACCGGCGGCAATCGTTTCTCGATCGTTGGTGGTCGGGCGCAAACGGCGGGTATATCGTCGACAATGTCGCGTGCAGCGTGCTGGTGGTGCGCGACACGATCAGCGACGAGGAATTCAACTGCCACCTGGCAGCCGCGTCGGCCGGGTAATACCAAGGCTTCGTTATCGCGCGTGGAGCCGGGCCAGCGCGATGCCCGCGAGGTTCTGCGCGCGTTTCACATGCCGGATATGCAGCGGGCCTGACGCAGCGCGCAGCGCTTGCAACGCCTCGAAGTGCTTGGCGGCCGCGCCGCGGCATTTCGCCGTGCCGTTCGCCTGACTGACGACCGCGAGCGAGTCGCCGACAAACAGCGGGTTCGCCAGCCCCAGGTTGCGCGCAATCTGCACCGCGTGGCGCAACGCCAGCCATTCGGCGTCCATGCTCGTGCCGGGGCCGAGATCGCGCTGCAGATAGCTGCGCCCGCCCACCACCACCGCGGTTTCCATCCCGATCGGGGCAGGGCGGTAGCCGCCGTCGAAATAGACCTTTACGCGGGGTGGCATTGCCACTCCCCGGGCGACAGACCGTCGAGCGTCCAGTCGCCGACGCGCCAGCGCACCAGCCGCAAAGTCGGGAAGCCTACCGCGGCGGTCATGCGGCGCACCTGACGGTTGCGGCCTTCGCGGATCGTCAGGCTGATCCAGCGATCGGGGATGCTCTTGCGCACGCGGATCGGCGGGTCGCGCGGCCACAATTGCGGGTCCGCGATCGCCTCCGCCTCCGCCGGGCGGGTCGGCCCGTCCTTGAGCCGGACGCCGCGGCGCAGCGCCGCGAGCGCGGTCTCGCTGATCTCGCCCTCGACCTGGACCAGATAGGTCTTGGGCAATTTGAACGCCGGATCGGCGATCCGCGCCTGCAGCCGGCCGTCGTCGGTCAGCAAGAGCAGCCCCTCGCTGTCGAGATCGAGCCGCCCCGCCGGGTACACGCCCGGCACATCGATGAAGTCGGACAAGGTGCGCCGCGCCGATCCTTCAGTGCCGCGGTCGGTGAACTGGCTCAGGACATCATAGGGCTTGTTGAACAGGATCAGCGTCACGCGGCGATGCTCCGCGCGACCGCCTCGGCGACCTTGATGCCATCGACCGACGCCGAGAGGATGCCCCCCGCATAGCCCGCGCCCTCGCCGGCGGGGAACAGCCCGCGGGTGTTGAGGCTCTGGAAATCGTCGCCACGGGTGAAGCGCACCGGCGACGAGGTGCGCGTCTCGACCCCGGTCATCACCACATCGGGGTGGTCGTAGCCCGCGATCTGGCGGCCGAACACCGGGATCGCCTCGCGCATCGCCTCGACCGCGAAGGCGGGGAGGCATTGCGAAAGGTCGGTCGGGGTGACGCCGGGGCGATAGGAGGGGATCACGCTGCCCAGCGATTCCGACGGGCGGCCGGCGAGGAAATCGCCGACGCGCTGCGCGGGGGCGCGATAGTTGGAGCCGCCGGCGACGAAGGCCAGCGACTCCCAATGCCGCTGGAAGGCGATCCCGGCGAGCGGGTCGCCGGGATAGTCGCGCGCCGGGTCGATCGCGACGACGAACCCCGAATTGGCGTTGCGCTCGTTGCGCGAATATTGGCTCATCCCGTTGGTCGCGACGCGCCCCACTTCGGATGTCGCGGCGACCACGGTGCCGCCGGGGCACATGCAGAAGCTGTAGACCGTGCGGCCGTTCCCGCAGTGATGCGAGATATGATATTCGGCGGCGCCGAGGATCGGATGGCCCGCGTCGGCGCCGAAGCGCGAACGATCGATCCACGATTGCGGATGCTCGATCCTGACCCCGATCGAGAACGGCTTGGCCTCGACATGCACCCCCGCCGCCTGGAGCATCGCGAAGGTATCGCGCGCGCTATGCCCGATCGCCATCACCACGCGATCGGCCTCGAGATAGTCGCCGGTGTGAAGGTGCAGCCCGCGGATATGGCGCTCACCGTTCGCGCCGGTCTCGATATCGAGGCCGTCGACACGCGTCTGGAAGCGATATTCGCCGCCGAGCCCCTCGATCGTCTCGCGCAGACTCTCGACCATCGTGACCAGCCGGAAGGTGCCGATATGTGGATGCGCCTCGGTGAGGATCTCGGGCGGCGCGCCGGCCTTGACGAATTCGCTCAGCACCTTGCGGTCGAGGTGCCGCGGATCCTTGATCCGGCTGTAGAGCTTGCCGTCCGAAAAGGTGCCGGCGCCGCCCTCGCCGAACTGGACGTTGGATTCGGGGTTGAGCACGCTGCGCCGCCACAGCCCCCAGGTGTCCTTGGTCCGCTCGCGCACGACCTTGCCGCGATCGAGGATGATCGGGCGGAACCCCATTTGCGCAAGGATCAGCCCGGCGAACAGCCCGCACGGCCCCGCGCCGATCACCACCGGCCGCTTCGCGCCCGCGGGGGGCGCTTGCGTGACGAATTTGTAGCTGGTGTCCGGCGTCGGCTGGACGTTGCGGTCCTTGCGGAAGCGCGCGAGTACCGCGGCCTCGTTCTTCACATTGACGTCGACCGAATAGACGAGCTGGATCCGGGTCTTATCCCGCGCATCGTTCGCCCGACGCGCGACGACATAGCGGATCAACTCGCGCGGGGTGATCCGCAGCCTTTTGCAGATCGCCGCCGGCAGGGCTTCGTCGGCGTGGTGCAGCGGCAGCGTCAATTCGGTCAGGCGAAGCATCGGCCGCGCTGTAGCCTGCACGCCGGCCGCGCGATAGCGCCTCAGTTCTGGCGGCGCAGCGCGGCGACCTCCTTCGGCGTGATGCTCGATCCCGCGGCGCCGAACCGCGCGGTGACATAATTGGCGACCGCGGCGACCTCGCTGTCCGAATAGGCATCGGCGAAGCTCGGCATATAAGGCCGCCCGGTGCCGGGCCTGCCCGCGCCGTTGAGGATCATCTGCGCGACATTGGTGGCGGTCGGATCGTTGACCGATCGGACGCCGGTGAGCCGCGCTTCCTCGATGATCGCCCCCGCGCCGGTCCAGGCGTGGCAGGCGACGCAATTGCCCTCGAACATGCGCTTGCCGACCGGATTGTCGATCGACGCGAGCTTGGGCGAGGCGGGCGCGGGGCCGGCGGGCTGGGGCAGGCGATCGCTGCGGATCGCGGGGACGGTCCTGAGATAGGTGACCATCGCGGCGATATCCGATTTGGTCAGCTTGGAGATACTGAGCGCGACCGCCTCGTGCATCGGCCCGGAGGCGACCCCGCGGCCCTTCGCGTGACCGGTGGTAAGATAAGCGGCGAGCTCGTCGTTGCTCCACGCGCCGATGCCGCTGATCCGGTCGCTGGTGATATTATAGGCGTTCCAGCCCTCGGCCTGTCCGCCGGCGAATTTCTGGCGCTGGTCGAGCGCCTGCAGGAGATTGCGGGGCGTGTGGCATTCGCCACAATGGCCCGCGGCCTCGACGAGATAGGCGCCGCGGTTCCACGCCGGGCTCTGCTCCTGGACGGGCTGGAAGCGTTTGTCGTCGTTGAAGAAGGCGGACCAGATTCCCATCAGCCAGCGCTGGTTGAACGGGAAGCCGAAGGTGTTGGGCTTGTTCGCCTGACGCACCGGCTTGAGCGAGAACAGATAGCTCTTGATCGCCAGCACATCGGCATCGGTCAGCCGGGTGTAGGAGGCGTAGGGGAAAGCGGGATAGAGCCGCGACCCGTCCGGCGCGATGCCCTTGTGGACCGCGGTGAGAAATTGCGCGTCGGTCCATTTGCCGATCCCGGTTTCGGGATCGGGGGTGATGTTCGGGGTGTAGATCGTCCCGAACGGCAGGACGAACGGGCGACCGCCAGCAAAGGGCGTGCCGCCCTTGGCAGTGTGGCACGCCTCGCAATCGGCCATGCGGGTGACATATTCGCCGCGGGTACGCGGATCGGCGGCGGCAAGCTCGGCCGGGACGCCGGTGGGCGAGGCGCCCTTGTAGCTGGCGAGATCGACCCGATTGCCGCCGGCGAAGCCATAAGGCCCGGGCTGGAGGATCATGCGGCCGAAGATCGCGCCGAGCACGACGATGATCGCGCCGGCGATGAGCGTGAGGATTCGCCGCATGCTCAGGCTCCCTTCGCGATCAGCGCGCGATCGATCGGCATGCGCGTCAGCTGCACCCCGGTCGCGGCATAGACGGCATTGGCGACGGCCGGCTGCGTGACCACCGTGCCCGGCTCGCCGATCCCGCCCATATTTTCCTTGCTCGGCACGACATGCGCCTCGATCACCGGCATCTCGTCGATGCGCAGGATGCGGTAGTCGTTGAAATTGCCCTGTTCGACCTTGCCGCCGGCGAAGGTGATCTTGTCGAACAGCACCGTCGATAGCCCGAAGGTCGCGCCGCCCTGGATCTGCGCCTCGAGCGTATCGGGGTTGACGACCTGCCCGACA
>NZ_MKRR01000115.1:66147-97350 GCF_001897045.1 Sphingomonas sp. 66-10
GGTGACGCGGACGTCGCGGGTATCGTTGACCGCCACATCGGCGATCGCCGCGAGGAAGCTGCCGAAGGCGTTCATCAGCGCGATCCCGCGCCCGCGCCGCGCGCCGTGGGGCGAAGGCGGGGCCGGGGTTCCCCAGCCGGCCTTTTCCGCCACGAGATTGAGGACACCCAGCGCGCGCGGGTTCTTCTCAAGATGCGCGCGGCGGAAGTCGAGCGGATCGCTCCCCGTCTTGCGCGCGATCAGATCGATGAAACACTCGACCGAGAAGATGCTGCCGTTCGGCCCGACACCGCGCCAGAAGGCGACCGGCACCGCGCTTTCGTGACGGATATATTCGACCAGCCGGTTGCCGATCGCATAGGGCACGTCCACCGCGCCCTCGACCGCATCGCTGTCGACCCCGTTGGTGAACGCCACGGGCAGCCAGCGCGCCATCACCGATCCGCCGGTGACGCGATGATGCAAGGCGGTGATCCGGCCGTTCTCCACCCGCGCTTTGAGATGCTCGTTATAGAGCGGGCGATAGAGTTGCTGGCGGATATCCTCCTCGCGCGACCAGATCACCTTCAGCGGCCCGTCGACATGCGCGGCGATGCGCGTCGCCTTGACCACCCCGTCGACCTCGAGCCGTCGCCCGAAGCCGCCGCCGATCATGTGGTTATGGATCGTCACCTTCTCGGGCGGGATGCCGAGCGCCTTGGCCGCGCCGGCCTGCGCGAAGCCGGGGACCTGGGTGCCGGTCCAGACTTCGCAGCCGCCGTCATGAACGTGGACAACGCAATTGGTCATCTCCATCGGGGCATGCGCGAGATAGGGCAGCTCGTAGCTCTGCTCGAACAACGTGCCGTCCTTGAGCTTCGCCGGCGCGTCGCCTTCCTTCTTGGCGGTGACGCCGGGGCCTTGTGCGGCCTTTTCGAGCCCGGCCCAGAGCTGCGCCTGATCGAGCCCGGCATTGCTGCCCGGCGCCCATTCGATCGCGAGCGCGTTGAGCCCCTGCATCGCGGCCCAGGTATTGTCGGCGACCACCGCGACGAGATCGTCGAGCACCACCACCTGCCTGACCCCGGGGACGGTCATCGCCTGCGCCTGATCGACCGATCCTACCTTCCCGCCGAGCACCGGCGAGGCCATCAGCGTCGCGAACTTCATCCCCGGCAGCATCACGTCGATGCCGTAGACGGTCTTGCCGGTCACCTTGTCGGGCGTGTCGATGCGATGCACCGGCTTGCCGATCAGGCGGAAATGCGCGGGGTCCTTGAGCGGGACGTCTTTGGGCGGGGTGAGCCGCGAGGCGGCATCGGCGACCGCGCCATAAGCGATCGTCCGGCCGCTCGGCGCGTGGGTGATCACGCCGTTCTCCGTCGTCAGGCTGGCGGGATCGACCTGCCAGCGTGCCGCGGCGGCGGCGACGAGCATCGCGCGCGCGGTGGCGCCGGCCTTCCGCAACGGGCCGCTCCACGCCATCGTCGTGGTCGATCCGCCGGTCGCCTGCACAACCAGCGCCGGGCTGCCATAATTGGCCTGATCGGGCGGGGCAGGGACGGTCATCACCTTGTCGAGGGCGACGTCCAATTCCTCGGCAAGGCATTGGGTCTGCGAAGTGAAGGCGCCCTGACCCATTTCCACCGCGGGGAGCGTGAAGGTCACCGTGTTGTCGGGGGCGACATGGATGAAGGCGTTGAAACGCTTGCCGGTCGGCTCCGGCTCGTCGGCGCGCGCGGCGGCCCAGGGCAGTTCGATCGCGACCAGCAGCCCGGCGACGAGCGCGCCGCCGCCCTGCAGGATGGCGCGGCGCGAGAGATCAGGCGCGAGCGGCATGCTTGATCCCCTCGCGGATGCGCACATAGGTGCCGCAGCGGCAGAGATTGCCCGCCATCGCCGCGTCGATCGCCTCGTCGTCGGGCTGCGGATTGGCGGCGAGCAATGCCGCGGCCGACATCACCTGCCCCGGCTGGCAATAGCCGCACTGGATCACTTCGAGATCGAGCCACGCCTTCTGGATCTTCGCGCCCGCCGGAGTCGCGCCGACGCCCTCGATCGTGGTGATCGCGCGTCCCCCGACCGCGCCGACCGGCAACTGACACGAGCGCACCGCGACGCCGTCGAGATGGACGGTGCATGCCCCGCATTGCGCGATGCCGCAGCCGAATTTGGTGCCGGTCAGCCCGATCACGTCGCGCACGACCCATAATAGCGGCATATTGTCGGGGACGTCGACCTGGTGATCCGCGCCGTTGATCTTAAGATCCATCGCACCCCTCGCTTTGCCGCCAGCCCCTTGGGACGGCGACGAATAGGCGCTTTTTCGGTCAGAAGGTCAAATGGATCGTCAACGCAGCCGGTCGAGCGGCACGAGCATCGGGGTGGCGCCCTCCCCGAAATAGGCGGTAATGCCATAAACGCGCGCCAGCAACTCGGCGGTCAGCACATGGCGCGGCGCGCCGTCCGCGACCAGCGCGCCCTCCGCCATCACCAGCACGCGATCACAGAAACGCGCGGCGAGCGTCAGGTCGTGGAGCACCGCGACGACCAGCCGGCCGGCGTCGGCTTCGGCGCGGAGCAATTCCATCCCCTCGATCTGATGCGCCGGATCGAGGCTGGCGAGCGGCTCGTCGGCGATCAGCGCGGGCGCCTCGACCGCGAGCGCCCGCGCGAGCAATACGCGCGCGCGCTCGCCGCCCGACAATTCGGTCGCGAGCCGGTCGGCGAGCGACGTGACCCCGGCGCGCGCCATCGCATGATCGATCGCGGCGTGATCCGAATCGGCGAGCCGCGAAAAGGGCGCGAGGTGCGGCAGCCGCCCGAGCGCGACCAGCCGCGCGACCGTCAGCGGCCAGTGCAGCACCTGCCCCTGCGGCAGATAGGCGACCGCCTGCGCGATCGCGGCGCGCGACATCGCGGTGCGCGCGATGCCGTCGATCGTCACATTGCCGTGATGCGGGACCAGCCCGAGCAATGCGCGGACCAGCGTCGATTTGCCCGCGCCATTGGGACCGAGCACGCCGACCAGCCGGCCCGGCGTCAGCGCGGCCGATACCTCGCGCACCACATGCCGCCCGCCGAGGGAGACGCTCACCCGATCCGCGGCGATGCTCACCACAGTCGCCGCTCCCGCATCAGATGGACGAGGAAGACCGGCACGCCGAGAAAGGCGGTGACCACGCCGAGCTTCAATTCGTTGGTCGCGGGGATCACCCGCACCGCGACATCGGCCAGCGCGAGCAACGCCGCCCCGGCGAGCGCGCTCGGCCACAGCACCGCCGACGGACTGCGATCGGTGAGCGGGCGGACGAGATGCGGAACGATCAACCCGACGAACCCGATCGCCCCCGAAACCGCGACCGCCCCGCCGACCCCGATCGCCACTCCGAGCATCAGCCGCATCCGCGTCGCGCGGAGATCGATCCCCAACGCGGCCGCGCCGTCTTCGCCGAGCGTCAGCGCATCGAGTGCGCGGCCTTGCCCGGCGAGCAGCACGATGCCGATCGCGATGCACGGCAGCGCGAGCAGGACGTGGCGGAACGAGCGATCCTCGAGGCTGCCGAGCAGCCAGGTCATGATCTCCATCGCCGCGAAGGGGTTGGGCGACAGATTGAGCGCGAGGCTGATCCCGGCGCCGGTCAATGTCGCCACCGCGATCCCGGCGAGGATCAGGGTCAGCGGGCTTTCCGATCGCCCGGCGAGCGCGAACAGCGCCGCGAGCGTCACCAGCGCGCCGGCGATCGCGAGCACCGGCAGCGCGACCGCATTCCACTCGGCGATCCCGAAATAGAGCGCGACCACTGCGCCGAGCGCCGCGCCGTTCGACGCACCGAGCACCGAAGGTTCGGCGAGCGGATTGCGCAGATAGCCTTGCAGCGCAGCGCCGGCGAGCCCGAGCATCGCGCCGACCGCGAGCCCGAGGATCGCGCGTGGCAGCCTGAGCTCGATCAGGATCGCGCGCTCGATCGGATCGCCATGCCCGGCAAGCGCGGCAAGCGCGCGGCCCGGCGCGATCGAGGTGCTGCCGATGCCCACGCCGAGCACGCCCGCGACCAGCATTGCGAGGATCAGGGCGGGCCAGAGCCAGCGGCGGGTCACGATCGGGCAGCCTCGTCGGGCAAGGGGGTAGGCCCGACGCGGGCGCGGGGACCGGCGGGTGCCTAGCGCGGATCGGAACGGAGGAGAACTCGTTTTTCCGTCGTGCAAACCCTCCTTTGTGCTGCCGCGCAGGCGGGAGCCCAGACTAGTGGGTAGATACAGACGGATGGTTCCCGCATCTCTCACCCGGCATGACGGGAAAGGATTCCGGGACTCATCCGTTGTGTTCTCACCATTAGGTCCCCGCCTTCGCGAGGACACGGGGGAGCCGAGTGGAGCGTTAACGGACCTAAGATCACCTCTCGCCTGGACGCCGGCAATCGGGCAAAGGCGCGGATGCGATGCGCCGCTTGCTCCTTCTGCCTTTGCTGACGATCCTGCTCGGCGCCGCCCCGCCTCCGCCCGCTGCACCTCGCCGGATCGTGTCGCTCAACCTGTGCGCCGACCAATATCTGCTCGCGCTCGCCGATCGCGGGCAGATCGCGGCATTGACCAATTTCGCGCGCGATCCGCAAATGTCCGCCGTCGCTGCCGCGGCCCGGTCGGTGCCGATCACCCGCGGTGGGGCGGAGGAGGTGCTGGCGCTGCGCCCCGATCTGGTCATCGCCACGCCCGGCCGTCGCCGCGAGACGATGGCGCAGTTACGCGGCCGTTCGATCGCGACGCTCGATCTCGTGCCCGCCGAAAGTTATGCCGAGATCCGTGCGCAGGTGCGGATGGTTGCAGCGGCGGTCGGGCATCCCGAACGTGGCACCGCGCTGATCGCGCGGATGGATGCCGCGCTGGCGCGAATCCCGCGCGACGCCGGGCACCGCGCCACCGCGGCTTATTATCAGCGGCGCGGCTATCTCACCGGCACCGGTACGTTGGTCGACGATCTGATGCATCGGGTCGGGCTGACGAATCTTGCCGCACGGTTGGGCAAGCCGGCGCTGGCCCGCGTCGGGCTGGAGGAAATGGCGCGGGCGCGGCCGGACTATCTGATCGTCGAAACCGCGACCGATCAGGTGACCGATCAGGGCATCGAATTGCTCCATCATCCGCTGCTCGGCACGATCCCGCGGTTGAAGCTGCCCGAAGCCTGGACGGTGTGCGGCGGCCCTGCCTATGTGCTGGCGGCGGACTCGCTCGCGCGGCAATTGCGCCGGCGGGGGCGATAACGCGCTTTCGCCGGAACCGCGCCCGATCCGGCGCGTTGAAACCACGCCGATCGATCGAAAGACGATCCGGTATCGAAGGCTTTGGTCACACCGAGCGTGTTGAGTAAACCTTCAGGGAGCCCCGCCGCTGAAAAGCGACGGGGCTTACTTGTATCGCCGATAGTGAGGTCCTCGGTGGGCGCGGTTAACCCGGAGAACCGGGTTGCCGCGGCGCGGTTTCCTCGCCGCCTTCGGCCGGTTCTTCGCTCGACTCGCCCTCGTTGGTCTGGTCGCGGTTGCGTTTGGTGTCCGGCGGGCCCTCGACCTCGCCGCCGGATTGCCGAGGTTCGTTGCTGCGGTTGTTCATCGCGCTGCTCCTGGCATTTCCAAATGTCGTGGCGCGCCGACGTTCCGTGCGCTTTGCCTAACCTGGATCAGTTCGGGGGAGCGGCCGCGTGCAATGGCACGTTGATCGGGCATTCAGGAGAAGCGGCATGAACCAACCAGCCAAACGGCAGCGTCCCGATCTGCCCCCGGACAACGGCAAGCGCGCCCGCGTCGATCCAGAGACCGGCGAGGTGCGCGGCGCCGGATCGGGGGCGGGGGGCGGGAACGCCGGCGAGGATTTCGACAGCGACTCCGCGACCGGCTCGGGCTATCCGCAGACTGGCGCCGATCGGCAAAAGCGCGACCACAAGCAGTAATGGCCGAAACGGCGCTCAGCCGCGCGGCTTGAGCCGTTCGGGCGACATCGCCTGCGGGGTGACGCCCCACTCGGTCAGCATCTCGGGCCAGGCGGTGCCGGCGATCAGCGCCTCGGTGATCGCGCTCATCGCGGGAGCGGTCTGCAGCCCGTATCCGCCCTGACCGGCAAGCCAGAAGAACCCCGATGCGTCGGGCGCGAACCCGGCGACGGGGACGCGATCGTGGGTGAAGGTGCGCAGCCCCGCCCAGCTATGGCTGATCCGGCGGATCGGCACCGAGGTATATTCCTCGACCTTCGACGCGGCGAGCGCGATGTCATATTCCTCGGGCTGCGCGTCGCCGGGATCGCTCGGGACCTCGTCGACCGGGCAGGCGAGCAGTCGGCCGGATTCGGGGAGCATGTAGAAATCGTCGACCGCGGTCTTGGTGAACGGCCAGTCGCGCACGTCGAGCTCGGCCGGCGCGTCGAACACGATGATCGTCCGCCGCAGCGGTTGCAGCCCAAGCGGCGCGACTCCGGCGAGGCGCGCGATCTCGTCGCACCACGCGCCGGCGGCATTGATCAGGACCGGCGCGGCGTAACTGTCGCCGGCGGCGGTGGTGACCGTCCACGCACCGCCTTCGCGTGCGACCGCAACGACCCGCGCGTCGGGGATCGCCTCGCCGCCCGCTTTCTTGAGCGTCGCGCGATAATCCTGCTGCAGCGCCTCGCTATCGAGCCGGCGCGCGGTGCGATCGATCACCCCGGCGACCACGCCGTCGCCGCCGGTGTTGAGGATCGGCACGATCGCCTTCACCCCCGCCGCATCGAGCCGTTCGAGCCGGTCGCTGTAGCGCGCCATCTCCGCCTCGAGCTCGTCGAGCCCGTCGACCATACCCGGCGTGGCGATGAACAAGGCGGCGGAGGGGCGCGAAAGCTCCACCCCGGCGGCGGTGGTGGTCTCAAAATGCGTGCGGCTGAACGCGGTCATCCCGCGGACCACCGATTTGCCGATCCCGAAATGATAGAAGGTCGCGCTGCGGCCGCTCGAATGATAACCGAACGCACTTTCCGCTTCGAGCAGCAGCGTTCGGCCGTGCGGGGCGAGGCGGGCAGCGGCGGAGACGCCGGCGATGCCGCCACCGATGATCAGGAAATCGGCCGTTTTCAAAAATTACACTCCCTCTTCGGCGCGCGAGGTGCGGCGAATGCGCGCGAAGGTCAATGCTCGACTTACGCGCGGCGCGGCGCGATGGTGCGCGAAACGAATCCGCTCCGGAAGGAAATGACGTGACGATCGAACGCATTATCGACAAGCGCAGCCGCGATCTCGGCGGCGGCTTCGTGGTCGGCCGGGTGTTGCCGTTCCACGCGCGGCGGATGGTCGGGCCGTATATCTTCTTCGATCACTTGGGGCCGCTAGAGCTGGCGCCGGGCATCCCGCGCGAGCTCGACGTGCGCCCGCATCCGCATATCGGGCTGGCGACGGTGACCTATCTCTATTCCGGGCAGATCACGCACCGCGACAGCCTGGGCTATGAGCAGGAAATCCGTCCCGGCGAGGTCAATTGGATGGTCGCGGGGAGCGGGATCACGCATAGCGAGCGGCTCGAATATGCGCGGTCGCACGGCGCCAACATGCACGGCATCCAGGCGTGGGTCGCGCTGCCGCTGGCGGACGAGGAGACCGACCCGAGCTTCGATCACCGCGAGGGCGACGACCTGCCGCAATGGACCGAGGACGGGGTGCGCGGCCGGCTGATCGCGGGCACCGCCGACGGGCTGACCGCCGGGGTCAAGGTCCATTCGCCCCAATTCTACCAGCATTGGGAAATGTCGCCCGGCGCGCGACGCAGCGTGACCACCGCCTACCCCGAGCGCGCGGTCTATTGCGCGAGCGGCGAGGTGACGGTCGGCGGGACGGTGCTGAACGCGGGACAGATGGCGGTGCTCGCCGGGCGCGACGCGGTGGACGTCGAGGCGCGCCAGCCTTCGACGGTGATGGTGCTGGGCGGCGAGCCGATCGGCGAGCGCTTCCTGCTGTGGAATTTCGTCTCCTCGTCGAAGGAGCGGCTCGAACAGGCGGCGGAGGATTGGCGGCAGCAGCGGATGAAGCTGCCGGTCGGCGACGATCGCGAATTCACCCCGATGCCCGAGGCGGCGCACTGATGTTGGCGGCGAGACCGGTGGCGGCTGTCATGACGAAGGAATGAAGGCGATGGCCGATATCACGATCACCAAAGAGGATGGCGCGCGTCACGGCCGCTATGTCGCGCGGGTCGCCGGGATTGACGCCGAGGCCGAACTCACCTTCACGCATCGCGGGCCGGGGCTGATCAGCGCCGACCATACCGGCGCGCCCGAGGCGCTGCGCGGCACCGGCGCCGCGGCGGCGTTGGTCGACTATCTGATCGCCGATGCGCGCAGCGGCGGGTTCAAGATCATCCCGCTCTGTCCCTATGTCCGCGCGCGATACGAAAAGCACCCGGACTGGCAGGATGTGATGACCGTCGGGCCGGGGGAGATGCCGCGGATCACGGTGTGAACTCTCTCCTCACAGGGGAGAGCGAGAAAAAAATCAGAAAAATCTTCGCCCGATGTCACGCCCGGCATCGTTGGCTCGTCATGTCACCGGAACCCACGAAAGGACCCCGACCATGACTGCCAAGCTCAACCCCTATGCCGCTGCCCCGCAACTGATGAAGACCTGGACCGGCGCGTCGATGGCGATCGCCGCCAGCCTCGAGCCGAGCCTTATCGAACTGGTCAAGATCCGCGCCTCGCAGATCAACGGCTGCGCCAATTGCATCAATATGCACACCGTCGAGGCGCGCGCGCAGGGCGAGACCGAACAGCGCATCTACCTGCTCTCCGCGTGGCGCGAGGCGCCGTGCTACACCGATCGCGAGCGCGCCGCGCTGGGGTGGACCGATGCGCTGACCCGCCTGTCCGAAGGGCATCACCACCGAGAGGCCTATGCCGCCCTCAGCGCGCATTTCTCCCAGGAGGAGCAGGTCAAGCTCACGCTGATGATCAACATCATCAACGGCTGGAACCGGCTCGCGGTCGGCTTCGGGTTGTGGATCGAGCCCGAGGCGGCCAAGGCGGTGCAGCAGCAGGTCGCGGCATGACGAGCGCCGGCGCGGCGGAAAGCTTTGATCCGCTGCGCCCGCGGCTGCTGCGCGTCGCCTATCGCATGCTCGGTTCGGTCGCCGATGCCGAGGACGTGGTGCAGGAGGCCTTCATCCGCTGGATGGGGGCCGACCGCGCCGCGGTGCGCGAGCCCGAGGCGTTCCTGCGCCGCACCGTGACGCGGCTGTGCCTCGATCAGCTCAAATCGGCGCGGCACAATCGCGAAACCTATATCGGCCCGTGGCTGCCCGATCCGATCGTCGAGGAAGAGGAAGAGGCGGAGGACGTGACCCTGCCGCTGATGCTCGCGCTCGAACGGCTCTCGCCGCTCGAACGGGCGGCGTTCCTGCTCCACGACGTCTTCGGGGTCGGCTTCGACGAGGTGGCGACGACGATCGCGCGCGATGCCGCGGCGTGCCGCCAGCTCGCCGCGCGTGCCCGGGCGCACGTCCGCGAGGCCCGGCCGCGCTTCAAGGTCGAGAAAGAGCGCGGGATGGCGATCGCCGAAGCGTTTTTCGCCGCGTCGCGCGGGGGCGACATGACCGCGCTCGGCGCGATGCTCGCCGCCGATGTCAGCATCCATTCCGACGGCGGCGGCAAGCGCCCGGCGGCGATGAAGCTGGTACTCGGGTTCAAGCAGGTCATGCAGGTCCACAAGGCGCTGGCGGTGCTGTTCCGGAAACACCGCTCGCAATTGGTGCGGACCGCGTTCGTCAACGGACTGCCCGGCTTCGTGACGCGCGAATCCGACGGCGAATTGCAGACCACCGCGCTGGAGATCGAGGACGGCAAGGTCGTCGCTATCTATGTGATGCGCAACCCGGACAAGCTGCGTCACCTCCACTGAATTGGCGTGGCCCGGCATCGGGCATGGCTCTATAGTGGAGCGATACCCGGTTTCAGGCGTATCTTGGTGCGGACGACCTTCTGCGCGCGGGTACGCCGGGTCGAAAAGCACAGGAGGGCGAGAGCATGACGCTGCTGATCAACGATATCGCGCCGGATTTCACCGCAAACACCACCGAGGGGCCGATCAACTTCCACGAATGGATCGGCGACGGCTGGGCGATCCTGTTCTCGCACCCCAAGGATTTCACCCCGGTCTGCACCACCGAGCTCGGCTATATGGCCGGGCTCAAGCCCGAGTTCGACAAGCGCAATACCAAGATCATCGGGCTCAGCATCGATCCGGTCGACAATCATGCGCGCTGGGCGGCGGATATCGAGGAAACGCAGGGGCATAAGGTCAATTACCCGATGATCGGCGATACCGATCTGAAGGTCGCCAAGGCCTATGGCATGCTGCCGCGCGACGCCGGCGAGACCTCGGAAGGGCGCACCGCGGTCGACAATGCCACTGTCCGCGCGGTGTTCGTCATCGGGCCGGACAAGCGCATAAAGGCGATGCTGATCTATCCGATGAGCAGCGGTCGCAATTTCGACGAGGTGCTGCGGCTGCTCGATTCGTGCCAGCTCACCGCCAAACACACCGTCGCGACCCCGGTGAACTGGCGCCCCGGCGACGATGTGATCATCCCGCCCTCGGTCTCGGACGAGGCGGCGGCGGCGAAATATCCTGAGGGGTGGAAGACGCTCAAGCCGTATCTTCGGGTGATCGCGCAGCCGCGCGATTGAGGTTGCGGGTGCTCGCGCGGAGGAGGGCGTGATGATCTTTCGCCAATTGTTCGATTCCGCGTCGAGCACCTATTCCTATCTGCTGGCGAGCCGCGCGGGCGGGGAGGCGCTGATCATCGATCCGGTGCTGGAGCGGACCGACCGTTACCTGCAATTGATCCGCGAGCTCGATCTCAAGCTGGTCAAGGCGGTCGATACGCATCTTCACGCTGATCATATCACCGCGCTCGGCGCGCTGCGCGACCGGACGCATTGCATCACCGTGATGGGCGAGCAGACCAAGGCCGATATCGTCTCGATGCGGCTCGCCGACGGCGACAGGCTGACGATCGAGGGCGTGTCGCTCGATGTGATCTACACGCCGGGGCATACCGACGATTCCTATAGCTTCGCATTGCCCGATCGCGTGTTCACCGGCGATACCCTGCTGATCCGCGGCACGGGGCGCACCGATTTCCAGAACGGCGACGCGCGGATGCAATATGAGTCGCTGTTCGGGCGGCTGCTCAAGCTCCCCGATGCGACATTGGTCTATCCGGCGCACGATTATAAGGGCGATACGGTATCGACGATCGGCGAGGAGCGCGCGCACAACCCGCGGCTGCAGGTTTCCAGCGCCGACGAATATGCCGAGCTGATGCACAATCTGAAGCTCGCCGATCCCAAGATGATGGATGTCGCGGTGCCCGCCAATGTCCGCGTCGGGCTCGATCAGGAGGCGATCGCGCGTGCCGGCTGGGCGGTGTGCGCCGAGGAAGCGGTAAGGCTGGTCGGCGCGCCCGACGTGATGCTGATCGATCTGCGCGAAGAGGGCGAGCGCGCGCGCAACGGCGTGATCTGCGGCTCGCTTCATCTGCCCTATCCCAATCTCCACGACAGCATCGGGGAGGGGGGGATGCTCCACGAGCTGGCGAAGCTGCCCGACCGGCGGCTGCTCTTCTATTGCGCGTTCGGCGAGCGTTCGGCGATGGCGGTGCAGGAAGCGCGCGCGGCGGGGCTCGCGGTGTTCCATATCCAGGGCGGGATCGATGCGTGGCGCAAGGCGGGCGGGCAGTTGAGTTAACGCGCCGAGCACAAACCCTCCCCGAGGAACGACGCAACCTAGAGCAAAGAGTTGAACAGTCGCGCGACATTCTCGGCCAGCCGCCGCGCCAGCGAGCGTTGCCGCCATTGCGCCAGATCGATCGTGTCGGACTGGGCGAGATATCCGCGCTGGATCGCCTCGACCGCGGCGACCGACGCGGGGTCGTAGAGCAAGAGGCTCGCCTCCTCGTTGAGCTGAAACGAGCGCAGATCGACGTTGCTCGAACTGACGATCGCCAGCCGCCCGTCGATCCCGACATTCTTGGCGTGGAGCAGGAAGCCGCGGAACAGGTGGATCCGTACCCCGACCGCCATCAGCTCGTCGTAATAGGAGCTTTGCGACAGATTGACGAGCCGCTGGTCGACCACTTCGGACAGCACGATGTCGACCGTCACCCCGCGCGCGGCGGCGGTCTGCAGCGCGGCGAGCACGCCTTCGTCGGGGATGAAATAGGGCGCGACCATCACGATCCGCTCGCACGCCTGGTGGAGCTGCCAGACGAGCAGAGATTCGAACCCTTCGAGCCGGTAATTGGCGCCGCTCGGCATCAGCTGCGCATCGGCGTCGCCGGTCGCGGCGGGCAATTCGATCCGGTGTTCGGGGAGGATGCCGGTTTCGAGGCACCAGTCGCCGCGGACGATCGCCTCCATCGCCGCGACCACCGGCCCGGTGACGCGCGCGACCAGCTCGCGATTGACCACCCCCGGGCGGAAATCCTTCGCGACGATATTCTGCGATCCGGCATAGCCGATGCACCCGTCGATCACGAACAGCTTGCGGTGGTTGCGCATGTCGCGGCGCGAGCGGTTGCGCCACAGCCGCCACGGCAGCGATTCCATCACCTCGACGCCGTGCGCGCGCAGCATCGCGAGCGTGCCCTTGCGCCAGTGATGCGAGCCGACCGGATCGAACATCACCCGCGCCTCGACCCCGCGTGCCACCGCTCGTCCCAAGGCGGCGGCGATGCGCCGGCCGACATGATCGTCGGCGAAGATATAGACGAGGATATGGACGAAGCGCTGCGCGGCATCGATATCGGCGACGAGCCGGTCGATCACCGCGTCATAATCGTCGATCAGCGTGATGTCGTTGCCCGTCGTCGCGGGCACATGCCCGAGCGTCGCGGCGAGATCGGCGGTCGGGCGATTGTCGCCCAGCCTCGGGGCGTGCGCGGCAAGGCTCGCGGCGGTCTCGCGAAAAAAGGGCTGCAGCGCCGCGAAGCGCTGTCGGCGCCACGCCGGGAAGCGCGGATTGCCGATCAGCAGATAGAGGATCAGCCCCGGGATCGGCAGGAAGAAGATCAGCAGCAGCCACGCGCGGGTGGCGTTGGGTGAGCGGCGCTGCGGGACGACGATCAGCGCGCCGATCCGCACGATCCATTCGACCGCGTAGTAAAGGACCTCAATCTGGTTCGACACCCGTTGCTCCCGGCTGCGTCAGCATCTCATGCTCAGACGCAGACCGGGAGGCAAGGGTTTCAGCCGGCCGCCTGAGGGCCCAAATCTAATCGGGACGACGTCGTGATCGCCCGGAGAAGCCCGCTGGCAAGGAGTGCAGCGCAGACGCGTAGCAGTCGCTACGCGCAAGCAAGCGACGCCGTCCAGCGGGCTTCTCCGGGCGACCGCTCTGCGGCGGGCGGCTTTTGGCGCCATGCGGCGTCGCGCGTCGATCACGATGCATCAGCATCGCTCTCTCCTTGCTCCTAGTCTGGCGCCAAAATCCGCTCCGTCACGACCTCGTCCTGATTAGATTTGGGCCCTAATCATGTCGAGCGCGACGTCGACGATCATGTCCTCCTGGCCGCCGACCATCTTGCGGCGGCCGAGCTCGACGAGGATCGCGCGGGTATCGAGGTTGTAATCTGCGGCGGCCTTTTCGGCGTGACGCAGGAAGCTCGAATAGACCCCGGCATAGCCGAGCGCGAGCGTCTCGCGGTCGACCCGCACCGGGCGGTCCTGCAGCGGCCGGACGAGATCTTCGGCGGCGTCCATCAGCGCCATGACGTCGCAGCCGTGGTTCCACCCCTTGCGATCGGCGGCGGCGATGAACACTTCGAGTGGCGCATTGCCCGCGCCCGCGCCCATCCCGGCGAGGCTGGCGTCGATCCGGATCGCGCCTTCCTGCGCCGCGACGATCGAATTGGCGACGCCGAGCGAGAGGTTGTGATGCGCATGCATCCCACGCTGCGTTTCGGGCTTGAGCACCTTGTCATAGGCGCGGAAGCGATCGCGCACCCCGTCCATATCGAGCGCACCGCCGCTATCGGTGACATAGACGCATTGCGCGCCATAGCTTTCCATGAGGAGCGCCTGCTGCGCGAGCCGATCGGGCTCGATCATATGGCTCATCATCAGGAAGCCCGACACGTCCATCCCGAGATCGCGCGCGATGCCGATATGCTGTTTCGAGACATCCGCTTCGGTGCAATGCGTCGCGACGCGCACCGAGCGCACCCCGAGATCATAAGCGCGGCGAAGCTCCTCGACCGTGCCGACGCCCGGCAGAATGAGCGTGGTGAGCACCGATCTGGTCAGCACGTCGGCAACGGCCTCGATCCACTCCCAATCGGTATGCGCGCCGAAGCCGTAGTTGAAGCTCGCGCCCGACAGGCCGTCGCCATGCGCCACTTCGATCGCGTCGACGCCCGCCTCGTCGAGCGCCTTAGCGATCGCGCGGACGTGATCGATGCCGTACATATGGCGGATCGCGTGCATCCCGTCGCGGAGCGTGACGTCCTGGACGTAGAGCTTGGCGGTGGTGGGATCGAAGGTCATGCGGTCACCTTTTCAGCGATGCGTTGCGCCAGCAGCTCGCCGGTCGCTTTGGCCGCCGCGGTCATGATGTCGAGATTGCCCGAATAGCTCGGCAGATAATCGCCCGCGCCCTCCACCTCGAGGAAGATCGAGGTCTTGAGGCCGGTGAATTCGCCGCGGCCGGGGATCTTGAGCTTGTTGTTGTCGCCGTAGCGCTCGAACTGCACTTCCTGCTTGAGCCGATAGCCGGGGACATATTTCTGCACCTCGGCGACCATCTTCGCGACCGAGGCGCGGATCGCCGCCTCGTCGCCGCCCTCGGACAAGGTGAACACCGTATCGCGCATGATCATCGGCGGTTCGGCCGGGTTCAAAATGATGATCGCCTTGCCCTTGGCCGCGCCGCCGACTTCCTCGATCGCGCGCGCCGTGGTGCGGGTAAATTCGTCGATATTGGCGCGGGTGCCCGGCCCGGCCGAGCGCGACGAGACCGAAGCGACGATCTCGGCATAATGGACCGTCGCGACCTGGCTGACCGCGGCGACCATCGGGATCGTCGCTTGCCCGCCGCACGTCACCATATTGACGTTGGGCTGATCGAGATGCGCATGCATGTTGACCGGCGGGATCGTGAACGGCCCGATCGCCGCGGGGGTCAGGTCGACGACCTGCTTGCCGTCGGCGCGCAACGCCTCGTCGTGCACCTTATGCGCATAGGCCGAGGTGGCGTCGAACACGATGCCGATCTCGGGATAGACCGCCATCGCCTTGAGCCCGTCGATCCCCTCATGCGTCGTCGCGACGCCACGCTCGCGCGCCATCGCCAGACCCTCGGAGGCCTCGTCGATCCCGACCACCGCGACCAGCTCCATATTCTGGGGATATTTGACCATCTTGATCATCAGATCGGTGCCGATATTGCCCGAACCGATGATCGCCGCCTTGACCTTGCCGCTCATCGCCATGTCCTCGTGATTACCCGCGCAAATTACGCCCGCGGCGGAGGCGGAACAACTTGCGCCGACGTCCGGATTCTCAGACAATGAGAGAATGACCGGGAAAGAGACCGAGAGTGGCGCCGTCGATCGCGCGCTGGCGCTGCTTGCCGCGCTGCTCGCCGATAATGGCGAGCGCCCGCTGGCGGCGGTCGCGGCGGATCTCGCCTTGCCGCTGTCCACCGCGCATCGCCTTGTCGCGGCGCTGGTGCGCCACGGGCTGCTGATCCGGGTGGGGCAGGGGCGCTATGCGGCCTCGGCGGGGTTGACCCAGCTCGGCGCGGCGGCGCGCAGCCATGCCTTGCTCGCGCGGGTCGCGCGCCCGGCGTTGCGCCGGCTGGCGGGCGCGACCGGGATGGTCGTTCACCTCGGGGTGATGCGCGGCGATATGGTGACCTATCTGGTCAAGGAGCCGATCGATTTCCCGCTGTTCACCCGCGAGGGAATGGAGCTGGAGGCCTATTGCTCGGGGATCGGCAAGCTGCTGCTCGCGCATCTGCCCGATGAGGCGCTCGATCAATATCTCGCCAATGGCCCGTTCGTCGCGCTGACGCGCGCGACGATCATCGTCCCGGAGGCGATCCGCGCGCATCTCGCGCAGGTCCGCGCGCATGATTTCGCGACCGATGCGGAGGAGGTGGTCGAAGGGCTCGGCTGTATCGCGGTGCCGATCCGCGATGCGGGCGGGGCGGTGATCGCGGCGCTCTCCGCCTCCGCCTCTCCGCCGCGGCCGGTAAGCGCGCCGGTGTTGCGCCGGTTGCGGCGCTGCGCCGGGGAGATCGAGCGAGCACTGGCGGGGGTTAGAACCTCTCCCGCCCGTTCGCCCTGAGCTTGTGAGGGCGCCCATGAAAGTAATACTTTCATGGGCCCGCCGGAGGGCTGCGCTTCTTCGTGTGAAGAAAAGTGCAGGACTTCGACAAGCTCAGCCCGAACGGAGGTTTGTAGCAGGCGGCTATGCCTCCGCCTTCTCCGCCGGCAACAACCCCAACAGTACCGGCATCGCGAGCAGCACCAGCGGATATTGCAGCAGCAGCCCGGCGATGATGGCGATCGCCAGCGGCTGCTGGATCCCCGCGCCCGAACCGATCGCGAGCGCCAGCGGCAGGAGCGTCAGGATCGCGGCGAGCGTCGTCATCGTGATCGGGCGCAGCCGGTTGCGGCTCGCTTCGCGCAGTGCCTCGGCGCGCGGCATGTGCCGCGTCAGCTCCTGATATTCGCTGACATAGAAGATCGCCATTTCGGTGCCGATGCCGATGATCATCGTCATCCCCATCAGCGCGGTGATGTTGAGATCGACCCCAGTGATCCAGAGCGCGGTGAACACCGCGGTGGTCGAGACGAGCGAGCAGCCGATCACCACCAACGGGGTGGTAAAGCGGCGATAGAGCACGAGCAGCAGCGCGAATTCGGCGACCAAAGCGGCGAGGAACACCTTGGTCAGCCCGGCGAAGGCGATCTGCTGTTGCTGGTAGAGCCCGCCCAGTTCGTAGCGAACCCCCGGCGCGAGCATCCCCGGCCGGGCGAGCACGGCGCGGATATCGGCGATCGTCGCGCCGAGCCCACGCGCCTGGATCCGCCCGGTGACCGCGACCATCGGCTCGAGATTCTCGCGCGCGATCTGCGGCTGGCCGGTGACCGGCACGAGATCGGCGACGCGCGAAAGCTGGAACACATGCCCGTCGCCCGCGCGGATCGGCAGCGTCGCGAGTTCCTCGCGGGTCAGCGTCATCGCCGCCGGCAGGCGGACGCGCACGTTCACCGAGCGCGAGGGCTGGGGGAGGGTGGTCGCGACCACGCCGTTGAGCGCGGCGTCGATCGCATTCTGCACATCGGCCGGGGTCACCCCTTCGAACCCGGCGCGGACCGGATCGATCCGCACATCGATCGCATCGCCGGCAAGCTGCACCCCGTCCTTCACCTCGACCACGCCCGAAACCTTGCCGATCGCGGCGGCGACCTTGCGCGCCTGATCGGTGAGGATCGACGGATCGGCGGCGAACAATTTGACCTCGATCGGCTGCGGCACCGCGGTGAGATCGCCGATCAGATCCTCCATCAATTGCGCGACCTCGATCTGCACCCCGGGCACCTCGGCGCCGATCCGCTTGGCGACATCGGCGGCGACTTCCTCGGTCGCGCGATCGTGATCGGGCTTCAGCCGGACGAAATAATCGCCGTGATAGCTCTGCCCGAGATCGCCGCCGAGCCCGGTGCCGAGACGTCGCGAGAAGGTGAGCACATCGGGATCGGCGCGGATCAGCGCGTCGACCTGGCTCATCCGCCGCTCGGTCTCGTCGAGCGAGGTGCCGGGCGGGGTATAATAATCCATCACGAACCCGCCCTCGTCGACCTTGGGCATGAAGCCGGTGGGGACATTGGCATAGCCGAGATAACCGATGAGCAGCAGCGGCACCGCGATCGCGGCGAGCAGCCACGGACGCGCGAACAATTTGTCGAGCCCGCGCGCATGCCAGCGCGACAGCCGGCCTTGCTCTCCGTCGGCGGCGGGATCGTGGACCTTGTCGAAATCGACCAGCCGCGCGGTCAGCACGGGGACGACGAAGGCGGTCATCGCCCAGGAGATCGCCAGCGCCGCGCCCATCGTCAGCGACAGCGCTTTGGAGAACGCGCCTGTCACCCCGGTGAGGAACGACAAGGGCAGGAAGACGATCAGCGTCGCGAGGCTCGATCCGGTGAGCGGCGTCATGAACTCGCGCGCGGCGGGGAGCACCGCGGCGCGCCCGCCGCCGGTCCCGGCACGGCGCACAATATGCTCGACCATCACGATCACATCGTCGATCAGCAGCCCGACCGCGGCGGCGATCCCGCCCAGCGTCATGATGTTGAAGCTCATCCCGCAGATCGTCAGCACCAGCACCGTTGCCGCCAGGGTCGCGGGGACGATCAGCGCGGCGACGAGCGTGATCCGCCAGTTGCGCAGGAACAGCAGCAGCACGAGCGCCGCGAGTACCAGCCCGATCAGCACCGCATCGCGCACGCTGGCGAGCGATTGCGTCACCAGCTCGCTCTGGTCGTACCAGGAGACGAGCCGCGTGCCGGAGGGCAGGCGGACCGCGGCGAGCTTCTGCTGCACCGTTTGCGCGATGCGCACCGCATTGCCGTCCGGCTGTTCGTAGATGTTGAGCAGCACAGCGCGGCGCCCGTCCTCGCTGACGTGCATCCATTGCGGGGCGACGCCGGGCTGGACGCTCGCGACGTCGCGGACGCGTACCACCCCGGCGGGATCGGCCTTCACCACCACCTCGCCCACCGCCGCGGCGCCAGAGAGGGTGCGGTCGGCGACGACCAGCGAGAGCCGCCCGCGATCCTGCACCCGCCCGACCGCGCTCAGCACATTGCCGTTGGCGATCGCGGTCGAAAGGTCGCTTATCGCGAGCCCGTGCGCGGCGAGCCGCGCGGGATCGGCGAGCACCTCGACCTCGGCGGTATCGCCGCCTTGCACGTCCGCGCGCGCCAGCCCGGAGATGCCGCTGAGCAGCGGCACGAGCTGGTAACGCGCGAAATTCTGCAGTTCGGCGGGCGAGGTGCGATCGGATTCGAGCGCGTAGGAGATGATCGGGAAGACCGTCGGGTCCATCCGCCGGACGTTATAGCTCGTCCCGGGCGGCAGCGCGCCGAGCGCGCGCGACATCGCCGCCTCGACCAGCAAGGTGGAGGCAGTCATGTCACGCCCCCAGCCGAAATCGATCGAGATCTGCGCCGACCCGCGGGTCGTTTCGGAGCGGACGTTCTGCACGCCCGGCACCGCGCGCAATGCCTGTTCGACCGGGGTGGTGACGCTGCGTGCGGTCTGGTCGGCGGGGCGCGAACCCGCGTCGATGTCGACCACGACGCGCGGGAACGACACCTGCGGGAACAGCCCGACCGGCAGCGACAAGGCCGCGACCAGCCCCGCGATCGCCAGCGCGACCGCGATCGTCACCAGCGCACGCGATTGGCGCGCGAGCAGGGCGGCGTAGGTCATTCCTCCGCCACCCCGGCCTTGAGCCGGGGTCCATCGGGAGGCAAGCGCAGGGCAAGAACTTCCTGCGGCCGCGCCTGAGGCATGATGGATCCCGGCTCAAGGTCGGGGTGACGCCGGGCGGCGGAGCCAGTGCCGCGCGAAGCCGCGGCGTGACGATCGGCTCCCACGCGCACCGCATCACCGTCCCCCACCTGATAGGCGCCGTCGACGATCAGCCGGGCGTGGGGATCGATCGCGCCGGTAACGAGATCGTCGTCCGATCGCGCGACCGCGATCGTCACCGGCACCGCCTTGGCCTTGCCGCCGACGATCTGGAACACATTGGCCTTGCCGTCCGCGTCGATCACCACCGCGCGATGCGGCACGCGCCAGCCTTGCGCGGTACCGGTTTCGATCGCGACCTTCATCGCTTCGCCGGAAAGGATCGCGCCCGCCGGATAGGCGATATCGACATCGATCTGGCGGGTGCGCGGGTTGAGTATCGCATCGACCCGCTGGACATGCCCGGTCACCGATGCGCCGCCCTCGAGCCGGGTCAGCGTCACCGGCGCCCCGACGCGCAGATCGCCGCGCCGCGCAGGGTCGACCCCGACCGTCACGATCAGCGCCCCGGCGCGCGCGACCGTCGCCAGCGCCTGCCCCGGCTGGGTACGGTCGCCCGGCGCGACGGGGACGGTGGCGACCACCCCGGCGAATGGTGCGCGCAATGTCATTGTCGCCGCACCGGCGCCTTCCTTGGCCAGCGCATCCCGCGCGACGCGCGCGTCGGTGACGGCTTTCTCGGCCTGAACGAGCTGGTCGCGCGTGGCGAGCTGCTGGGTCACCAGCCGCGCGGTCGTTTCGCGCTGCGATTCCGCCGCCTTCACCGCGCTCGCCGCCTGCTGCCACGCGCTGCGCGCCGCGGGGGCGAGCGCGAATATGACGATCGGCTGGCCCGCGGCGACGGTCGTCCCCGCCACCGCCGGCACCGCGACGACCTGCCCCGGTTGCTGAACGCTCAACGTCACCGTGCCATTGGCCGCGGGCACCGCCTGCCCATAAGCCTCGATCACCCGCGGCAGGCTGCCCTGCTGCGGCGCGACGGTGGAGACCAAAGCGGTGCCGCGCGCGCCCTCGTCGGCCGGCTCGCCCGCGCCGCATGCCGCGAGCGGCAACGCAAGGAGGATCGTTGCGACGCGCTTCATCGGGCGGCCCCCTTGGTCCCCGGATCGATCAGCCCGAGGGTATCGACCCCCGGCAGCCCGGCGCCGATCAGCGCCTCGATCGCGATCTGCCGGTCGAGCAGCGCGAGTTTCAGCGTCTGCACTTCCTGTTCCTTCGTGAAGCGGTTGGTGACGAGATCGACGTAAGCGCGCTCGTCGAGCGCGGCATTGCCGAACGCGGCGCTCGCCCGCGCGGCAGCGGCGCGCGCGGCGGGGAGATCGCGCTCGACCGCGGCGAGCTGGTCGCGCAGTTGCGCCAGCTCCGAGAGCAGCGCGCCGACCTGCCCGACCGTCGCCGAGAGCCGCGCGGCATATTCGGAGCGGAGCTGTTCGCGCGTGGCGCGCGCGATGGCGACATTGCCCTGGTTGCGATCGAACAGCGGGAGGCCGAGCTGCGCGGTCGGGCCGGCATTGACCACCCGGCTGTTGTCGCTCGACGCGCTGCCGCCGAGGATCAGATCGGGGAATTGCGCGAGGATCGCCGCGCGCAGCGCCTCGTCCTGCGCGGCATAGCCGAAGCGCAGCGCGAGCAGATCGGGGCGCCGCGCCGGGAGCGTATCGAGCGCGGCGCGTGCGGCGGCGATATCGAGCGGCCCGACCGCCCCGACCGGCGCGAGCGGCAAGGCTGCGTCGGGCGCGAGGCCGAGCAAGGCGTTGAGCTTGTGCCGATCCTGCAATTGCTGCTGGTCGAGCGTCTGCAGATTGGTTCGCGCCTGTTGATAGCCGACTGCGCTCGGCGCGGCGGTCACCAAGGTCACGTCGCCCGCCGTCAGCGCGCGCTGGGTGACCCGATAGCGATGCTCGAGGATCGTCACCGCTTCCTGGAGCAGCAGGCGGGTCTGGTCGCGGCTGGCGATATCGGTGGCGAGCTGGCGCGCCTCGCCCGCGACTTGCCATTCCTGCCACAACAGATCGGCGCGGACCTGCGCCGCGCTGTCGCGCGCGCCGCGGCGCTTGGGGCGATAGACGAGCAATGCCTTGATATCCTGCGCCAGCCCGAGGTTCCACGCCGGCACCGTCCCCGCGCCCGAGATCAGCGGCAGGAAGGCGCCGGTCAGCGAAGGATTGGGCAGCACCCCGGCCTGCACCAATTGCGCTTCGGCGACGCCGCCTTTGGTGCGTGCAGCGACAAGATCGGGATCGCGCGCCACCGCGAGCGTCGCCACCTCGGCCGCCGACAGCGGGTGCGTCGGGACATCGGGCAGCGTGGCGACCAGCGCGGGGCGTTCGGCGAGCGGCGCCGGCTGGTAATGCGCGCAGCCACCCGCCAGCGCGGCGAGCGCGAGCGGCATCAGGTGGCCGGGCAATCGAATGGTCATGGCGGCGTCCGTCGTCTCGTCGGATTTGGCCCATAAACCCAGCGCGATGCCCGCCGACATTGTATTATCCCAATGTTGCCGAAAGCGCTGGCGGCGAGGGGTGGTGCGACGGCAAAATCGAGCGCGAAGGAGACTCGCTCGATGTTTCGCACGATCACGTTCGCGCTGGCCGGGCTCGCCGCTGTGACCGCCGCCGGCGCGCAAAGCTACCGCATGCAGCCCGCGATTTCCGTCCCCGGCGACGGCGGCTGGGATTATGCGACGGTCGATCCGCTCGCGCGCAAACTCTATGTCGCGCACAATGACGCGGTGGCGGTGGTCGATCTCGCCACGATGCGCGCGGCGACGCCGCTCGGTCCAGTCGCGCACAGCCACGCGGTGGTGCCGCTCGCCACCCGCGAACTGGCGGTGACCAGCGGTGGCGACGACAGCGTTCGCTTCTTCGATCCCGCGCGCGGCACGCAAAGCGCGAGCGTCGCGGTCGATCGCAAGCCCGATGCGGCGATCGTTGATCGCGGCACCGGCCATCTGCTGACGATGAACGCCGCCGCCGGCACGGTGGCGGAGATCGACGTGACTGCGCACCGCGTGATGCGGACGATCCGGGTCAAGCCGGGGCTCGAATATCCCGCGATCCGCGGCCGCACGCTCTACATCAACAACGAGGACGCCAATGAGATCGAGGTGGTCGATCTCGCCCAAGGCACCATAGGCAAGCCGATCGCGCTGCCCGGCTGCGAGGGGCCGACCGGGCTGGGGCTCGATGCCCCCCACGCGCGACTGGTGAGCGCGTGCGGCAACGGCGTCGCCGCGGTGGTCGATCTGGCGACGGGCAAGCTCGCGCAGCGCGTCCCGATCGGGCGCGGCCCCGATGCGGTGATGATCGACGCGCGGCGCAAGGTCGCGCTGATCCCGGCGGGGCAGGACGGGACGCTCGACGTGCTCGATCTGTCCGCCGCGCGGGTGACGCCCAAGGCCAAGATCAAGACCGCGCCCGGCGCGCGCACCGGTGCGGTCGATCCGGTGACCGGGATGGTCTATCTGCCCACCGCGACTTTGGTGGCGTCGCAAGGCAAGCGCCCCGGCGCGGCGCCGGGGACGTTCCATATCCTGGTGCTCAAGCCCAATTGAGCGGCACGGATTGCGGTTTCGCGTGGCAGCGCGCAACACGGCCCCGATGCACATTCTGCTTGCCGAGGACGATGCCGAAACTGCGGCGCTGGTCGAACGCGGGCTGGCCGACGCCGGTCATAAGGTGACGCACGTCGCCGACGGCGATGCCGCGCATCGCGCGGGCGACGCGGCGGATTTCGATCTTGCGGTGGTCGATCGCATGCTGCCCGGGGTCGACGGGCTGGAAGTGGTCCGCCGCTGGCGCGCCGCGGGGATCAGGGTGCCGGTGATCATGCTGACCGCGCTGGGCAGCATCGGCGATCGCGTTGCCGGGCTGGAAGCGGGGGCGGACGATTATCTCGTCAAGCCGTTCGCGTTCGCGGAGCTTTCGGCGCGGGTCGGGGCGTTGCTGCGCCGCCCGCCGCTGGCCGAGGCGCCGACGCGCTTCCACGTCGGCGACGTGACGCTCGATCTGTTACGGCGCGAGGTGCGGCGCGGCGCACGCGAGATCCGGCTCCAGCCGCGCGAATTCGGCATCCTCGAGCAATTGATGCGCAACGCCGGGCGGATCGTCACCCGCGCGATGTTGCTGGAGGAAGTGTGGGGTTTCCACTTCGATCCGCAGACCAATATCGTCGAAAGCCATTTGAGCCGGATGCGCGGCAAGCTCAACGAGGGGTTCGACAGCGATCCGATCGAGACGTTGCGCGGGGTGGGATATCGGATGCGCGGCGGTGACTGAGAAGCGGCGCAGCGCCGTCTATCGCATCGCGTTCATCTATTCGGGGGCGTTCGCGCTGGCGGTCGCGCTGCTCGGGGTGCTGGTCTATGTCGCGGCCGAGCGGGCCTTGCGCGGCGAGCAGGATCTCGCGCTGGGCGAGGCGACCGCCGCGCTCGAACGCAGCTATCGCACGGAGGGTTATGCCGGGCTGATCGACGCGATCGGCGCGCGCGGATCGACCAACGGCGTGGTCACCTTCGGCTATGCCCTGTTCGACGCATCGGGCAGGAAAGTCGCGGGCAGCTTCGACCTCGATCTGCCCCCGCCGGGCTATTCGAACGTCGCGTTCCGCGATCCGATCGAGGGGCTCGATCATGCGCGCGCGCTGACGACGCGGCTCGATCGCAACCTGTCGCTCGTCGTGGGGATCGATTCGCAGGTGCTGGAGCGGCTCGACCGGTTGATCCTGTCACTGTTCGCCGGGGTGCTCGTGCTGATCCTCGCGATCGGCGCGGGCGGAGCGCTGGTGCTCGGCAGCTATCTCCGCCGGCGGCTCGACCGGATCAGCGGCACCGCGCAGGCGATCATCGCCGGCGACATGCGCCGCCGCGTGCCGGTATCGCCGCGCGGCGACGAATTCGACCAACTCGGCATCGCGCTCAACCTGATGCTCGAACGGATCGCGCGGCTGCTCGACAATCTCCGCCAGGTGTCGGCCGATGTCGCGCACGATCTGCGCACCCCGCTCGCGCGGCTGCGCGCCGGGCTCGAAGCGGCGCTTTCGGTCGACGCTCCCGCCGCCCAGCGCGCGGCGATCGCCAAAGCGGTCGAGCAGGCGGATGCGACGCTAGCGCTGTTCGGCGGAATCCTGCGCATCGTGGAGGTCGACGCCGGGGACGTGCGGCAGGGCTTCGTCACGGTCGATCTCACCGCGCTCGCCGAGGATCTCGTCGACAGCTACGCCCCCGCGGTTGCGGACAAGGGGCGGACGCTGGCGTGCGATATCGCGCCGGGCATCGCGGTGCCGGGCGATCGCGAGCTGATCGCGCAGGCGGTGATCAACCTACTCGACAATGCCCAGGCGCACACCCCGCCGGGCACCGCGATCCGCCTGACCTTGCGCGCCGAGCCGGGGATCGCGCGGCTGGAGGTGGCCGACGACGGGCCGGGGGTGGCGGCCGCGGACCGCGCGCGGATCGTCGAGCGCTTCGTGCGGCTCGATCGCAGCCGCGCGGCGCATGGCCACGGGCTGGGGCTCAACCTCGTCGACGCGATCGCACGCGCGCACGGCGGCACGCTGGCGATCGAGGATGCCGCGCCAGGGCTCAGCGCGGTGCTGCGGTTGCCGAGGATCTGAGTGCGTCAATCCGCATCGTTTTTGTCGTTCCGCCCGCGGCGTCGGGCGTAAACCTTCGCAAAGTTCACGAAGTTCACACGAATGACGTTTCGCCCGAGAACGATGGATCGTTCAGTAAGTTATTATAAAATAGTAATTTATAGAGTGACGCGTCTAGAGCGTCGCGTTTAATTGAGGTACCCTTGTGCTCCCGCGAAGGCGGGAGCCCAGACTGGGTCCCCGCCTTCGCGGGGACACAAGGATAGGACTAACCACCCCGGCGAAGGCCGGGGTCCAGTTACGATCGGCCCGCCGCATCCATCCTGCCGGTCCGCCGTCGCGTCATTCCGCCGCTCGCCCCGGCGCGGGCGCGATCCGTGGGGCAGGTCCTTCGGCGCCGGTCAGCGCGATCGACCCGTTGGCGGTCGTCACCGCGGCGATCGCGAAGCTGCTTTTCAGCGCCTCGACGAATTCGCGGCTTTCGTGGATCCCGAACCGGCCCGAGATCACCAGCGAGCCGATCCGCGGATCGGCCACCACGATCGGCTGGTCGCGATAGCGGTTGAACTCAGCCACCGCCTCCTCGATCGTCTCGTCGTTGAGCTCGATCACCCCGTCCTGCCATGCGGTGCGCTGGCGGATCAACGCCTCGCCGGGGTCGGCCACCGCGAGCACGCCGGGGCGGATCAGCGTCGTCTCGCCCGCGCCGACGCGGATCGATTGCCCTTCGACATCGCTTACCGCGACCAGCCCGCGCGTCACGGTCAGTTCGGTGCGATCGGCGCGTTTGCGGATGTTGAAGCTCGTGCCGATCACCCGTACCTCGGCGTCACCGAGATCGACGATGAACGGACGACGCGGATCGCGCGCGACGTCGAACAGCGCCTCACCCTCGATCATCCTTACCTTGCGCCGCGCGCGGCTGAGGCTGATCGCCAGCGTCGTCGCGGTGTTGAGCCGGATCGACGAACCGTCGGCAAGCCGCGTCAGGCTTTGCTCGCCGCGCGTCGTGGCGCGGCGCTCCTCGCCGGGAAGGAGCAGCCGGCCGAGCCCGACCGCCCCCACCGCCGATGCCGCGAGCAACCCGAGCCCCACCGCGCGCCGGCTGATCATCGGCGCGGCGGGGACCAGTGCCTCCTCGGGCGCGGTCGCTTCCTCGTCCTGCCCCTCCTCGTCGCGTAACCGGATGTGCGGCGCGGCTTCCCAGGCGAGCTGCGCCTCGGCGAACGCGACCGCGTGGCGCGGATCGGCGTCTATCCAGCGATCGGCGTCGTCGCGCAGGCTGGGATCGCCCGGGGCGGCGTCAAGGCGCACCACCCAGGCCGCCGCCGCGGCGCGGATCGCCTTGCGCTCGTTCGCCGCTTTCGTCCCGCTGGACAACGCAATTATCCTCCTGCTCGGCGCGCTCGGCCGCGATACGGGCGAGCGCCTTCGTCAGATGCTTCTCCACGGTTGAGACGGATATCCCCATGATTTCCGCCACCTCGCCGACCGAATGCCCCTGCACACGGCGCAGCAGAAAGGCGCGGCGCGGTTGCGGGGGCAATCGTTCGATCACCGCCTCCAAGTGACGCAGCGCATCGCGCGCGTCGAACATCTCGTCATAGGAGACGCTGCGCTGCAACGTCTCCAGATCGGCCATATAATCGAACGAGACGATCACTTCGCGGCGCTGCTGGTCGATCAGGATATTGTGCGCCGCGCGGGTGATGAAGGCGAGCCCGTTGCGCACCTCGCGCCAGCCGTCATAGGCATAGGTGCGCGTCATCACCTCCGCGACCAGATCGTCGAGATCGTGCGGATTGCGCACCAGCCGCCACAACCGGCGCCGCAGCACCGGCTGATACGGCAGGATCACGGCCTTGAACCAGGCCAGCCGCTCGTCGCGATCGTTCAGCGCTTTCCCCCCGGGCCTTTTCGCTCGCTGGCATGAAAGCGGGCGGCGCGGGGCTTGTCGAGAGCTAATGCGCGAAGCGCGGATTTCTGCGGTTGGGAGGTAAAAAGGCGCGGGATTACCTTTGCTTGTTCGGTGGAGGGGGTGATGAAAATCCGCTTTCCTACACGCAATGTTCCTGCTTTGTTCCAACTCCCCCCACGGAGTGATTCGCGATGCGACAGGTTAACCGGGACGAGCTGGTCACCGCTTTGCAGTCCGGAATAGGCGATTGGTCGACGACGCTGCTCAACGAGCTTCAGCACCACGATCCGGATCGCAGATTGATGGCCCGGCTCGTCGCCGCGCGGCTGCTCACCGACAAGCTCAGGCGGCTGGAGGATGTCGCCGACGAGCCGGCGCGGCCGCTTTCCGCAGAAGCGTAACGGTCGTAAGCGCAAACTTGCGCGAACCGCGCCGCTGAGAGGCGCAGAAACGCTCGCGGCGCACGCGCCGAGACATAAAAGTGCAAGAAATTCCTCCGCGAGGGTGGGGGGAATGCGCACATCGCCCGTCTTGGAAGGATGAGGGCCGGAAAATGCCGGCTCGGTCGTACCGGGGGGTAAGATTGATGATCGGTGGAATCGGGCGTTGGGCGCTTATCGCACAGGCAAGCGCGGCGGTGATGGCGGTGGCGACGATATCGCCCGCTGCGGCCGCGGCGGCCCAGGCACAAGTGACGCGGTTCGATATTCCGGCGCAGTCGCTGGGCGGCGCGCTTCAGGCGTTTTCGAAGCAATCGGGCTATCGCCTGCTGTTCCCCTCCGCCAATGTCGCGGCATTGCGCGCGCCGGCGGTGGTCGGCAGCTATGCCGCCGAAAGCGCGCTGGCGAAGATCCTGGAGGGTACGCCGCTCAAGATCGCCTCGATCAACGGCCGCGTCGTCGCGCTGACCTTGCGCGAGCCGGCGAAGCAGATGTCGCGGCGGATCGCGTCGACCACCCATTTCGTTCCCGCGCCGCAGGAGGCGAGCCCCGGCGCGGCCGCCCCGACGCCGGCCCCGGCGGAGGATGTCGATCAGACCCCGGTTCAGGATGTCGTCGTCGTCGGCTCGCAGATCAAAGGCGCCAAGATCAACGATGCGCTGCCGGTCACGCTGATCGGCCAGCGCGAGATCCAGGACAGCGGCGCGGTTTCGGGCGACGAGCTGTTCCGTTCGGTCCCGCAATTTGGCGACGTAACGTTCAACAGCTCGTACCTGCCGCAGAGCAGCAACGCCGCGCGCGGCGACGTGGGATCGGTCAACCTGCGCAACCTCGGGATCGGCAACACTTTGGTGATGCTCAACGGTCGCCGCGTCGTCCAGCACCCGACCAGCCAGGCGAACGATCAGCTCGTCCCGGTCCTCACCTATAATACCAATGCGATCCCGGTGAACGGGCTAGAACGGCTGGAGGTGCTGCGCGACGGCGCGGCGGCGATCTACGGCGCGGATGCGGTGGCGGGCGTCGTCAACACCGTACTCAAGAAGGATTACAACGGCGGCGACGTGTCGCTGCAATATGGCGGCGCCGAGGGGACGCGGCTGCGCGAGCTCAACGCGAGCGGGGTGTTCGGCAGCAATTTCGCGAGCGGCAAGGGCAATATCACCTTGTTCGCGAGCTATGATCGCGGCACCGGCTTGCTGACCACCGACCAATATTTCACCGCGTCGGCGGACCGCCGCCCGCTGTTCGTGGGTACCCGGTTCGAGGGCAACAGCAAGCTCGACGGCCGCAGCACCACGACACCGTGGCTGGGCGGTACGGTCGTGAAAACCGGCAGCAGCCCGGTCATGGCCGGCGGCACGGCAGTGACGACCAGGGCCGGCGCGTTCCAGATTCAGCCCGCGACGCTGTCCGGCTGCAACACTGCGCTGGGCAACGGGCTGTGCACCACGACCGGCGGGCTCAACGCCGCGTTGCGCGAAGACCATATCGCCGAGGGCACCTCGGTCATCCCGCGGCTCAACCGCGTCAATCTGTTCCTCACCGGGCACTATGACTTCGACGACGTCACCGCCTTCTGGGAAGCGGGCTATTATTACGCGAAGACCCATGCGGTGCAGCGCCCGATCGAAACGCTGACCTCGATCCCGATCACGGTGCCGGCGAGCAATTACTGGAACCCGTTCGGCCCGGTCACCTTCGCCGACGGCACCCCCAATCCGAACCGTATTCCGGGGCTGAACATCCCGGCCGGCGGGTTGCCGGTCCGGATCAACAATTATGCCTTCCGCGATTTCGGCCAGATCAACGTCGATGTGACGAACAAGCAGTTCCGCACCCTGTTCGGGCTGCGCGGCGAATGGAACGGGTTCAACTGGGAAACCGCCGGCAGCTATTCCGAGGCGACGGTTCGCGACGTCAGCGACAATATCTCGCGCACCAAGCTCGCCGAGATCCTCGCGCTGTCGACCCCGGCGGCCTATAATCCGTTCAACGGCGGCACGCTCGCCACGCCCTCGCTCGGCGACGGCACCCCGAGCAACGCGACGAGCATCGATGCGGCGCGGCAGAAATTGGTGCGCTTCACCAAGGCGACGCTGGCGACCTACGACTTCCGCGTGTCGAAAAAGGATCTGATCACGCTGCCCGGCGGCGACGTCGGCTTCGCCTCGGGGATCGAGGCGCGGCGCGAAACCCAGCTCGACGATCGCGACGCGCGGATCGACGGCACGATCGATTATATCGATCCCTATACCAAGACCGCGGTCAGCGATTTCGCCAATCTGAGCAAGAACCCGGATACTCGCGGCGCGCGTATGGTATTCTCGGCCTATGGCGAGCTCGCGGTGCCGGTGGTGTCGCCCGAAATGTCGGTGCCGCTGGTCCGCAGCCTCAATCTCCAGGTCGCGGGCCGCTTCGAGAATTACAGCGATTTCGGCGATATCGCGGTGCCGAAGGTCGCCGGCTCATGGGATGTGGTGAAGGGTTTCCGCCTGCGCGGATCCTGGGCGAAGTCGTTCCGCGCGCCGAACCTCGAACAGGTCAATGCGCAGGTCATCGCGCGCACCAACACGCGCACCGACTATGCCTTCTGCGAGGCGGATTTTCGGCGCGGGGCGTTCGCCAAATTCTCCGATTGCTCGGCGCCCGGCAGCCCGCGCCGGATGAACGTGACCGCGCTCCGCTCGGGCAACCCCGATCTCCAGCCCGAGCGCGCCACCACCTGGTCGGTCGGCGCGGTGGTCGAGCCGCCGATTCCCGATCGCTTCGGGCATCTGACGCTCACCGCCGACTATTGGCGGGTCAGGCAGACCGGGCTGATCGGCATCTTCGGCGAAGGCAATGCGCTGATCCTCGATTATCTGCTGCGCCAGTCGGGCGAGACCAACCCGAACGTGGTGCGCGCGGCGCCTACCGCCGACGATCTCGCCGCCTTTGCCGGGACCGGGCTCGCGCCGGCCGGGCAAGTGCTTTACGTCAAGGACCAGTACGTCAATCTGTTGCCGCAAACGGTGCGCGGGCTGGATCTCAATGCGGTCTATTCGGTCCGCGACACCGGGATCGGCGACTTCAACGTCGCGGTGAACGTGTCGCATCTGTTCGAATTCTATCAGGATCCGTCGCCGGGGATCGCCGCGCTGATGGCCGCGCGCGCGGCGGGGAAGATCAACAAGGATACGGTGATCACCGGCGGTGGCAGCCTGCTGCGGCTCAATTCGCGTCCGGCGTGGAAATGGTCGGCGTCGTTCAACTGGTCGCTGGAGAATGTCTCGGTCGGCGCCTTCACCCAATATATCGGCAGCGTCGAGGACGACAGCATCGACAGCGCCTCCGCGCCGTGGGTAGTCGACGGGCAGCTCACCGCCAATCTTTACGCCGAATATCGCTTCACCGGCGCGCTCAAGGGCGCAAGCATCCGGATCGGCGCGCGCAACATCACCAATGAAGCCCCGCCGCTTGCGGCGACCGGCTATCTGGGCACGCTCTATACGCCGATGCGGCGCTATTGGTACGCCAACATGAGGTATCGTTTCTGATGTTCAGACGGGGGGCGGCAGCGTTGGTTCTTGCCGTGGCGCTGGCGCCCGCGGCGGCGGTCGCGAAAACGGGGGACGCGCCCTTGTTCGCGATCGCGGCGGGGGAGGGCGGACGCGTCACGATCCG
>NZ_MKRR01000115.1:97416-114929 GCF_001897045.1 Sphingomonas sp. 66-10
GCAAGCGCGTGCTCGCCTAATTCGAGAATAATCGCTTCCGCGCGCTCTCCGGCGATGCCGGGGAGGAACGCGCGGTAGCGGCGTCCTTCGCGCCGTCGGTGGTCTGGGCGGGGGAGGCGACCGACTTGCCCGACGGCGGCGTCTCGGTCGATATCTCGGGCTTCCTGCTGCGCGATGCGGTCGACATTGCCGCGCGGCTCAAGCGCGGCAAGGCGGGGGCGTATAAGCTCGCCCCGGCGCTGAGCTATGTCGATCCCAGGCAAAGCCTTGCCTTCCCCGACAATGCCGAATTCGAGGCGGTGCTGACCTTCCAGAGCGACGATCCCGGCGGCGCGCTCGGGCGGATCGTCCCCGATGCGCATGCGGTGACGCTGGCGATCCACCACAGCTTCGTGCGGCTGCCCGACGCCGATTTCCACCCACGTGGCTTCGATCCGCGCACCGGCACCTCGGCGCAGGTGATCCGCAACGATTATGCCGCATCGCTCGATCAGCCGATTGTCAGCCGGCTGGTGCGGCGCTTCCGGCTCGAAAAGACCGACGCCGATGCGGCGCGCAGCCGCGTCGTCAAGCCGATCGTTTTCTATGTCGACCGTGCCGCGCCCGAGGCGATTCGCACCGCGTTGATCGAGGGCGCGCGCTGGTGGGCGCAGGCGTTCGACGCGGCGGGCTATATCGACGCCTTCCGCGTCGAGACTCTGCCCGAAGACGCCAATCCGATGGATGCGCGCTACAATATCATCGCCTGGGTCCACCGCGCGACGCGCGGCTGGTCGACGGGCACGACGGTGGTCGACCCGCGCACCGGGGAGATCGTGCGCGGGGTGGTGCAGCTCGGATCACTGCGCGCGTGGCAGGACCGGCTGATCTTCGACGGGCTGATCGGCGCGGCGCATGAGGGCAGCGGCGCGGCGGACGATCCGCTCGAGCTGGTCCGCGCGCGGCTGCGCCAGCTCGCGGTGCATGAGGTAGGGCATGCGCTCGGCCTTGCGCATAATTTCGCGGGGAGCACCTATGCCGGGCGCGCCTCGGTGATGGATTATCCCGCGCCGCTGATCCGGGTGAACGGCGAGAAGCTCGATTTCTCGAATGCTTATGCCACCGGCGTCGGCGCGTGGGACAAGTTCGCGATCAACTGGCTGTACGGCGCCGCGCCGAAAGGCGCGAACGAGGCGGCGTGGCTCGACGCGCTCGCGCGCAAGGCGGCGGACGACGGCTATCGCTATGTCAGCGACGGCGACACGCGCGGGGTGGGCGACGCGCAACCTTATGGCAATATGTGGGACAATGGCGACGACGCGGTGGCCGAGCTCGCCAATGTCCTCGCGGTGCGTCGCATCGCGCTGGCGCGGCTCGGCCCGGAAAATCTGCCCAAGGGATCGCCCGCCGCCGATCTTCGGCGGATGATCGTGCCGATCTATCTCTATCACCGCTATCAGGTGACCGCGGTGTCGAAGCTGATCGCGGGGGTCGATTATCGCTATGCCGTCGCGGGGGACGGGCATGATCGTGCGTCGGTCGTCCCGGCGCCGAAGCAGCGCGCGGCGCTGAGCGCGCTGATCGGTACGCTCGATCCGGCGCTGCTCGACCTACCCGATCGGTTGCTCGCGCAGCTCTCCTCGGTGCAATCGGGAACCCCCGATCCGCAATATGAGATCGAGCTGTTCCCCTCGAACACCGCCGCGCCGTTCGACCTTCCCAGCGCGGCCGAAACCGCGGCGGACCAGACGCTCGAGGCGCTGCTCGCGCCCGAACGGCTCAATCGGCTGGTCGAGCAGGCGCGGGTCGATAGCGGGCAATTGTCGCTCGCCGAGATGCTCGACAAGCTTTCCGCCGCGCTCGCCCCGGCGGCGCGCGGCCGCGAGGCGGAGCTGCGGCGTCGGATCCGCGCGCGTTATGCGGTGCGGCTGGCGACGGTGATGCAGGACAAGCATCTCTCCGCCACCGCGCTCGGCGTAGTGCGCGGCGCGGCGATGCGCTTCGGCGAGCGGCTGCGTAGTTGCGGGGGCGATGCGACCGAGACCGATGTTTGCGCCTATCTCGCCGCGATGCTCACCGGCCCGCAGGCGCAGCTGCGCGCGCTGGCCGAGCCCGTTGCGACCCCGCCCGAAATCCCGCCCGGGGCGCCGATCGGCGAAGACGATTGGCTGACCGGACCCGTGCCGACAAGGACGCTGCACCAATGACGCTCTCGCTCCTCCCCCGCCTCGCCGCCGGCCTGCTTCTCGCGGGGAGCATGTTGGGTGCCGCGCCGCTTGCCGCCGCCGATGACGGCACGCTGGCGATCGTCGGCGCGACCGTGTTCGACGGCACCGGCGCCGCGCCGCGGGTCGCGACGGTGGTGATCCGCGACGGCCGGATCGTCGAGGTGACGCCGGACGGCAAGGCGCCGCGCGGCGCCAAGGTGATCGACGCGCGCGGCAAGGCGCTGATCCCCGGGCTGTTCGATCTCCACACGCACTGGACCCCGGCGGGCGAGCCCAACACGACGCCGCAGATCGCGACGGCCTATGTCAAATCGGGCGTCACCACGGTCAACGATTTCCACGAACAGCCTGAAAGCTATGCCCCGCGCCGCGAGTGGCTGAAGTCGCTGGTTACGCCGCACGTCAATTTCGCCGCGCGGATCAGCACCCCGGGCGGCCACGGCGCCGATTGGGGCGATCAGGCGACGACGATCTGGATCAATACCCCCAATGCCGCGCGCGCCGCGGTCGAGAAGCTCAAGCCCTATCAGCCCGATCTGATCAAGGCGTTCACCGACGGCTGGCGCTACGGCGTGGCGCCCGACAATACCAGCATGGACGGCTGGACGCTTTCCGCGCTGACCGATGCCGCGCACAAGGCGGGGTGGAAGGTGCTGACCCACACCGTCACCGCCGATCGCGGGCTGGTCGCGGCGCGCGGCGGGGTGGATTCGCTCGCGCACGGCTTGCAGGATCGCGACCTGACCGCCGAGGAGGTCAAGGCGATCGCCGCGTCGAAGATGGCGATGATCCCGACGCTGGCGGTCTATGATCCCGACAAGGGCGGGGCGGGGGCCAAGCCCGACGATCCGCGCTATCGCCAGAGCGTCGCCAAATTCGGCCACGCGCTGCACAATGTGAAGGCGTTGTTCGACGCGGGCGTGCCGATCGGGGTCGGCACCGATGCCGGGATGCCGTCGACCCCGCACGGCACCTCGACCCAGCATGAGCTGGAATTGCTGGTCCGCGCCGGGCTCACCCCGTCGCAGGCCCTGGTCGCGGTGACCGCGACGAGCGCGCGGATCATGGCCGAGGACGCGGATCGCGGCACGATCGCCCCCGGCAAGCGCGCCGATCTCGTGCTGATCGACGGCAAGCCGTGGGAGACGATCGGCGATATCTACAAGGTGTCGCAGGTGGTGATCGACGGCCGCCCGGTGATCGGCTCCGGGGCGCCCGCCTTGCCTGCGGCGAACCAGGCGAAATATCCGGCGCCGGTCAAGATCGAGCCGTTGCTTGACGATTTCGAGCGCGCCGACGGACGCAGCGCGCTCGATACGCTGCGGCTCGAAACCGGCGACGGCGGGATCGATCGCTCGGTCGAGATCACCCAGATCGTTCCGCGCGGGGATGACGGGCATGCGCTGCAGCTTGCCGCGCGAATGGCGGTGAAGGATCGCGCTTACGCCGGCTTTGCGGTGCCGCTGACGCGCGGTTCGGTCCAGCCGGTCGATGTGCGGCGCTACAAAGGGGTCCGGTTCGATCTCAAGGGGCCCGGTGCGTTCGTCGTGCGGCTGAATGGCCTCGCGGGAAGCTGGGCGGCATCGGTCAACGGGGTCGCGGGCTGGGCGGCGGTCGAGGTGCCGTTCAGTGCCTTCGCCCCGGTGAAGGAGGGCGGCCGCGCCGACAAGCCGTGGAGCGGGGACGATATCGTCCAGGTCGAAATCGGCGGCGCGCGCGGACCGGGGCAGACGATGACGTTCGAGGTGGACAACATCCGTTTCTATTGAGCATGCTCGCCCTCGAACAGGGCGAGGAGCGGATATGCGGAGCATCTTCATCACCGGCGCGGCCTCGGGGATCGGGCGCGAGACCGCGCATCGCTTCGCCGGCGCCGGATGGCGCCTCGGGCTCTGCGATCGCGATGCCGCGGCGCTGGCTTCGGTCGAGGCCGAGGTCGGCGTTGCCGCATCGTCGCACGTCGCCGATGTGCGCGATGCCGGTGCGCTTGCTGCCGCGCTGGCCGAATTCTGCGGACAGGATGCACTGGGCGTGCTGTTCAATTGCGCCGGCATCCTCGAGATGCGCGATTTCGCCGATACTCCGCTCGATCGATTGCACGCGCTGGTCGACGTCAATGTGAAAGGGGTGATCAACGGCATCCACGCCGCCTTGCCCTATCTGCGCCGCGCGCCCGATGCGCGGATCGTGACCATGTCGTCGGCGTCGGCGGTCTATGGCGTGCCCGAGGAGGCGGTCTATTCGGCGAGCAAGTTCGCGGTGCGGGGGCTGACCGAGGGGCTCAATATCGAGCTGGAGCGCGACGGCATCTGGGTATGCGACGTGATGGTCGGCTATGTCGCGACGCCGATGGTCATCGCCGCCGAGCGTCAGGCCAAGTCGGTCGAGATCGTCGGGGTCAACGTCAAGCCGTCACAGGTCGCCGAAACCGTGTTCGCCGCGGTCGAGGGGAGCAAGGTGCATTGGTTCGTGACCGAGGCCGATGCCGGGTCCGCGCAAGCCTTTGACGCGACCGAATGGGAGCAGCGGCGCGACCTGATGAAGCGCGCCGCGGGGTTCTGAACGACGATGCACGCTACCGCGGCGGCCGGTTCCTGCCGCCGCGGCAACGGCCCATTAAGGGTGCATATCGCGCAGGCGACCGCCGATCACCCCGGCAACGCTGGCGATGAAAGCGCCGATGACGAGCGACAGGCCGGTGAAGGCGGCGAAGGTAGCGGCGACCTTGCGCGCCGCATCGATCGCTTCCTTGCTCGTCGGAACATCGGCCGGCGCCGGTGCGAGGCTGGTGAGCGCGGTCGCGCCGACCGCGACGACCGCCACCACCACCGTCGCGGTCGCCCAGGTGACGAAGCCGTGCGCGGTATCGCGGAAGAAGACCTCGTCGCCGTGGAGCCCGTGCCACCGCACGCGCAGCCGCCCGGCGAGATACCCGCCGAGCGCGGCGGACAGCCATTGCGTCACGACCAGCCAGATTCCCGCGCCGATCGTAAACGTCTCGGGCTTGGCGCCGACGCCGGGCCACGGCGACACCGTCGCCAGCCCGAACGCCGACCCCAGCATCAGCAAGGTAAGGCTGAGCGCGATCGCGCCGATCGTACCGGCGGTCACCGCGGACCAGGATAATGCCGCACCCGCAGCGGGTGTCGAAGCGCCGTTGGGATAGAGCACGGGATCGACCGTGCCATAGATTTCGCCGGTCATGATCAATGCCAGACCAGCAAGAGGATCAGGATGATCGGCAGCGGGATGCCGAGCAGCCACAGCAAAATGCCCTTTCCCATGACATTTTCTCCCATACCCCTCCCTGGGTTGATGGTGCTGGTTACAACAACTTGAAATACGAAGAAGTTCCCTGTCCGAAAGCTTGACGGACCCAGGCTGGATTGCGTCTTCCGATCGAGCGATGCTTCCGACTTCTTTCCAGACTATCCCGCGGCGCGGATCTGGGTCGCGCGCTCGGCGAGGTGCGCCGCCGCGCCGTCGAGGCCGTAAAAGGCGAACGGGTTGAGGAACTGGCGGCCCCAGAACAGCGACCGGTCGACCGGCCCCAGACCGGCCTCGTCGCACAAGGGATGCCAATGCGCGGCGATCGTTTCGAGCTGGTGCCCGACGATCGCGATCGCCTGATCCTGCGAAAGATGGAAATCGCCCGCCGCGGCGAGGCAGGTGGCGATCTGGCTCGATCGCTGCTGGTCGATGATCAGCATCGCCTGGCTCGCCTCCTCGCCCGCGCGCGCCTGCGGGCAAATGTCATAGGCCGGGGTCAGGCTGAGCCGCGTGCCGTCCCAGAAGGCGGCGTGATTGCGCGCATGATCGTCGACATTGCCGACGAGGATATTGAGCACCAGCCGCCCGAACAATTCGCGCAAGGTGGCATTGGGGTCGATGAAGCGGAAACGGATGATTTCGGCGAGATCCTGATAGCTTGCGTAACGCGCCTGCATCTCGTCCAGCTCGAGCATGGTGAGCGCCGACACCATTGCCTTGCGGCGCCACGCATTGCCCAGCGGCACGCGATCGAAGCGCTCTACCAGCAGCACGTCTTTGCCCGCGGCATGCGCCAACCGCACCGGGGCGACCGAAAGCCCCGCCAGTTCGGCCAGCCGCATCGCGATATATTCGCCCTTCACGACCGCATAAGTGTCGTTCCCGCTCGAGAATTTGGCGACATATTTGCGCTTGCCGTCGACGATCAGCGCTTTCGGCCGGGCGCCGCCGATCGAGCTGCCGTGATGCAGCGCCTGATCGAGTTCGAAGGTGAGCGGCAGATTCTTCTCGACCCGCTCGGCGGAGGCGAGCAATTCCTCCAGGCTTGCATGCCCGCCGCCGCGCGGGACATAATCGGTCGCCGAGGTCTGGAAATCGAGCGCGCCGATCCGGTCCGATCCGGATTCGAGCAGGAAGACGAGTTCGTCGAGTTCGAGCCCTTCGAGCGCCTCGCCCTTCACCCCGAAGGTCTTGTTGAGGATCACCCGCCGGCCCCAGGCATCGGGCGCGCTGTCGCGGATCGCGCTCGCCATCGACAGATTGCCGGGCGGCGCGATCGGGCCGGGTTCGAGCGGCAGTTCGGGCAGGTAAAGCGGGATCGCATTGTCGCGCTCGCGATAGGAGCGGCCGTAGACGAACTGGATACGTTCGCCGTCCTGCACCAGCCGCCCGGCGACGACCGGGGTGGTCGCGCCGGGTAGCCAGGTCCAGACGAAGGCCTCGCGCGGCGCGGGGAGCTCAGAAGTCATCGCTGACGCTCAGCTGGTGTGGGCGGATGCGGCTGGGGAGCAGCGCGAGGCGCTTGTTGGTTTCGTCGAGCCGCATCGTGACGCCCTGCGCATCCTCTTCGAACAGCGGGATGTTGAGCAGCGCACAGACTTCGAACGCGAGCCCCACTTCGACCTTGGGATCGCCGCGTTCGAGCCGCTGCAACGTTCCCCGATCGACCCCGAGCCGGTCCGCCAGTTCTTTCGCGGTGATCCGCCGCGACTTGCGCTCGGCCTCGACCAGCGCGCCGAGCAGCTGAACCGCGGCGATCGTGTAACGGGCGTAGCTTCGCTTCTTCGACGCGGGCATTTGCGGGACCCATCCATCGTTAATCGCGTTAATGCGCGATGCAAGCGGCGCTAGCCGTTTCGTCAGCGTTTGTCAAACGAGAAGCTGTATGTATCCAGCATTATGGCGCTTAACGCTGGATACATACAGCTCCAAGCGCGAACGGTTTTATCGCAGCGGCGGCAGGCCGTCCATGATCGCGGTCAGCGCCAGCGCATTTTCGCGTTCCATCGCGCTATGTCCGGCGTTGGTGACGACATAGCTCGCCGGCGCCGCTCCCGCGTCGCGCAGCGCGGCGACCAGCCGCGATGCCTGGGTCAGCGGGCAGACCAGATCGAAGCGTCCGTGAACGATATGCGTCGGGATCGTCGCCAGCGTCGCGGCATGGCGGATGATGTGATCGGGGGGCAGGAACAAGGCGTTGGCGAAGAAATGCGCCTCGATCTGCGCGAAGCACAGGGCGAAGGTCTCCTCGCCGAACTTGCCCTCGTCTTCGGTATCGGGGATCGCGTTGGAGATCGTGCCTTCCCACACCGACCAGGCGAGCGCCGCGGCGAGCTGGTGCCGGCGCTCGTCGTCATTTTTCGGCGCCATGTCGAAGATCGCCTTATAGGCCTTCATCACGTCGCCGCGGTCGGCCGGCGCGATCGGGGCGAGGAACGCCGCCCATGCCTCGGGGTAGCTGACATAGGCGCCCGGTGCGGTGAGCCCGAACGGGTCCTCGGCAAAGGTCGCGGCATTGCCCTGATACATGAAGTGGAGGTCTTCCGGCGCGCCGAGGAAGATCCCGCGCAGGATCAGCGTGGCGCAATGCTGCGGATACGCGATCGCATAGGCCATCGCCAGCGTGCTGCCCCAGCTGCCGCCGAAGACGTGCATCTTGCCGGTGATGCCGAGCGCGTCGCGCAGCCGGTTGATATCCTCGACGAGATGCGCGGTGGTGTTGTTGGTCAGCGCCACCGCGGGGCCGGCCGAGGCGACGGTGGGCTCGCTCTTGCCGCAGCCGCGCTGGTCGAACAGGATGACGCGATAGCGCGCGGGATCGAAGAAGCGCGCCATGACGGGGGCGCAGGCGCCGCCGGGGCCGCCGTGGAGGAACATCACCGGCTCGCCGGCCGGATTGCCATATTCTTCCCAGTAGAGCTTGTGATCGGGATCGCGATCGACCTGCAGCAGCCCGGTGCGGCGCGCCTCGGCGGCGGGATAGCGCCATTCGTTGTCGATCTTGCTGGTGCGCTGGAGCGCCGAGAAATCCATGTCCGCTGTCCTTGCTGTTCCGAGGGGCGCCGGTCCGGCCGGCCGACGTCATGCTTCTATCGCGCGTCCTACCCAGATTTGGCGATAAATGCCCTGAATCTCTTCCGCCGACGGGGTGACCGGATTGTTGCCGGGGGACCCTGAGGCAAGCGCCTGTTCGGCCATCAGCGGCAGCAGCGTATCCCAGCGCGCACGATCGATCCCATAGGCGGCCGGGGTCGGGACGGCGAGGTCACGGTTGAGCGCCTCCAGCTCCCCGATCAGCCGCGCGACCGCCGCCTGATCGCCTTCGCCCGGTGGTGCGATCTGCATGAAGCGCGCGCAATCGGCGTAGCGGTCGAGCGCATGCGGCGCCGAGAAAGCGGTGACGGCCGGCAGAAGCATCGCGTTCGACAGCCCGTGGGGGACGTGGAAATGCGCCCCGATCGGCCGGCTCATCCCGTGGACCAGCGCGACGCTGGCGTTGGAGAAAGCGATCCCGGCATAGGTCGCGCCGCGCATCATCGCGTCGCGCGCCGCGCGGTCGTCGGGGGCGGCGCAGACGCGGCGCAGATTGGGCGCGAGCAGCGCCATCGCCTTTTCCGCGAACAGATCCGAGAAAGGATTGGCGCGGCGCGAGACATAGGCTTCGATCGCATGGGTCAGCGCGTCGATCCCGGTGTCCGCGGTGAGCCGCGCGGGCATGCTGAGCGTGAGATCGGGGTCGACCAGCGCGGCGAGCGGGAGATAGGCGAGCCCCGCGCACAGCATCTTCTCGTCGCTCGCCTCGTCGGTGATGATCGTGAAACGGGTCGCCTCGGATCCGGTCCCGGCGGTGGTCGGGATCGCGACGATCGGCAGCCCCGGCGCGTCCTGGACATGCGGCACCATATAATCGCGCGAGACCCCGCCGTGCACCGCGAGGACCGCGATCGCCTTGGCGCTGTCGATCGGGCTGCCGCCGCCGAACCCGACGACGCAATCGTGATCGCCCTGCGCGAGAAAGGATCGCGCCAGCTCGATCGACGCCGCGGTCGGCTCCGGCACGGTATCGGCGAAGACCCGCGCCGCGATCCCCGCAGCGGCCAGCCCCGCGACGAGCGGCGCGACGAAACCGTTATCGAACAGGAACCGGTCGGTGACGATCAGCGGCCTCGACAGGCCGAGCGAACCGAGCACGGCGGGTAATTCGCCCGACGATCCCGCGCCGATGCGCAGGATCCTCGGCAATGCGACGATCGGTGTCATCCTTCCTCCCGCGCGTGCTTTTCACGTTGCGGGAGCATGTAGCCCGGTGAGCGCCGATCGCAAATGGCGCGACCATGCGTCCGATCAATAAGCGGCGGACAGGGTCAGGAACCACTGGCGCGGCGCGATCGGATAGGCCGAATAGCTGTTGGTCGCCGACCCGATCGATAGGCTCGATACGCCCTTCTTATCGGTCAGGTTGGTGACGTTGAGCGCGATCTCCGCCTTGCGCAGCGGCAGGACGTTATCCGGCACCTTGGCGGCGAGACGCAGCGAGGTCAGGAAATAGGAGGGCACGCTGGCGTCGTTGGTGAACGTCGCGAAGCGGCGGCCGACGAAATCGCCGATCACCTGCAGCTCGAACGGGCCGCCGGAGAGCGTCGCGACGGTCTTGTTCATCCATTTGGGCGTCCCGGGCAATTGCTTGCCGCAGGTCGGGACGACGCCGTTGGTCACGAGATAGCCGCCGATGCACGACCCGGTCGCGGCGCCGATCCCGGTCGCGGCCGAGGTGTAATCGCTTTGATATTTGGAGAGATTGTACGAAGTCGCATTGTAGAGCGAGAAGGTGCGGCCGAAGCGCAGCGTGAAGGCCGCGTCGACGCCGTCGGTCTTCACGTCGCCGACGTTGACGAGGATCGAGGTGCCGCCGGTGATGCCGCTGCCCGCGATCCCGCCCGGGTTGGTCGAAATCGCCAGCAGCCGGTTGTTGAACACGACGTGATAGTAATTGATCTGCGCCTCGAGCCCGATGTCGTTGCCGAAATTGCGGCGCGAGCGCAGGCCGCCCTCATAGGTCCAGCTGCTCTCAGGCTTGCCCTGTTGCGCGAAGGCGTCAAACGCCGCCTGGCTGCCGGTGAACCACGGCCCGCCGCCGCCCGCCAGATACGCCTGATACTGGCGCAGATTCTTCTGGACGTTGAAATAGACCTGCTCGTGGCCGTTGATGTCATAGGTCGCGCCGAACGCCGGCAGGAACCAGCGCAAGGTGTTGATCCGCCCCTGCGGCAACCCGCCCGCAAGGCCCGAGAGCGACCCCGCCTTGGGCTGGACCGGGAACCAGCCGTTGGCCCATTGCGCGCTCGTCTTGAAACCGGCCTGGACCAGCAACTTGTCGGTCGCCTGCCAGCTATCCTGGATATGGAGCTGGAGCTGGTTGATCCGCGCCTCGCCCTGATATTGGGTGAACAGCGGCGCGGCCGCATCGAGCGGGCGGATATAGGGCGTGCTCGACGCGGGATTGTTGACGTCGACGCCGTACCAGCGGCGCCATTGCGTCGTGCTGTTATGTTCGAACCAGCCGCCGAGTTCGATCTTGTGGTCGCCGATCTCGGCGTTGAGCGCGGCGATCACCCCGCCGCGATCGATGCGATATTCGGTGGTGCGGGTGATCAGCCCCGACCCGCCGGTCGCCGCGACCAGCGCCGCGCCGGCCGCTGCCGCCTGCGCATTGGTGAGCGCGGTGCAGGCAGCGGGGCGGACGCCGTTGGCGTTGCCGCCGAACCGGCAATTGGTCGGCAGGCTGGCGTAATTGGGATCGAGATAGGGCTGGGCGGTGGTGATCGACTGGCCGAGCGGCCCGGCGACGACGCCGGCGCCGTCATTGTGGTGATAATAGCCGGTGGTCGACAGCGTCAAGCGGTCCGATAAATGCGCGTCGTAGCGGATGTAGCCGAGATAATCGGTCCGCTGCGCATCGGAATAATAATTGCGGTAATTGCTTCCCTCGGTCGCCGGCGAATTGCCGAGCGGGCTGAGATAGGCGGTGCGATAGGTACCGAAATCGGGGTAGAAGAATGGCTTGGTATAGGGCGTATAGAGCTGCGTCGGTGTCGCCGTGCCGCCCGCCGACGGCTTGAAGAAGACGGTCGCATCCTCGTTCGGCTGCGTCATGTCATTATAGTCGAAGAAGAATGTCAGCTTGCCGATCTTGCCGTCGTGGACGAACTTGGCGTTCGCCTGATAACCGCCTTGATTGCCGTTGAAATCCCACGCCCGGGCATGCTGGCGCGCCGCCGAGATATAGGCCGAATTGCTGCCGTCCGCGCCGAACGCGCCGCTGTCGAGCCGGATGAAGGTGCGCGAGGTGCTGTAGCTGCCGACGGTCTGCGCGGCCTGCACGCCCATCTTCTGGAGCGGGTTCGACGAGAAGGTTTCGACCGTGCCGCCGAGGTTGCTGTTCGACGCGGTGGCAAGATCGCCCGCCCCGGTCGCCACGACGACGCGGCCGACATTTTCCGAGATCACCGCGCGCTGCGGCGAGAGGCCGTTGTAATTGCCGTAGCTCTGATCGCCGAGCGGGATCCCGTCCATCGTATAGCCGAGCTGGTTGCCGGCGAAGCCGTGGATGAAGATCTGCGCGTTCTGCTCGTTATAGCCCCAGGGATCGGCGGTGATGTAGAGCACGCCGGGCAATGTCTGGACTGCCTTCAGCGGCGAGACGCCGGGCAGGATCTTCTGGATTTCGACCTGCGGGATCGCGGTCGCCGAGCGGGTCGATTTGGCGGTGATGACGATCGTCGAACTGTCGTCGGCCGCGGCCGTTTCCACCGGCGCCTCGGCGGTCTGGGCGAACGCCGCATTGGCGAACAGAAGCGCGCTGGCGAGCGCGAACAGGCTGGACGTGGATCGGATCACGGCGGTCCCTTTTTTGTGGTCGTTGCTGCGACGCAGAACGAGGCGCCTGTGGACGCCGGCCGTGCAATTTTCGTGACGCTTTGGTTGCGGACCGATGACAATCGTCGCTCTCATGTGCTTCCGCCTTCGCGGGGACACAAGGGAGGCGGATACGCAATGCTCGTTCGACGAGAAGCAGTATTGGCCGCGATGCCGCCGCACAATTGTAATAAACGGTGTCCGCAAAATCAGCCACTTGCCAGTCACATCGAATATTGTTACACGGCCACCGCATTCCAGCGCGAAGAAAGGAGGGCGTAGATGATCATGTCGACCACAGCACGCCCTCTCGGCGGGTTCGGAGCCATTAGGCATTACCGCCATTAGGTTCTGAAGCCTCCCGATTCGGGTTTTCGCCCGATCGATCCTGACATTCATCGCATTGGAGACGGCGCCTGAGCGCCGGTTCACGACATGGCATTAACACGCGCCGAAGACCGCGCGGATTCGATCCGCCGCGTGCTTGCATTCACCTTTCGTCACTGGGCCGCGCAACGCGGCCGCGCGATCTTTATCGCGCTGTTCATCACCGCGGCGACGGTCACCGAGATTTTCGTGCCGCTTTTCGCCGGCCGGCTGATCGACGCGCTCGCCGCCAACCGGCGCGAGGGCGCGCTGCTGCTGTTCGCGGCGATGGCGTCGCTCGGCCTCGCGATGGTCGCGCTGCGCCACGTCGCCTGGGCGGGGATCGTGCCGTTCACGTTGCGCATCATGCGCCACGTGACCCACGACGCCTTCCACCGCGTCCAGCGCTTCTCGACCGACTGGCACGCCAACAGCTTCGCCGGCTCGACCGTGCGCAAGATCACCCGCGGCATGTGGGCGTTCGATACGCTCAACGACGTGCTGCTGCTCCAGTTGCTGCCGTCGACCGTCGTGCTCGTCGGGACGATGCTGCTGCTCGGCTGGCACTGGCCGATCCTCGGCGTGGTGATGGGGGTGGGCGCGCTTGCCTATATCGCGATGACCGTCGTGCTCGCGACGCGCTGGGCGGCGCCGGCCTCGACGCTGTCCAACGCGTGGGACACCAAATTGGGCGGGCTCTTGTCCGACGCGATCGGCTCCAACGCGGTGGTCAAGGCGTTCGGCGCCGAGGATCGCGAAGAGGGTCGGGTCGACCGGCTGCTCACCAAATGGGCGAAGCGGACGCGGCGCACCTGGATGCGCTACACCTGGTCGGGCAGCGGGCAGCTCCTCGTATTATGGGGCATTCGCAGCGCAATCACCGGCGCGGCCTTGTGGCTGTGGTGGCGCGGGGCGGCGACGCCGGGCGATGTCACTTATGTGCTCGCCAGCTATTTCGTGGTCCACGGCTATCTGTCCGACATCGGCTTCCACATCCATCACCTGCAACGCTCGGTGAACGAGATGGAGGAGCTGGTCGACCTGCACGATCAGCCGCTCGGGATCGAGGATCGCAGCGACGCGGTGCCGATCCGCATCGACGCGGGCGAGGTGCGCTTTGAGGATGTCACCTTCCGCTATGGCGGGCATGAGACGCCGCTCTACGAGCACCTCGATCTCGTGATCCGCGGCGGCGAGCGCGTCGGCCTCGTCGGACATTCGGGATCGGGCAAGACGACCTTCGTCAAGCTCGTCCAGCGGCTCTACGACGTCAGCGCGGGCCGGGTGACGATCGACGGCCAGGATGTGTCGCACGCGACCCAGCAATCGCTGCGTCGGCAGATCGCGATCGTACAGCAGGAACCGATCCTGTTCCACCGCAGCCTCGCCGACAATATCGCCTACGCCCGCCCGGAGGCGACGCAGCGCGAGATCGAGGCGGCGGCACGGCTCGCCAATGCGCATGACTTCATCGTCAAGCTGCCGCGTGGCTACAGCACGTTGGTCGGCGAGCGCGGGGTCAAGCTGTCTGGCGGCGAGCGTCAGCGCGTGGCGCTGGCTCGCGCCTTCCTGGCGGATGCGCCGATCCTCATCCTCGACGAGGCGACCTCCAGCCTCGATTCGGAGAGCGAGGCGCTGATCCAGCAGGCGATGGACCGGCTGATGAAGGGCCGCACCGCGATCGTCATCGCGCACCGGCTCTCCACGGTGCGCACGCTCGACCGCATCCTGGTGTTCGATCAGGGGCGGATCATCGAGGACGGCGATCACGATGCGCTGCTTGCCGATGCGGGGGGGCAGTATCGCCGGCTGTTCGATCGGCAATCGGGCAACATCGTCGACGACGCGCCCGAGCTGACCGACGCCTGAAGGGTTCGGGGGATCGCGCGCCGCATTTCGGCGCCCGATCTTCGCGCCGGCGAGAGACGTTGACGCCGCGGCGCTGCGGCTTCTAGGTCGCGCCTGCACAGAGGAAGAAGAAGCCGGTGAAAGCCCGGCGCGGTCGCGCCACTGTAACCGACACTGCGAAGCGGGGTCGGGAGCCAGACCTTCTCCCTCGGGCGACAAACCTCTCTTGGGACGCGAAAATCCCGCAAGGAGCAAGACGATGGCCGAACGGACCGAGGCGCAGCACGCCGAAAAGATGAAGAAGCGACAGGCGGCACAGGCCAGGATCGTCGCGGCCAAGACGATCGAGAAGGGGCTGCTGATCGTCCACACCGGCGCCGGCAAGGGCAAGACCACCGCCGCATTGGGGATGGCGGTGCGCGCGATCGGCCACGGCATGAAGGTGGGGGTGATCCAGTTCGTCAAGGGCGCGATGACCACCGGCGAGAAAGCGGTGTTCGACGCTTTTCCCGCGCATGCCGAGTTCAAGCCGATGGGCGAGGGCTTCACCTGGGATACGCAGGACCGCGCACGCGATATCGCGACCGCGCGCGTCGCGTGGGACGAGGTGAAGCGGATGATCGCCGACCCGGCCTATGACATGGTGGTCGCCGACGAGCTCAACATCGTGCTGCGCTACGATTATCTGCCGCTCGACGAGGTGCTGGCGGTGCTCACCGCGCGGCCGGCGATGAAGCATGTCGTCGTCACCGGCCGCAATGCCCCCGCGGCGCTGATCGAGGCGGCCGATCTGGTGACCGAGATGACGCAGGTGAAACACCCGTTCCGATCCGGGGTGAAGGCGCAGGCCGGGATCGAATTCTAGCGCGTCGCGGGATCCACCCCGGCGAAGGCCGGGGTAAAGTTACGACCGGCCTGATCCTGGACCCCGGCGTTCGCCGGGGTGGGCGCACCCATATTGTGTCCCCGCCTCCGCGGGAGCACAGCGGCGGCTCGACGTGACCGACGTCCCGCCGCTCGGCTTCACCTTTCATCGTCACGCCGGGCTCAACCCGGCACCCAGAGTCTCAGGCGGTGTCCTTGTGGCTCTGGATGCCGGATCGAGCCCGGCGTGACGATGAAGAAATTCGGATTCTACCCCCGCCCGCGCTGCGCAGCAACTACCCCAGTCGCAGCGCCTGCGTCAGATCGCCCGGCGGCGGGCCGCCCGCCGCGATCATCGCGCGCTCGCGTTCGACCAGCCCCGGCAGCTTCTCCAGCCCCCAGCGCCGCGTGATGAAGCGCGCGATCGATCCGGTATCGTAGATCGTATGATCGACCTCGCCGCGCCGCGCGTGCGGCGAGATCACCAGCGCGGGGATGCGGGTGCCCGGCCCCCAGCGGTCGCCCTTGGGCGGCGCGACATGATCCCACCAGCCGCCATTTTCGTCGAAGGTGACGACGATCAGCATCTTCGCCCATTGCGGGCTCTTGCGCAGCGCGTCGATCACCCCGGCGATATGGCGGTCCCCGGCATCGACGTCCGAATAGCCGGCGTGCATGTTGAGGTTGCCCTGCGGTTTGTAGAAGGTGACCGGGGGCAGCTTGCCCGCCGCGGCATCGGCGAGGAACTTGTTGGTCCGCGCGGTCTCGCCGGTGCCGCCGTCGCGCAGATGCCGGTCGCGCGCCGCGGTGCCGGGGGCGAATTGGGTGAAATAGTTGAACGGCTGGTGATGCGGCTGGAAATTGGGCCGCGTCGGGAAAGCGCCGTCGGTGCCGTGCCCGGCAAGCGCCGCCGCCCAGCCGCCGCCATACCACGCCCAGTCGACAGTCTTCGCGCTCAGCATGTCGCCGATCGTCTTGTGGCTCTGCGGGACGAGCGTGTGCGCGCTCTGCCAATTGGCATAGCCGGGCCGCGCGGGATCGAGATCATAGGTCGGCGCATAAGGCGGCATCAGCGTGTTGACCGCCCAGAAATCGGGGGTGATCGAATTGGGCACGAGCTGCACCGGGCCGTCCATCGCGCTCTTGGGCGAATTGGCGGTCTGCTTGATGCGGATGCTCCTGGGATCGCCGTCCTCGGTGATCGCGATCCGGCCCTTCGCCGGGCTCTTGTCGGCATCGGGATAGAAAGGCGGGCGCGCCGCAATGAGATATTGGTGGTTGAGATAGGAGCCGCCGAATGCCCCCATGAAGAAATTGTCGCACAGCGTGAACTCGCGCGCGATCTGCCACAGCCGCAGGTTGGACGAGCCGTCACCATAATGGCCCATCACCAGCGCGCCGCTGTCGCCCCAGGCGACGAAGCCGTCGTTGCGCCCGCCGTTGATCTGCAGCTGGTTGTTGTAAAAGGCGTGGACCAGATCGCGCGTGACGACGCCGTGCGGTAGCGGATCGCCCTCCGGGGTCGACAGCGCGAAGGGCGCATTGGGCAGCGCGGGCAGATCGTCGGGGCCGATCTGATAGTCGCGATGCTCGACCACCTGTTTGTTGGGGACCAGCCCCTCCCAGATCTTGGGCAACTTCTCCAGGACCTTGCCGTCTCGGTCGCGCTGGAGCGTGCGGTCGGCGGGCACCTTCGACAGCGGGTTCTGGAGCCCGGGGAAATCGGCGAACAGATTGTTGAAGCTGCGGTTCTCGGCGTAGATCACGACGATTGTATCGATATGTGCGCGCAGCGCCGCGTCGCTCGCCCCGCCAGCGGGCCGCGCGGCCGGCTTGGTCGCCGCCTCCGCCGGCAGCCCCACCGCCGCCGCGCCGATCGCGGTGGCGATGCCTTCGAGAAGCAGGCGGCGTTGCGGGCTCTCGGGGCGGCCGGGGCGGGGCGGCTTGGCGGTGCTGTCGGTCATGCGGCGTTCGTAGCCGCCGCACGCGACCGGTGACAATCCCGCAACAATCGGCTTCGACGTGGCGGCGCCGATCGGCTAG
>NZ_MKRR01000115.1:114946-120162 GCF_001897045.1 Sphingomonas sp. 66-10
ACGATTCGCGACAAGCGCGCCAAGGAGGCGATCGATTTCTACGCCCGCGCGTTCGGCGCGACCGAGCAGGCGCGGGCGCCCGCGGAGGACGGCGAGCGGCTGATGCACGCGCATCTCCATATCAACGGCGCGTCGCTGATGATGCATGACGATTTCCCCGAATATTCGGGCAAGCCAGCGAGCGAGCCCGCGGGTCTCGTGCTCCACCTGCAGGTCGATGATACCGACAAATGGTATCAGCGCGCGGTCGATGCCGGGGCGACCTCGGTGATGGCTCCGGAGGATATGTTCTGGGGCGATCGCTATGCGCAGGTGCGCGATCCGTTCGGCCACCTCTGGTCGATCGGCACCCCGCTGCGCTGACCCGCGCGCACCTTTCGCACCCGCAACAATGGCGACATGCCGGGTTCATCCGGCGCGACCTATTCGCCTCCGTAACAAAGGAGTTTGCGATGAAGTTGATCGACCGGACCGGCGCGATGATGCTCGGTCTCGCCGTGGTCCTGGCGGCGGGTGCGGCGGATGCCGCCCCCGCGAGCGCGAAAGGTGCCGCCGCCCGGCTCGCAGCGCAGCATTGGGATCTGGTGGCGTGGAGCGGGCGCCCATTGCCCCAGGGCAAGCCGCTGCGCCTCGATTTCGACGCCGCGAACGGGCGCTTTTCGAGCGACACCGGGTGCAACCGCACCGGCGGCGCGTTCCGCGTCGGCCGCGATACGTTGCGCTTCGGCGACGGCAAACGCGGCTTCGCCAGCACGCTGATGGCCTGCCCGCCGCCGGCGATGGCGACCGAGCGCGCCTATGTCGACGCGCTGTCGGCAGTCACGCGCTATCGTCTCGCGGGCGATCAATTGGTCCTGCGCACCGCCAAGGGCGCGACGCTGACCTATCGCGCGGCGCACAAGCCCGCCGCCGATGCCCCGCGCAAGCTGGTCTATGTCTCGGCCGAGACCCGGCCGTGCAGCGGGGTCGGCCGGATGACCTGCCTGCAGATCCGCGAGAAGCCTGGCGACCGCTGGCAGCTGCATTATGGCGGCATCGAAGGGTTCGCCCCGCATCCGGGGATCGAATACCGCCTGCGGATCATCGAGGAAAAGATCGCCAACCCCCCGGCGGATGCGTCGTCGATCCGCTGGACGCTCGATCAGGTGATCGAGCAACGCGTGGTGCGTCGATAAGTGACGGTCGGCGGGCGCCGCGACGCCCGCCACCGCTTCATGCGGCCTGTTCGTTCAGCCGATAGGTGCGCACCCAGGCTTCGACCACTTCGAAGCGGGGATCATTCTCCTCGAGATCGAGGTAGAGACGAAGAATCTCCATGCGCGGTGTGACAAAGAGTTCCTGCTGAAAAGCAGCGATTTCGAGCGGGGTCACAGAGTTGATCCAGTGCATCCATTATCGGGCGGCGACACGGCGCGGGAAGGGAGCGCCGCATCGCCACCGACAAAACCGCCGGCGCGCGATGTCGATCCACGGTTCGTCTCATTCTGGACGCGATAACCCGTTGGTCAGGCAGCGCCGCTGGCGTCCTCTAACACCCTGTTCCCGCCGCGCAGGCGCCCGGCGTCGCGGTGCGGCGGGGCGCCGAACATGCGGGCATATTCGCGGCTGAACTGCGACGCGCTTTCATAGCCGACCATATGCGCCGCCCGCGCCGCGCCGCCGCTGGCGATGAGCAGTCGTCGCGCCTCCTGCAGCCGCAGCGTCTTCTGATATTGCAGTGGGCTCATCGCGGTCGCCGCCTTGAAGTGGCGGTGGAACGACGCGGGGCTCATCCCGGCCCGCTCGGCGAGGTCCTCCACGCGCAGCATCTCGTCGAAATGCGCGCGGATCCACGCGATCGCCTGCCGCACCCGGCTCAGCCGGCTGTCCGTCCGCACCACCTGGCGCAGCACCCCGCCCTGCGGCCCCTTGAGTAGCCGGTAGAGGATCTCGCGCTCGTGGATCGGCGCGAGCACCGCGATATCATCGGGGGTGTCAAGCAGGGCGAGCAGGCGCGTCCAGGCGTCGAGCAGATCGGGGGTGACCGCGCTCACCGCGAAACCGCGCGTTTCTCCCTCCGCGGCGGGAGGCATATCAGAGATCAACGCGAGCAGACTGGCGCGATCGAGCCGCAGGCTCACCGCGACATAGGGTTTGGCCGGGGTCGCCTCGACCACCCAGCCAGAGGCGGGCAGATCGACGCCGGTGATGAAATAGCTTGCCGGGTCGTAGCGCAGCAGCCGATCGCCGATCATCACCTGCTTCGCGCCCTGCAGGACGAGACACAAGGCGGGCTCGTACAGGCTCGGGGTCGGCAGCGTCGGTCCGATGCCGCCGTGCACCGCGACGCGGGGGATAAGCGTGTCGCGCCGCATGCCGTCGACGTGGCGCGCGGCGATCGCCAGCATCCGGCTGAGCTGTTCCTGCATGCCCGCAACATCGTGAAGCTTGCGCGCCGAGACAAGCCGTCCGCGCGCCGAACGCACCGCTGTTGATAGGATCGGGCAAGACTTCGATCGGATCGCGCTTCGGCCGTGGCGCGCCCGGCCCAATATCGGGCCGGCGGCGGACGACCCTCCGCGGCGCGATCCACATCATTGTCTGTCCAATCATTCCCCGACACAGGAGAAACGATCCATGACCAATGCCTTCGGCGCGGAATCGACCACCGACGAGATACTCGCCGGCGTCGATCTCGCGGGCAAACGCATCCTCGTGACGGGCGTATCGGCCGGGCTGGGGGTGGAGACGGCGCGCGCGCTCGCCGCGCACGGCGCCGACGTCGTCGGGGCGGCGCGCGATCTGGCCAAGGCCGAGACGGCGACCGCAGTGGTGCGCGAGGCGGCCAAGGCCGGCGGCGGGAGCCTCGAACTGGTCCAGCTCGATCTCGCCTCGCTCGCCAGCGTGCGTGCCTGCGCCGACGCCTTGCGCGCCGATGGCCGTCCGTTTGACATCATCATCGCCAACGCCGGGGTGATGGCCTGTCCCAAGGGGCAGACGCAGGACGGGTTCGAGACCCAGTTCGGCACCAACCACCTCGGCCATTTCGTGCTGGTCAACCGCATCGCATCGCTGCTGCGGCCCGGCGGGCGGCTGGTGAATCTCGCCTCGGCGGGGCATCGTATCGCCGATGTCGATCTCGACGATCCCAATTTCGACCATACGCCCTATGTCGAATTCGTCGCTTATGGCCGCTCCAAGACTGCCAATATCCTGTTCGCGGTCGAATTCGATCGCCGGCACCGCGATCGCGGGGTCCGCGCGGCCGCGGTCCATCCCGGCGCGATCCAGACCGAGCTGGGGCGGCACCTGACGCAGGAGAGCATCGATCAACTGCTCGCGTCGCTCGGCGCGCCGCAAAGCGAAAGTGGCGCGCTGCCGTTCACCTATAAGTCGATCCCGCAGGGCGCGGCGACATCGGTGTGGGCGGCGGCAGTCGCCCCGGCGGATGAAGTGGGCGGGCTCTATTGCGAGGACTGCCATGTCGCCGAACAGGAGGAATCGACGAGCATCTTCGCTGGCGTGCGGGGTTATGCGCTCGATCCCGAGCGCGCCAAGGCATTGTGGGCGAAGAGCGAAGAAATGGTCGGCGAACGTTTCTGACGCCGACTGGACCGACAAGAGGAGAACCGGACATGAAATATCGTACGCTGGGGCACGGGCTGAAGGTGTCCGCGATCGGGATCGGCTGCATGCCGATGATCCGCGGCGGCAATATCATCTACGGCGCGGCCGATGACGATGTGTCGACCCGCACGATCCACGAGGCGATCGATCTCGGCATCACCTTCTTCGATACCGCCGAAATGTACGGGCCGTTCAGCAACGAGGAACTGGTCGGCGCGGCGATCAAGGGCAAGCGCGACGGGCTGGTCATCGCGACCAAATTCGCGATGCGCTGGGAGGGCAACAATCCGGTAGCGGTCGACGGCAGCCCGGAAAATGCGCGGCGCGCGTGCGAGGGATCGCTGAAACGGCTCGGCATCGACACGATCGACCTGTTCTACCAGCATCGTGTCGACCCCGATGTGCCGATCGAGGAGACGATCGGCGGGATGGCCGAGCTGGTGAAGGAAGGGAAGGTGCGTTACCTCGGGCTGTCCGAGGCTGCGGAGGAGACGGTGCGCCGCGCCGCCGCGGTGCATCCGATCGCCGCATTGCAGACCGAATATTCGGTGTGGGAGCGCGACGTCGAGAACGGGATTCTCCAGGCATGTCGCGAGAATGGCATCGGCTTTGTGCCCTACAGCCCGCTCGGGCGGGGGCTGCTCGCCGGCGGGATCCGCAGCCTCGACGATCTCGCCCCCGACGACTGGCGCCGCAACGATCCGCGCTATTCGCCCGAGAACATGCCGAAGAATCTCGCGATCGTCGATGCGATCGCGACGGTGGCGCAGCGCCACGGCGTCTCCAACGCGCAGATCGCGCTGGCGTGGCTGCTCGCACAGGGCGACGACATCGTGCCAATCCCCGGGGTCAAGCGCAGCGAGACGATGCGCGACAGCGCCGGCGCGCCCGATGTCACGCTGACCGCCGACGACCTCGCGACGATCGCCGCAGCGGCGCCGAGCGGCGCGACGGCAGGGCCGCGTTATGCCCCCGCCGGCATGGCGCGAGTGAAGCTGTAATCTCTTCTCCCCTCCCTTGAACAAGCGAGGGGGCGGGGGTGGGTTGGCCCGCGCGGAAGCGGACCGGTATCCCTCATACCGACCCACCCCCAGCCCCTCCCTTTCGGGGAGGGGGCAGACTCACCCCGCGATCGTGCAGATCTCGCTCTGCTGCACCGGCCGCGTGGCGATCCCGGCGAAGCCGTCCATCGCGCCATAGCTGTCCTCGCACTTGACCAGCCCGTCGTTGTCGAACCCCCAGACGATCATCGGCCGCGCCTCGTAGAGATAATAAGGCGCATCTTCCGGCACATCATGCCCCATCGCGCGCAATGCGGCAGCGGGATAGGCGATGCGGATATCGCCCTCGGTAGTGATATTGTCGCGATCGGCGACGATCCGGTCGAGGTCATGCTCGATCTGGTGGCAATGATTTTCCACCAGCGCGCGATAATAAGCCGCGACCGCATCCTTGGAGCGCGGGCTGTGCGGCGAATCCACCCCGACGTTGAAGCTGGTATAGGCCGCATCGGGCGAAACGGTCGCCATCAGCGCGTCGAAATCGGCGGTCGCCTCGGCCTTCATATGCACGAGCATCGTGCGCAGGTTGCGCCGGGTCGCTGCGTCGTC
>NZ_MKRR01000115.1:120171-131289 GCF_001897045.1 Sphingomonas sp. 66-10
GGCTGAAACGTTATTGCCGTCCGCATCAGCTTAGCGCGTCGCCGTCTGCCGCGGAAAGCTGCGCATTCATGGCAGAATGAATCGATTCGTTGATGATTTGCGCCGTCACGCGTACCAAAGGCGCGCGAACAGGAGAGCGCGGCGCGAGCGGGAAGGCGTAAGATGGAAGCGACCCAATCGAGAAATCAGGTCGAGGCGGAGCTGTCCGGCACGATGGCGCGCGTCCGGCTGCAGACCTATGAATATGAAACCCCTTCCGAAGAGGTGCGACGCCCGTCGCAGCATCAGCTCGCGCTGATCCTGACGCGCCGGCCGCGCGAGAGCCGCTATGTCGGCCGGCTCGCTTCGGGGCGGACCTTCTCGATCGGCAATCTGATCTATGTCCCCGCGTCGCAGTCGATCTGCGGGGCGGGGCCGGGCGGCCCGCATCAGATGATCACCTGCGCCTTTCCGGTCGGCACGCACGCTGCGCTGGCCGGTTTCGAGCGCGAGTGGGATGACGCGGGGCTGACGCGCTGCGGCAATCTGCGCTCCGAATGGATCGCCGAATCGATGCGGCGGCTGGGGCGCGAGGCTGTGCGGCCGGGGTTCGCGAGCGATATCCTGATCGACAGCCTCGCCGCGGCGCTCCCGGTCGAACTGCACCGGTTGCTCGAGCCGCAGCCGCAGCCGCGCGCGCGCTGCCGCGGGGGGCTATCGCCGCATCAATTGCGCCGCGTCGAGCAATATGTGTTCGACTGGCCGAGCGGCGGGATCAAGGTGCCCGAACTAGCCGGTCTCGTCGGGCTCAGCCGCGGGCATTTCATGCGCGCGTTCAAGCAAAGCACCGGGCGGACGGTCCACGCCTTCGTCGAGGAAGCGCGGCTCGATCGCGCCAAGGCCTTGCTGTGTGCGGATCAGTTGCCGATCAAGCAGATCGCCGCCGATCTCGGCTTCGCCGACCCGTCGAGCTTCTCGCTCGCCTTCCGCCGGATGACCGGCATCGCGCCGGGGCGGTATCGGTCGGCGGAGCATGCGAACAACATATGAGCCGTTCGCCCTGAGCCTGTCGAAGGGGCTGCACTTCTTCCGACGAAGAAAGGGCGGGGCTTTGACAGGCTCAGTCCGAACGGTGGAGGGGCGGCGATATACGCTAAGGCCGCACCGCCAGCCCGTCGACGATCATCCGCGTCACCTGTTCGGCATAATCGGGCGGGATCGGCTTCATGCTGAACAAGGCGCGATAGATCAGCGTCCCGACGATCATGTCGAACAACGTATCGGCCGAGCTCGCCGGATCGATCAGCCCCGCCGCCTTGCCGCGCGCGACGATCGCGCTCAATTCGCCGCGCGCGACGGTCTCGGCCTTGGCCCCAAGCTCGTCCTGCACCGTGCGGTCGCCCTGCGTCGCGGCGATCACCCCGATCGCGGCGGCGGCGATATCGGGGCGGCGATAGCGATCGAACACCTGATGGACCAGCGCGAGCACCTGTGCGTCGAGCCCCTCGGCGTCGATCACGTCGGGCAGGCCGTCATCCCCGCCGGTCGAGATCTCATTGGCGAGATGCGCCTTGGTCGGCCAGCGGCGATAGATCATCGAGCGCGGGATGTCGGTCATCTGCGAGATGCTGTCGAACGCCAGCGCGCGATAGCCGCCCTCGGCGAGCAGCGTGCGCGCCGCATCGAGAATCTTGCGGTCGATCTCCGCGTCGCGTGGTCGCCCCCGGCCCGTCGCCTGCTTCATCGCGCCACGGTGGCACGGGGGTGCGCGCCAAGTCCAGCCGGCAACATGTGCGGCTTGATTTTTTACGGGACACTCTGTACCTAAATACTGACAGGGCACACCGCGGAGGCGGCGGCCGGCAGGAGAGATGGCGATGCTCGATCTGGTGATTCGCAACGGGCTGATCTGCGACGGCAGCGGCGCGCCGGCCTATCGCGGCGATGTCGGGGTGCGCGACGGGCGGATCGTCGCGGTCGGCGAGGTTTCGGGCGAGGCGCGCGAGACGGTCGACGCCGGCGGTCGGGTAATCGCGCCGGGGTTCATCGATCCGCATACCCATTATGACGCGCAATTGGTGTGGGACGGGCTGGCGCAGCCGTCGCTCGAACATGGCGTGACGACGGTGATGCCGGGCAATTGCTCGCTCAGTCTCGCCCCGCTGCGCGCCGAGCACCGCGATCTGCTCGGGGCGACGTTTCGCAAGATCGAGGAAATGCCCAAGAATGCGTTCGACGCCGGGCTGACCTGGACGTGGGAGAGCTTCGCCGATTATCTCGCCGCGATCCGCGCCGGGCTCGGCGTCAATGTCGCGCCACTCGTCGGGCATAGCCTGGTGCGGCTGTGGGTGATGGGGCTCGACGCGCGCGAACGCGCCGCGACCGATGCCGAAATCGCCGAGATGCAGCGGCTGCTCGCCGAATGCCTCGATGCCGGCGCGGTCGGGATGAGCGGATCGTGGGTCGACATCGATCACGAACTGCGCCCGGTGCCCGCGCGGCTCGCCGAGCCGAAGGAGCTCGACGCGCTGTGCGCGACGCTGGGCGAAAAGGGCGGCATCCTCCAGATTGTCCCCGAATTCTGGGACGCCGACCTGCTCTGCGCGCGGATCGACCTGCTCGCCGATCTGTCGCGCAAGCACAAGATCGCGACGACCTTCTCGCCCTTGTTCGACAGCAATGCCGCGCCCGAACTGGTCGGGATCGCGCTCGATCGCGTCCGGTTGCAGACCGCGCATGGCGCGCGCGTCGTGCCGCAGATGCAGACCCGCCCGATCGATCTGTCGTTCGATCTCGGCGCGCCGATGTCGACCTTCGCGACCCTGCCGGGCTGGTGGGCGATGACGCTGCTGCCGCACGCGGAGAAGCTCGCCCAGCTGCGCGATCCCGAGCGGCGCGCGGCGCTGGCGGCGGAGATGGATCATTTCATGATGCCGATCGGTCTGCAGATCGATTTCGCCGATTCCTACGTGAAACGGATGGGCACCCCCGACCCCGCGCTGATCGGGCGCCGCGTCGGCGACATCGCCGCCGAGCGCGGCTGCCATATCGCCGAGGCGATCATCGATATCGCGCTGGCCGACGATCTCGCCACCTCGTTCGGGCTCGATGCGATCGGGCATAATGACGATGCCAAGATCGCGACGATGCTCGCCGATCCGCTGATCGGGATCGGCGCGGGCGACGGCGGCGCGCATGTCACCAATTTCGCGACCTATGGCGATACCGGCTATCTCTTCAGCCGTTACGTCCGCGGCTTCGACGCGATGCCGCTGGAGACCGCAGTGCGCAAGCTGACGCATGACGTGGCGCAGCTATGGGGCCTCCGCCAGCGCGGGCTGCTGCGGCCGGGCTATGCCGCGGATGTCGTGGTGTTCGACGCCGAGACGATCGACCGTGGCCCCGAGATACCGGTCGAGGATCTCCCGGCGGACGGCTTCCGCTACATCCGCCGCGCGAGCGGCGTCGATCGCGTGTTCGTCAACGGCGCGCTCGCCTATAGCCAGGACGCGGGCTACGCCTCCGCGCGGGCCGGCGTCATCGCGGAAAGGATCGCGGCATGAGCACCAACCTCGCCCCCATCCGTCGCTTCATCCAGCCGGAGAGCGGCGACGACTGGCCGGCGATCGCCGCGCGCGTGCTGCCGGACGAGCCGGCCGAGGCGGCGATCGAGCAGCTTAAGAGCTGGAACCTCCATCTCGTCTTTCGCCCGGTGTCGGTGATCACCCCGTCGGATATCGTCTTCGTCGAGCCGCCGCGCGCGGTCGCGGCGTGACCGACGCCGCGCGATGAACGACGCGCGGATCGAAAGCGTGCGGCTCACCCCGACGCATGACGGGGAAGCCGCTTTGGTGGTGACGTTGCGCTTCGCCAACGGCGGGCGATCGAACGTCCAGATCGAGGCGGAGGGGATGCGCCGCGTGATGGCGCGCGCCGGGGTCTCCAATGCGCTCGACCTGATCGGGCGGAGCTGGGCGGTGCTCGATGTCGCCGACCCGCCGTTCACCGGCTGGGCGAACAAGGGAGAGTAAGCGATGAAAGCCGATACGAGCCTCGCGGCGGGCGAAGCCGCCTATCTGATGGGCGCCGCCGAGCCGGCGACGTCGAGCGTGCTGATCAGCAATTCGAAATATCTCAACAGCCCGCTGTTCCGCGACGTCTATGCGCAAATGGGGCTCAAGCGCGACGGGCATGATCTGCCCGACGCCTATCTGATCCCCACCTTGTCGCGCGCGATGGGCGAGGTGGTCGATCCGGCGCGCACCGCCGCCTTGCTCGCCGCCGAGCGCGAACGGCTCCCCGAATTCGCCGCGTGGCTCGACGAGCGTTTCACCTCCAATTTCACCGCCGAGCAGGTGGCGCATTGCGCCCCCGGGACATTGGGCGCGCGGATCCACGCGTTCATCGCCGACAGCGGCTATGAGATCGATTTCCTCTACAAAGGCGAGCCGCGCGACGATTACGAATTCCTCGTCAAGCGCCGCGCGCAGAACCACGATATCGAGCATATGGTCACCGGGCTGTGCCCGAGCCAGGTCGGCGAGATCGCGCTGATCGCCGCCAATACGATGGCCAATGCCAATTATTTCTCGACCGAGTTCGCGCATGAGCTGAACCTCTATGGCGTGGTGCTGATGTCGACCTCGCTCAGCCGATCGGGGCTGCATTATCCCAGGACCTTGCCGGCTTTGCTCGAGGGGCTGAGCCGCGGCTATGCGCTGGGGGCCAAGCAGAAGAAGCCCTTGTTCATGATCCGCTGGGAGGATCATCTCGATCGCCAGCTATCCGATATCCGCGCCGAGTTCGGGTTCGAGGACGGCCCGGCGCCGGGTTATTGGGACTGGGTGTTCCAGGAATTCAAGGGGTGATTGTCCGATGATTGGGACACGACACCTGCGTTAGCTCCCGTTCGCCCTGAGCTTGTCGAAGGGCTGCACTTCTTCCGAAGAAAGGGCAGGGCTTCGACAAGCTCAGCCCGAACGGGGAGAGGTAATTTCAATTTACGCAACGATCTGGATGGGAGAGCAAGGATGACCAAAGGCGCGGAGGCGTGGTGCCGCAGTTATGGCGAGGCGATGCTGCGGCGCGACGGGCCGGCACTCGCGGGGCATTATCTCTATCCTTATACGTCTTTCACCTTCGGCCAGATCCACAGCTTCGCCGATCGCGCGACCGCCGATGTCGCGTGCGGCGAGCAGGTCGCGCGCTTCGATCGCGTGGGGGTCGGGTCGGACATCCGCATGGCCGATTTCAAGGTCGTCCCGGTCTCGACGGATTCGGCTTTGTGCCATGTGACGTGGCAGCTGTTTCCGGTCGACGACACCCCGGGCTGGTCGTGGACCAACGTCTATGGCTATCGCCGCCGCGGCGATGATGAGGGGTTCGAGTTCAACATCTCCGACAATGAAATCGGCGAGGTGCTGCGCCGTTTTCCTAATTTCTTCGCGGCATAGCGGGAGCTTCTACCCGATCGGTGAGATCTCGGCGGCGGCGAGGATCGCCTCGGACGCCGCCTCGACGACGGCGCTCCTCGCAGCGTCGAGCGACCGCGCGAGGATCACCGGCTCGCATGCCAGGTCATCCGCGATCGGCACGCTGGCGAGCGGGGTTCCGTCATAAGCGTGGCGGCTTTCTGGTCCCGAATAGGTGATGCCGATGCCCTCGCCATGCGCCGCGAGGCTGCGCATCACCTCGAGCGCCGCGACGCGGTGGCGGACGAGCGGCTCGGCACCGACCCGCCGGAACAGCCCGAGCATGTGGCGCACCGACAACCCCTCTTCGAACAGGATCAGCGGGCGCGTGCCGACCGCCGCGAGCTCGACCGCGGGCAAATGCGCGAGCGGATCGTCGACGCTCATCACCGCGCACGGCCGCACCGACGCCAGCCGCGTGCGCGCGAAGCTGGCATCGAGACCGAGACCGAACGTCACCGACAGATCGACGCGCCCCTGCAGCATATCGCGCGCGAGCGTTTCGAGGTCCGCGATGCGATAGCGGATGTCGACGCCCGGCAGCGCCGCGCGCAACACCGACAGCAGGTGGCCGATGTGAAGCGGCGCGAGATCGTCGAACAATCCCAGCGTCAGCCGGCCCGCAGCGGCGCGCGGCGCACGCGTCGGATCGTCGAGCTGGCGCGCGAGCGACAGGAGCTCCTCGGCCTGCGCCAGATAGTCCTTGCCGAACCCGGTCAGTTCGACCGGCGCGCCGCGGCGGCGGATGAAGAGCTTCTGCCCCAGTCGCCGCTCGACCTGCGTCAACGCGACCGACAGCGACGGTTGCGAGACATTCAGTTGCGCCGCCGCTGCGGAAAGGCTGCCGGCGCGCGCCACCGCCGATACATATTCGAGCTGGCGGAGTGTCAGATATAGCATCAAGCTAACAGTAGATTAGATACTTATTATTTGAAACTAATATAGATCGGGTTTCTGCTGGCGCTCGCAAACCGGAGGGATCAGCTCATGCCGCACGCGCTTCTCTGCGCCGACCAGATCGAGGCCTTTCAGCGCGACGGCGTCGTGCTGGTGCGCGGGCTGTTTCGCGATCATGTCGAGACGCTGCGCGCCGGCGTCGCGCGCAACATGGCCGAGCCCGGCCCTTATGCCGCGGAGAACCTCAAGCCCGGCGAACGCGGCCGCTTCTTCGACGATTATTGCAACTGGGATCGCATCGCCGAATTCGAGGCGGTGGTCCGCCGATCGCCCGCGGCGGAGGTGGCGGCCGATCTGATGCGGTCGGATAGCGCGCAGCTCTTCCACGATCATGTGCTGGTCAAGGAGCCCGGCACCGCCAAGCCGACGCCCTGGCACCAGGACGGTCCTTATTATTTCGTCGAGGGGCAGCAGACGGTGAGCTTCTGGTCGCCGCTCGATCCGGTGCGCGAGGCGTCGCTGCGCTGCGTGGCGGGATCGCATCGCTGGCCCAAGCCGGTGCTGCCGACGCGCTGGCTGTCGGATGAGAATTTCTACGCCGGCGACGATGCCTATATGCCGGTGCCCGATCCCGATGCGGCGGGAATGGACATCCGCGAATGGGAAATGGCGCCGGGCGATGCGGTCGCGTTCAATTATATGACGCTCCACGGCGCACGCGGAAACGATACCGCGACGCGGCGGCGGGCCTTTTCGCTGCGCTTCGTCGGCGACGATGCGCGTTATGTCGAACGGCCGGGCCGCACCTCGCCCCCCTATCCGGGGCATGGCATGTCGGCGGGCGAAAGGTTGCGCGAAGACTGGTTTCCGATCATTTTCCGCCGCGGCTAGGGTCGGGATCGACGTTTCGCCCCACCGTCGTCACCCCGGCTCAGGGCCGGGGCGACGGGGTTTATGAGGCCCGACAGGAGCCGCAGCGGCGACGCCATTTTCCGATTCAATATATCAAAACCGGCCGATTTATCCTGACTTTGGACCTGCGAAGCGGCGCGACCCCGTCCTAGAACCCACTCAGCCGCCCCGAAAAGCGGGCGGGGGAGACGGGTGCGATGGGCGAGTGGGTGGTTCCCGGCCGCGAGGAGACGATGGCCCGGCTGATGCGCGGCTATGCGCGCGTCACGGGTTTCGCGCGCGATCAGGACTATACCGTCGCCGACCGGCTCGAGGAGCGCGCGGGCGATCACGCCGATACGCCGTTCATCCTGTTCGAGGACCAGCGGCTGACCTTCGCCGAGGTCAATGCCCGCGCCAATCGCGTCGCGCATGCCGCGCGGGCGGCGGGGCTGGGGAAGGGCGATGTCGCCGCGCTGATGATGTACAACCGGCCCGATTTCGTCGCGATCTGGCTCGGGCTGGCCAAGATCGGCGTCGTCACCGCGCTGATCAACACATCGGCCACCGGCAATGTCCTTGCGCATGCGATGAAGCAGGTCGGCGCCAAGGCGTTGATCGTCGATGCCGAATTGGGCAGGTCGGTCGCCGAGCTGCCCGACGCCGATATCCCCGGGCTGTTGTGGGAGCAGGCCGAGGAAGGGCGCCCGCTGTTCGGGCTCGCCCGCGCGCGCGATTTCAACGCCGACCTGGCCGCCGCCAGCGATGCCAACCCTGATCGGGCGCTCCGCGCCGGGGTGAAGATGGGCGATCCGCTCTATCTGATCTTCACCAGCGGGACGACCGGACTGCCCAAGGCGGCGAAGATGAGCCACATGCGCTTCGTCAACGCCGGGGAGATGATGGGCGGGCTGATGGAATTCGGCCCCGGCGATGTGTTTTACTGCGTGCTGCCGCTCTATCATGGCGCTGGCGGGATGGTGGTGCCCTCGACCTCGCTCGCCTTCGGGGTGCCGTTCGTGCTCAGGCGCAAATTCTCCGTCAGCGGTTTCTGGCCCGATGTGCGGCGCCACGGCGTCACCGCTTTCTATTATATCGGCGAGATCTGCCGCTATCTGCTCAACGCGCCCGCGCGCGCCGACGATGCCGACAACAGCCTGCGGGTGATGACCGGCGCCGGGCTAAAGGCCGAATTGTGGACCGCCTTCCAGCAGCGGTTCGGGGTCGCGCAGGTGTTCGAGGGGCTGGGCTCGACCGAGGCCAATTACGGCATCACCAATGTCGACAACAAGGTCGGCTCGGTCGGCCGCGTGCCTTATCCCGCACACACCAACATGAAGTTCGTCCGCTACGACGTCGAGGCCGACGATCATATCCGCGACGCCGACGGCCGACTGGTCGAGGCCCGGCCCGGCGAGGTGGCGGAGCTGATCGCCGAGGTGCTCGGCGGCACGGGGGTCGGCGGCTATTTCGAGGGCTATACCTCGGCCGCGGCGACCGAGCAGAAATTGCTCCGCGACGTGGTGAAGCGCGGCGACGTCTGGTTCCGCTCGGGCGATCTCGTACGGTTCGACGCGGAGGATTATTTCTATTTCGTCGATCGCATCGGCAACACTTATCGCTGGAAAGGCGAGAATGTCTCGACCGAGGAAGTCGCCGCGGTGCTCGGCGCCTTTGCCGGGCCCGATGTGGTCAACGTCTATGGCGTGAAGGTGCCCGCGACCGAGGGGCGCGCCGGCATGGTCGCGCTGACCTATGCCGATCCCGCCGCCTTCGATCCGCACGCTTTCTATCAATTCGCGACCGCGCGGCTGGCGCATTATGCGGTGCCGGTCTTCGTCCGCCTGTCGCGCGAGGCGGAGATGACCACCACTTTCAAGCTGCGCAAGGTCGAGCTGCAGCGCGAAGGCTATGCCCCCGATCGCGTCCACGGCGATGCGCTGTTCGTCGCCGACGCCGCCGCCGGCCGCTATGTGCCGCTGACGCCCGAGGCGCTCGCCCGGCTGGGCATCGCCCCTTTTGCTGCGGAGAATTGAGATGCGCGTCGAGCCGAGCGCCGAGCAGAAAGCGCTGCGCGACGAATTCCGCGCCTATCTGCACGGCATCATGACCGACGAGGTGCGCGCGGCGTCGGCCGGCGCGGAAAGCGGCCCGGTCTATCGTCAGGTGATCCGCCAGATGGGGCGCGACGGCTGGCTCACCCCCGGCTGGCCGGTCGAATATGGCGGCAAGGGTCTCGATCCGGCGATGCAGAAGATCCTGCTCGAAGAGTTGGTGCTGGCAGAGGCGCCGTTCCCCTTCGTCACCGTCAACACCGTCGGCCCGGCGCTGATGCGGCTCGGCACCGAGGCGCAGAAGCGCGAGATATTGCCGCGCATCGCGAGCGGCGATCTGATCTTCGCGATCGGCTATACCGAGCCGGGCGCGGGGTCGGACCTCGCCGCGCTCAAGACCCGCGCGGTGCGCGACGGCGATGATTTCGTGATCAACGGGCAGAAGATATTCACCAGCGGGGCGGAGGGCGCCGATTACGTCTTCCTCGCCGCGCGCACCGATCCCGCGGCGCCCAAGCACAAGGGCATCACCATCTTCATGATGGATACCACGACGCCCGGCTTCTCGGTCTCGCCGATCTGGACGGTGGGGGGCATCCGCACCAACGTCACTTATTACGAGGACGTCCGCGTCCCCGCGTCGATGATCATCGGCGCGGAGAATGCCGGCTGGCGGCTGATCGCCGAACAGCTCAACCACGAGCGGATCGGGCTCGCCGCGCTGACCTACGGCGGCAACGGCTGTTTCGACGACGTGGTGAACTGGGCGCGCGGCATCGCTACCCCCGACGGCGGGCGGCTGATCGATCAGGGCTGGGTCCAGCTCGCGCTCGGCGAATGCTATGCCTTGCTGCGGGCGATCGGGCTGATGGGAGATCGCGTCGGCTGGGAAGTGTCGCAGGGGGTGACGCGGCCCGAGCTGGCGAGCGGGCTCAAGGTGTTCGGCACCGAGGGGATGATCCGCGCGCTCCGCCTGCTGCTCGACGTGATGGGCGCGGCGGGGCTGGTCCGCGGCGGTTCGCCCGGCGCGCAGCTCCGCGGGCGGATCGAGCGCGAATATCGCAAATGCCAGATCAACACTTTCGGCGGGGGCACCGCCGAGGTGCTGCGCGATATGGTGGCGCAGGTCGGGTTCAATATGCCGCGCGCAAGGTGAGGACGGACATGACCGAACAGGATTTGCTGACCCGGGCGCGCGCTTTCGTCGGCGGCGAAGCGACCCCGCCGGTCACCGCGCGCGATGCGGTCAACCAGCCGATGATCCGCCGCTGGGCCGAGGCGATGGGGGACGTCAATCCCCTGTGGCACGATCCGCAGGTACGCGCGGCGGGCGGTTTCGCGGGCGCGGTTGCCCCGCCGGCGATGCTCGACGTGTGGACGATGGCGCGCTACCGCCCCGGTGGACGCACCGCCGACGAGGGTATGCCGGTGCTCCAGCTGTTCGACGCCGCGGGCTATACCGGGGTCGTCGCGACCAATATCGAGCAGGAATACCTCCGCTATCTCGAAGAAGGCGATATCGTCAGCATGCGCGCGACGGTCGCCGACGTATCGGACGAGAAACGCACCGGGCTCGGCATCGGCCATTTCGTGACGATCGATTATGAGTTTACCGACCAGCGCGGCGACGCGGTCGGACGGATGAAGTTCCGCGTGCTCAAGTTCAAGCCGCCGCTCACGCAGGCGGCGCCAGCGGCGGACGGCGAGAAGCCAAACAAATTCCCGCATCCGCGCCCGGCGATCACGCATGACAATGCCTTCTTCTGGGAGGGGCTGAAGCAACGCAAATTGCTGATCCAGTCGTTCGGCGGGCGGCTCGTCCACCC
>NZ_MKRR01000115.1:131309-133419 GCF_001897045.1 Sphingomonas sp. 66-10
CGCGGGACGATCCACAGCTTCGTCATCATGCACCAGCCGCAACTGCCGTGCTTCGATTATCCGCTCCCGGTGGTGCTGGTCGAGCTGGAGGAGGGCGTGCGGATCGTCGCCAATATGCTTGGCGCGACGGCTGACGAAGTGGCGATCGGCAAGCCGGTCACGCTCGATTTCGTCGAGGTCGAGCCCGATTACATCCTGCCCGCCTTCCGGCTGGCCTGAGGAGCGATACGGATGGATTTCGCGCTCACCGAGGATCAGGCCAGCCTGCGCGATCTCGCCGCGCAGATCCTGTCCGACAACAGCAACGACGATAGCCTGCGCGCCTTCGCGAAGGATGATCGCCCCTATGATGCGGCGCTGTGGCAGACACTAGCCGAGGCCGGGCTGCTCGGCGTCGCGGTGCCGGAGGCGCACGGCGGGCTGGGGCAGGGGATGATCGAGCTCGGGCTGCTGCTCGAAGAACAGGGCCGCACGCTCGCGCCGTTGCCGCTCCACGCGACGCTCGTGACCGGCGCGCTGCCGATCGCGGCATTCGGGAGCGCCGCGCAACAGGCGATCCTGCCGCGCGTCGCTGCAGGCAAGGCGATCCTCACCGCCGCGCTGGAGGAGGTGGGCAACCACGATCCCGCGCGCCCGATGCTGCGCGCGACCCGCTCGGGCAACGGCTGGACGCTCGATGGCGTCAAGACGGCGGTGCCCTATGGCGCGGAGGCTGAGTGCATCCTCGTCCCGGCGACCAGCGCGAAAGGGGTGATCGTTTTCCTCATCGATCCGGCGACGCCGGGCATCGAGATCGGCGCGCAGCGCACCACCAGCAGCGAACCGCAGGCGCAGATCACCTTCCGCGCGGCGCAAGCCGATGACGTGCTCGGGTCGGCCGCGCAGGGCGCCGATATCGCGCGCTGGATCGTCGACCACGCGCGCGCCGGGCTCGCTGCGTTACAGGTCGGCATTTGCGCCGAAGCCCTGCGCCGCACCGCCGCTTATTCGAGCGAACGCATCCAGTTCGATCGCCCGCTCGGCGGGATGCAGGCGGTGCAGCATCGCGTCGCCGACGGCTTCATCGATGTCGAGGCGATGCGCTCGACCGCGCTGCGCGCCGCGTGGCTGCTCGATGAAGGCATCGCCGCGCCGGCCGAAATCGAGACCGCCAAATATTGGGCGGCGATCGGCGGGCATCGCGTGTCGCATTCGGCGCAGCATCTCCACGGCGGGATCGGCGCCGATATGGATTATCCGATCCACCGTTATTTCCTCGCTGCCAAGCAGGTCGAGCTCGCGCTCGGCGGGGCGCAGCCGATGCTCGCGGCGATCGGCCGCGCGATCGCCGCCGGCGACACCCAGCCACTTGCGGGAGCGCGCGCATGACCTTCGACGATCTCCACGCCGGGCAGGCCTTGCCCGAACTTATCGTCCCGATCACCGCCTCGGCGATCGTCGCCGGCGCGATCGCGACCAATGATTTCGAGAACGTCCACCACGACAAGGCCGCCGCGCAGGCGACGGGGGTGCCCGATATCTTCATGAACATCCTGACCACCAACGGCTTCGTCCAGCGCTTCGTCACCGATTGGGCGGGAGCGAACGCGCGTATCCGCAGAATCGCGATCCGGCTCGGCGCGCCCAATTTTGCGGGCGATGTGATGAAGCTCGGCGGCGAAGTGGCGGCGATCGACCCCGCGGCGCGGACCGCGGAAATCAGGGTTTCGGGCCGCAACGGCATCGGCGAGCATGTCGCCGCGACCATCACGATCGGTTTTGCGGAAGAGGTGCGCTAATGGACACGATCAGCAACAAGGCGGCGATCGTCGGCATCGGCGCGACCGAATTCTCCAAGAACAGCGGGCGTTCCGAGCTGCGTCTCGCGGTCGAGGCGACGCTGGAGGCGCTGGCCGATGCCGGGATCGATCCGGCGGAGGTTGACGGGCTCTCCACCTATACGATGGACAATAACCCCGAGATCGAGCTGTTCCGCGCGATCGGGGCGCGCGCGCTCAAATTCCACAGCCGCATCCATTATGGCGGCGGCGCGGCCTGCGCGCCGATCATGCACGCCGCAATGGCGGTGGCGACCGGGATCGCGAAGACGGTGGTGTGCTACCGCGCGATG
>NZ_MKRR01000115.1:133548-137442 GCF_001897045.1 Sphingomonas sp. 66-10
CCACGCCGCGACCAACCCCAAGGCGTGGTTCTATCAGCAGCCGATCACGCTCGAGGAACATCAGGCGAGCCGCTGGATTGTCGAGCCGCTCCATCTGCTCGATTGCTGCCAGGAATCGGACGGCGCGGTGGCGGTGGTGGTCACCTCGGTCGAGCGCGCGAAGTCGCTGCGCCAGCCGCCCGCGGTGATCCGCGCCGCGGCGCAAGGCGCGGGCGACGACAGCCAGATGATGACGAGCTATTACCGCAAGCATATCGGCCGCATCTCGGAGATGAACATCGTCGCCGAACAGCTTTACGCGCAGGCCGGGATCGGCCCCGCGGACGTGCAGGCGGCGATCCTCTACGATCATTTCACCCCCTTCGTGCTGCCCCAGCTCGAAGCTTTCGGCTTCGCGCGCGAGGGGCAGGCGAAGGATTTCATTCGCGAGGGCAATATCGAGCTCGGCGGCCGGCTGCCGATCAACACCCACGGCGGGCAATTGGGCGAGGCCTATATCCACGGGCTCAACGGCGTCGCGGAAGGCGTGCGGCTGGTGCGCGGCACGTCGGTCAATCAGGTCGCGGGGGTGAGCAATGTCATCGTTACTGCCGGCACCGGGGTGCCGACCAGCGGGCTGATCCTGTCGCCCGCATAACCGCGTCGCCGAATACTTAAGGAGTGGCTTGACTATCGGGCCGCGCCGCGGTTACTTAAGCCTATGCTTGAGTATTCGGCGCAACTCGACCTCGCCTTTCACGCGCTCGCGGACGGGACGCGGCGCGCGATCCTCGAACGCCTGTCGCGTGGGCCCGCGTCGGTGAGCGAATTGGCCAAGCCGTTCGAGACGTCGCTCGCGGCGATCCACCAGCATGTCCAGGTGCTCGAAGCGAGCGGGCTGATCGCGACCGAGAAACGCGGCCGCACCCGCGAATGCCGCATTTCGGCGGAGACGATCATGCGCGTCGAACATTGGCTCAACGAGCGTCGCCAGCTCTGGGAACAGCGGTTCGACCGGCTCGGGAAACTGCTCGAAAACAATGAATTCCAAAATATGGCCGGTGCCGGCGGCACGGCCGACGGAGGCGAACACCGATGACCACGACGCCCTTTTTCCACGGTACGTTTACGTTGAAGCGCAAATGGGCCGCCTCGCCCGAGAGGATATTCGAGGCGTGGTCCGATCCGGCGATCAAGGCGCAATGGTTCACCGGGCCGCCGGAGCAATGGACGCTGGGGAAACGATCGATGGACTTTCGCGTCGGCGGGCACGAGCTGCTCGAAGGCCATTTCACTCAAAGCGGGCTGGTGACGCGCTTCGACGCGCGCTTCCACCTGATCGAGCCCGGCCAGCGGCTCGTCTACGCCTATGATCTCTATCATTCGGGGATGTTCCATTCGGTCACCTTGTCGAGCCTCGAGCTGGAGGCGGACGGTGACGGGACGCGCGTTTCCTATACCGAGCAGATCGTCTTTCTCGACGGCGAGGACGGCACCGAGGCACGGCGCCACGGCACCGGTATCCAATTCGACATGATCGAGCACGTCCTTCAATCGCTGGGAGTCATCCAATGACCGTCGCGCTCTACGGCCACCCCTTTTCGTCTTTCACCTGGAAGGCGCTGATCGCGGCCTATGAACGCGACGTGCGCTTCGAATTCCGCATGATCGACCCCGATCATCCCGACAATCTGGCGCGCCTGGCGAAGCTCGCGCCGACCGGGCAATTTCCCGCGCTGGTCGATGGTGCGCGCGAAGTGGTCGAGAGCAATGCGATCATCGACTATCTCGATCTGTACCACGGCAGCGGCGCGCCGATGGTGCCGGCGGATCGGGCCGAAGCGGTCGATGCGCGGATGATGGCCGATGTGTTCGACGATTATGTCCATGCGCCGATGCAGCGGATCGTCGGCAATGCGCTGCGCGCCGAGGAAAACCGCGATCCGACCGGGGTCGAGGATGCGCACCGCGTGATCGAGCGCTGCTATGCCTGGCTCGAAAACCGCCTGAAGGCCGGGCAATGGGCGACCGGCGGCGGGTTCACGATCGCCGATTGCGCCGCCGCGCCCGCGCTGTTCTACGCCGATTGGGTCCATCCGATCGGGGCGCAATTTCCGTTGCTTTCGGCCTATCGGGCGCGGTTGCTGGCGCATCCCTCGGTGGCGCGGGTGGTCGACGAGGCGCGGCCTTATCGCGCCTTCTTCCCGCTGGGGGCGCCGGATCGGGACTAGGGGAGGACCACCACCCCAGCGAAGGCCGGGGTTCAGTTACGACCGGCCCGATGCTGGACCCCGGCCTTCGGGGTCCCAGCAAAGTATTACTTTGCGGGATGCCCCTTCGCCGGGGTGGATCGCATTTTACGTGTGATGCTCTAACAAGGGCCATGCTTTACCTCGCCCTCAAGGCCGCCATTTCGGGGATATTGATCGCGATCGCCTCGACGCTCGCGAAACGCTACCCCGGCTTAGGCGCGCTGACCGCGTCGCTGCCGCTGGTGTCGGTGCTCGGGATGATGTGGCTGTGGCACGATCGGCCCGATGCCGAGAATATGGCGGCGCATGCCGGGGCGACCTTCTGGTATGTCCTCCCGTCGCTGCCGATGTTCCTGCTCATCCCGCTGCTGTTGCGGCACGGCATCGGCTTCTGGGTCGCGCTCGTCGCCGGATGCGCGCTGACGATCGCGCTTTATGCGGCGATGACCTGGCTCGGGCCGCGGTTCGGGCTGCAGCTCTGACGCGCGACGCCTACCCCGGCCAGGCCAGCTCGCGCCGCGCCGCACTCTCGCGATAGAAAGCGAGCAACGCGCTTTCGTCGCCACCCTCCGCCGCGACGCGATCATGATGCGCGATCAAAACCGCGGCGAGCTGAGCCCAGCGCGCGTCGAGCGCGGAAAGCGTCATCTCCTGCGTCTCCTCGCGCGGCGCTTCGTCGCCGAGCAATGCGCGCATCGCGGCGATATCGGCCAGCCGCCACGCCGCGGCTTTCTCCGCCTCCTCCGCGGCGAGCAGCGACAGGACCCCGGTGATCGTGAAGGTCGCGCCGCCGAACGCATCGTGCGCGCTCGCGGCCATGCCGGCGCCGGCAGCCGTCAGCCCGGTGCCGGTGAGGATATGGCCGAGATCGCTCTGTGCCTCGTCCCGCGCGGTCGGGACGGTGGGGGTGCCCGACAGCATCGCAGCGATCACCGCATCCTGGCGGCGCTGGACATACCAGCCCGAGAGGCCGAGCACCGGATCGGTGCGCCCGCCGGTCACAAATTCGCGGAACGCCGAAGTCCAGATCGCGCTGCCCTTGACCGCATTGAACAGCCGCCACCAGTCGAGCGCGGCGGGGTCGGGGACGACCCCGCTCGACGCCTGCCAGATCGCCAGCGCGCGCTCGGGGGAGACCATGCCGCACGCGCGGCCGGGCTGGAAATGGTCCCACACCGGGTTCAGCGCCCAGCCGAGATCTTCGAGCGGATCGCCGAAATGCGCCATTTCCCAATCGAACATCGCCAGCATCCGCCCGGCGCCGTCGTGCATCATATTGCCCGAACGATAATCGCCGTGAACCAGCGCGATGCGGGCGGCGGGCGGCGGCGGCGTCGCGCGCAGCCGGCGGATCGCGGCGCGGACGATCGGCTGCGGCGCGAACGCATCGGTGTCGATCACCTTTTCCCAATAATCGAGCGCGATGCGCCAGCATTGGTCGGGCGCCGGCGCGTCGAGATGCGCGGCGAGCGGCGACGCGCTCGCATCATGTGCGGCGAGCCGCCCGAGCGCGGCGAAGAATTGCTCGCCCAGCGCCTCGGCATGATTGCCGAACCCGGCGCGGTCGAACGGGCCGACTACCACGCCGTCGTCGATCCGCTCCATCAGAAAGAACGGCCGCTCCAGCTCCGCGCCGCCCTTTTCCAGCGCGATCGCGCGCGGC
>NZ_MKRR01000116.1:0-5554 GCF_001897045.1 Sphingomonas sp. 66-10
CGCAGCACAGGCCGAAACGCTGATCTACGCTGCGAGCGCCCATGCGCGCGATCTGCCGGGCAAGTTCCGCCCCGAAGACAAGGGCTGCGCACTCGCCTCCGATGCCGAGGGCGCGGCCTACCGCATGGGCTACTTTCTGGGCGATGGCACCGGCGCGGGGAAGGGCAGGCAGGTTGCCAGCGTCATCCTCGACCGCTGGCTAAGCGGCGAGCGCAGGCATATCTGGGTATCGAAGAACGAGGCACTGCTCGAGGATGCGCGGCGGGACTGGACCGCGTTGGGGGGCCTTCCCATCGACATCCAGCCTCTGGCCACCTGGAAACTGGGCGCCCCGGTGGCGATGGGCGATGGTATTCTCTTCGTCACCTATCCGACGCTGCGATCAGGCCGGAACGATGCGACGCGACTTGATCAGATTCTCGCGTGGGCGGGTGAAGATTTCTCCGGCGTGCTGGTCTTCGATGAAGCGCACGCCATGGCCAACGCGGCCGGTGGCGAAGGCTCGCGAGGCAAGGTCAAGGGATCGGAACAGGGCGTGGCCGGGGTTCGCCTGCAAAATCTCCTGCCGCGTGCCCGTGTGCTCTATGCCTCGGCCACCGGCGCTTCGGACGTCAACAACCTCGCCTATGCAACAAGGCTGGGTCTGTGGGGACCCGAAACCGCGTTCGCCAACCGCGAGGCCTTCGTCGCCGACATCCGCGAGGGCGGGATCGCGGCCATGGAACTTGTCGCGCGCGACCTGAAGGCACTGGGTCTCTACACCGCGCGCGCCCTTTCCTTCGCGGGCGTAGAGTACGAGATCCTCGAACATGCGCTGACGCCCGATCAGGTCGCCATCTACGACGTCTATGCCGATGCCTGGTCCATCTTATGCGCAGCTCGCCATAAGATCGCTTATCGCGAGGAAGCGGTAATGCGAAGGAACGCGGCGTAGGCGCGGGATTCCAGGGGTGCGGCACGAAGTTGCTGCGCATTATTTTGATTGCGAACCTCGGCGGTCTCTGGACCAGCTGAGGAGTCAATCATGCTGAAATTACACGACGAACTGATCGCCGAACTTTCGAATTTGCTCACGACGCAGAATTACAACCCGGTGGTCGTAGCGAACCATCGCCTCTACGCACGCGCGTTTCTCGATTATCTGGCCGAGTGCGATATCCAAGTCGCCACTGTGACGCCGGCGCAGGTTGCTCAATATTTTGCCTATGCAGCGCGGGACTTTGCGGCCGAGTATGGTCGGCTGCCCAGCGTGCGCTGGCATATGTTGCCGCGCACTGCGATCGCCAAGCTCCTTCGCCTTGCCCAAGGCAAATGGCCCCCTGAGGCGGAGCTGATCGGTCCGGATGCCGCAGTCCGACAGGCGATCTGCTGCGAGTACGAGGCATGGCTGCGCGAGGAGCGCGGCTTAGCAAATGCGACCATTGCGGCGCTTATGTGGGAGGCCCGAAACTTCCTGCGATGGCAGTTCGACCGCGGCGGTGCTGGCAGTCTCCAGACATTGAGCGTCGTGGATGTCGATCTCTACATGGACATGCGCGCGCCGGGCTTACGGCGAAAATCATTAGCCGATGTCGCTGAGCGTCTCCGCTCGGTGGTGCGCTATCTGCATCGAACGGGGCGCGTTCCGGCCGATCTCACGCCGCACATCATCGGCCCCATGCTCTATGCCTACGAAGATGTGCCCTCGACGCTGGACAACGAGCAAATCGTCGCAGTGCTGGCGACAACGAGGATGGACAAATCGCCGCGGGGACTACGCGATTATGCGATACTTCAGTTACTTGCCACATATGGGTTGCGCGAAGGTGAGATTTGCCGGCTTCGCCTCGAAGACGTGAACTGGCACGGGGAATTCCTGCGCATCCGCCATACCAAGACCAATGCGTACTCCTACCTGCCGCTATTGGTGCCTGTCGGTGAAGCCCTCCTTGGCTATCTCCGACTTGGGCGCCCGCAGGTCGAGGTCCGGGAAATCTTCATCCGAACCCTCGCGCCCTACATCGCAATGACAAACCTGTACGGTATGGTCCGCAGCCGGTTGGCGGCCGCAGGCGTCAAGCCGTCAGGAAAGCGGGGGCCGCATGTCTTCCGCCACGCGCGTGCGGTCGAAATGCTGCGGGCGTCTGTGCCGCAAAAACTGATCGGCGACCTGCTTGGGCATCGATCCACCGAATCCACCAATACCTACCTCAAGCTGGCGACAGATGATCTCCGAGCCGTGGCGCTCGATGTACCGGGAACGGAGGTGCTGTCATGAGCGCTTGGCACGATCCCGATCGCACCCTCGTCAATATCTTCCTGGAAAAATCGCAGTTCCGGTCGGGAAGCAGGCCAACGTATCGCTGGTTCCTTCGCAGCTTCGAGGATGCAGCCCGGTGTCATCCGGCGGTTGACCGGCAGATGCTCACCGCCTGGCTGAGAGACATGGAAAAGCGTTGGCGCTTGCGGACGCTGCTTAACCAGGTCTGCATCGTGGATCGCTTCCTCGACCACCTCGTGGAAATCGGGCGGATCGCCAACAACCCCATCGCGTTGTTGCGCAGTCAGTACAACGTCAAACAAAACAAGCCGATCTGGAGGGCGCTGGCTTCGCCCAATCCCGACGAGGCCTTGGCCGCGTTACGACGGCCGGTGCCCTTCGGCAGCGTACTGGGGGACTTCATGCGCGACCATGTCATGCTGATGCGCAGCAGGGGATATCAATATGAAGCACAAGCTCACTGGCTGCTGCGGTTCGATCGGTTCCTTCAGGTCCATCCGGAGCTAGCAAAGAAACCACTTGAGGCAATGCTTACGAGTTGGGCGGCTGCCAAGCCGACCCGCAACCACGCGGCGGAATGCCAGAAGCTAGCGCGCATCCTGACCAAAGCGCGGTTCCGCCTTGATCCGACCATCCCACCGAAGCCGTTCAACATCCGGCCTGAGACGGAAATCAGGCGTGACCATAGGCGTCCGCATATCTTCAGCCCCGCTGACGTTCGGCGTATGCTCGATACCGCCCGGACTTATCCGTCGCCGGACGCTCCGCTGCGGCCGTTGACCCTCTACACCATGATAATGCTGGCCTATTGCGCCGGGCTACGGCGAAGCGAACTGGCATGGCTCGATCTTGGTGACGTGGACCTGCAAGCGGGCACGATCACGATCCGGGAAACGAAGTTCTACAAGACCAGGATATTGCCGCTATCCAACAGCGTCCTGGTTGAGCTGCACGCCTACATCGATGCAAGGCGGCGCGCCGGCGCGTCTCAGGACCTGCAATCAGGGCTGTTCTGGCATGCTCACTTTAATGGCCGCTACAGTCCCGAGGCGGTAACAACGATGATCACCAACGTCATGCGTCGTGCTGGGCTCAAACCTGCTTCGGGGCGAACGGGACCTCGTGTTCATGACCTGCGTCACTCGATGGTGGTGAATCGAATCCTCCAATGGTACCGATCCGGCATTAACCCGCAGGAAAAGCTGCACTTCCTATCAACTTACATGGGCCACCGGGATCTTCACTCCACGCTGGTCTACATCACCGTCACGCAGGAGCTGTTACAGGAAGCCAGTGAACGGTTCCGCGCGCTCGGCGCCCCGTGCCTCGGCATGGAGGTACGGCTATGAAGAAAGGCAATCCCTTGCCCGCGTTGTTGCGGGCGTTCTTCCAGGAGTGGCTGGCCGAGCAGCGCAGCGCGTCAATCCACACGATCCGCTCTTATCGCGACGCCTGGCGGCTGCTGCTTCGGTTCGTCGCGGAGCGAAAAGGCTGCGGGGTTGCGCGACTGATGCTCACCGACGTCTCGGCCGGCGAGGTGCGCGCGTTCCTTCATCATACCGAGCATGGCCGCAAGACCACGATCGGCACGCGGAACTGCCGACTGGCCGCCATCCGCAGCTTCTTCAGCTTCGTGGCGGACAAAAATCCGGAATACATCGCGCAGTGCTCAGAGGTACTGGCTGTACCGTTGAAGCGGGAGCCCACCCCCGCGCCGTATTACCTCGAGCCCGAGGAGGTCGAGGCCATACTCGCCCAGCCCGACCGATCGACACTCGAAGGGCTGCGCGACCATGTACTGCTCTCGTTCCTCTACAACAGTGGTGCGAGAATCCAGGAGGCGCTCGACCTCTGTCCCGGAGCAATCCGGTTCGATGCACCGAACTTCGTTCGTCTTTACGGCAAGGGGCGCAAGGAACGCATCTGCCCGCTCTGGCCAGAAACCGTGGCATTGCTCAGGAAGCTGCTGGAGCGACAGCCGCGTGCGCCCGATGAACGGATCTTCGTCAATCGATACGGTGAACCGCTCGGAGCCTCAGGCGTGCGGTTCAAGCTCAACGCTTACGTGGGACAAGCCGCGAAATCGACGCTGACCCTCCAGTCAAAACACGTTACGCCTCACAGCTTCCGGCACGCGACCGCCGTCCACCTCGTTGCCGCCGGGGTCGATATCACCGTCATCCGCAGTTGGCTCGGGCACGTCAGCCTCGATACGACCAATCACTATGCTCAGGCCAATCTGGAGACCAAACGCAAGGCGCTGGAACAGGTCTGCGCCCCGGCGGCGAGCAACGTGCCACCTTCGTGGAAGCGAGATGCCAGTCTGATGGAATGGCTCGACACCCTGTAGAATAATGTGAAGGACGTGGCGAAATGCTCCGCAGCGTCGCAGGCCTACGCCGCGTTCCTTCGCATTACCGCTTCCTCGCGATAAACGATCTTATGCGCAGCTCGCCATAAGATCGCCCATGCATCGGCATAGGCATCGTAGATCGCTATCTGGTCGGGGGTGAGCTTATGCTCGAGCGGGTCATATTCGACGCCGGCGAAGCTGAGGGCGCGAGCGGTATAGAGGCCCATCGCCTTGGTATCGCGCGCCACGATCTCCATCGCCGCGATGCCGCCTTCTTCCATCGCAGCGAGGAATGCATCGCGGTCCTGAAACGCGGTGCCCGGACCCCACAGGCCTAGCCGCGCCGTATAGCTCAGGTTTTCGGGCTTGGTGGCGCCCGTTGCCGAGACATAGATAACCCGGGATCGTGGCAATGCATTCTGCAGGCGGACACCGGCCAATCCCTGCTCGGAGCCCTTTGCCACGCCGAAGTCGGTCTCGGTGCCCGCGGCGTTGCCGAGCGCATGGGATTCGTCGAGCAGGATCACCCCCTCGAAATCGGCACCCGCCCAGTCGAGCAGCTGCTGAAGGCGCGACGCCCGGTCGTGGCGTTGCGAACGCAGGGTCGCGTAGGTGAGAAAGAGGATGCCGCTGTCCATGCTGACGGCCTCACCCAGCGGGAAGGCGTCGAGCGGCTGGATATCGATGGGCAGGCCGCCGAGCGCGCTCCAGTCACGCCGGGCATCTTCGATGAGGGCCGAGCTGCGGGAAATCCAGATGGCCCGACGCCGTCCTCTATTCCATTGGTCGAGGATGATGCCCGCCCCTTCCCGGCCTTTGCCGACGCCGGTCCCGTCCGCGATGAAGAAGCCGGCGCGATAGACAGCCCCTTCGGCATCCTCGCGCAGCTGGTCACCGGCCGGGTTGGGCGCGAAGGTGCCCTTGAGGTCGCGCTCGCACGC
>NZ_MKRR01000117.1:0-1114 GCF_001897045.1 Sphingomonas sp. 66-10
AAGCTCCCGATCAAGACCAAGGTCGTGGCGCGTCTCGGCGACACGTCGCACCTCGGAGGCGAGTGAGATGGCTAAGAAGACTGATTTCATCGGGCAGACCGACGACCAGCTCGGCGAAGCGCTGGGCCAGCTGAAGCGCGAGCAGTTCAACCTGCGCTTCCAGGCGGCGACCAACCAGCTCGAGAAGCCGAGCCGCGTTCGCGAGGTCCGCAAGGACATCGCCCGCATCAAGACCCTGCAGGCGCAGCGCGCCGCAGCGGCTAAGTAAGAGGACGAGAAGACATGCCGAAGCGCGTGCTGACCGGGGTGATCGTCTCGGACAAGGGCGAGAAGACGGTGGTCGTCAACGTGGAGCGCAAGGTCAAGCACCCGCTCTACGGCAAGATCATTCGCCGCTCGAAGAAGTATCACGCCCATGACGAGGCGAACGAGTACAAGGCCGGCGAGACGGTGCGGATCGAAGAGACCAAGCCGATCTCCAAGCTCAAGACCTGGAAGGTGATCGATCGGGTGAACGCCCGCGCGACCCCGGCCGAGGTCGTGATCGACGAGACCGCGTGATCGTTCGCCCGCGTGAGCGGGCGGAAATTTTGAAGGCGGCGCCGGGTCGGTATCCGGCGCCATGAACGGAAGGAATCGGATCAATGATCCAGATGCAGTCCAATCTCGACGTCGCTGACAACAGCGGCGCGAAGCGGGTGCAGTGCATCAAGGTGCTGGGTGGCTCGAAGCGCCGCACGGCCAGCGTTGGCGACATCATCGTGGTGTCGATCAAGGAAGCGCAGCCGCGTGGCCGCGTGAAGAAGGGCGACGTGCATCGCGCCGTCATCGTGCGCACGGCGAAGGACATTCGCCGCGCCGACGGGTCGGTGATCCGCTTCGACTCCAACGCTGCGGTGCTGGTCAACAAGAACGAGGAGCCGATCGGCACCCGTATCTTCGGCCCGGTGGTTCGCGAGCTGCGCGCCAAGAAGCACATGAAGATCATCAGCCTTGCGCCGGAGGTGTTGTAATGGCCGCCGCGAAGATCAAGAAGGGTGACCGCGTGATCGTCCTGTCCGGCAAGGACAAGGGCAAGACCGGCACCGTCACGCTGGCCATGCCGAAGGACGGC
>NZ_MKRR01000118.1:0-1133 GCF_001897045.1 Sphingomonas sp. 66-10
TCGAGGCCGTGCCCGAGCATGGCATGGCGACTATTTGGGACGCCGACGTGCTGATATGGGCGGCGAGCCAGCTCATCGAGGCGCGCGACGCCGGACGGCCGACCTCGCGCCTTATGGTGACGACGCCGCACGAGATACTGGCGTTCACCCGGCGCGGCACCGGCAAGGCGAGCTACGAGCGGCTGAAGGCCGCGCTCGACCGCCTGCAATCCACCACCGTCGCCACCTCGATCCGGCAGCAGCACCAGCGCCGCCGCCATCGTTTCTCGTGGATCAACGAATGGCGCGAGCTGGCGGACGGCAACGGCCGTGCGCTCGGGATCGAGCTGATCCTGCCCGATTGGTTCTATGCCGGCGTGCTCGACCGCGCGCTCGTGCTGACCATCGACCGCGCCTATTTCGACCTGACGGGCGGCCTCGAACGCTGGCTCTACCGCATCGTGCGCAAGCATGGCGGACGGCAGAGCGGCGGCTGGAGCTTCGACGTTCCGCACCTTTACCTCAAATCCGGCGTGCTCTCGCCGCTGCGCCGGTTCGCGTTCGAGCTGCGCGCCATCGTCGCGCGCCAGCCGCTCCCCGGCTACGTCCTCACGCTCGAACATGCGCTCGGCCGCGACCGGCTGAACTTCGCTCCCGTCCCCGTCGATCCGTTCGACGCCGCCATGCGCCGCGTCGGCCTCAAGCCTGTGGAGAACTGGCCATGAGGTTCGGACTATCGGGAACAGCCGGATTCGGACGATCAAGAACGCCGGACACGGACTTTCGAGAACGCGCGGGCCTCGCAAACCCGCAGAAATCCTCGCGGAATCGCACCACTTCTAACGGTGCTAATAGAAAAGAATCCTTCGGATTCTTGCTAACGGCGCGCGCGGCTGTGGACAGCGCGGCCTTGCTCGCCGGCTCGACGCTCGCGCAGCGGCCAGGTCGCCGCCCTCGCACCGCCCCCGTCGCGAGCCTCATCCCCGGAGACCTCCCATGATCGACGATCAGCCCCCCGCCGTGCGCGGCGGCGGCGCGTTCAGCGCGCTCGCCCGCGACGGCCTCACCCATGTCGAGCTGACCTGGATCGAGAAGAAGCTGGAGCACTGGATACGCTTCGGCCGCGTCGCCCAGGACCGCATCCTGACCCGCCG
>NZ_MKRR01000119.1:0-981 GCF_001897045.1 Sphingomonas sp. 66-10
TCGGCCACGCGCAGGCCGAGGCTCTGGCGCGCGGAGGGATCGACCGTCACCCCGGGCGCCGCGCCGGCACTTTCGCCGTCGGCATATCTGGGCACAAGCTGCATATCCATGAACGGCGACTTGCCGGGCTTGTCGAACTTCTGGTTGGGAAACATCGGGTCGTACCAGTAGAGCACCTTGCCCGAGCCTGTGCCCGCCTCGCCGGACGCGGCGGCCTGCGGTTGCGGCGACCTGTGGCCCGCCCAATAGCCCGCGCCACCGGCGGCCAGCGCGACGACAAGGATCGATGCGCCCCAGCGCACTGTGTCCGACTTGAGCGTCATGGCCGCTCCTCCCCATAAGTGATGTTGATACGGACCGCGTCGCGCGCGACATCGGCCTCGCGGTTGAGCGTTTCGACCTCGGCCTCGGCGAGCGCCAGGGTCGAGAGCAGCGCGGTTCCCAGGTCGAGCTTGCCCGCGGCATAGCTGTCGCGGTCGAGTTCGGCGCGGCGCCTGGCGAGGGGCACCAGCGTCTCGCGGGCATTGCGCAACCGGGAGAGATGCATGGCATGGTCTGCGAGATCGGCGTCGAGTTGCGCCACCAGCTCGCGGCGGATCGCCTCGCGGTCGAACCGACCCCCTTGCACAAGGCTCTCGCTGGCAGCGATCCTGGGATTCTGGCGCTTGCCGGCGAACATTGGCAGGTCGATCGACACGCCGACCGAGGCCATGTCGCCGTACATGGGATCGCGCCGGCCATAGGTGACGCCGACCTTCCAGTCGGAGCGCTTGTCGGCGCGCGCGAGGCGCACGTCCGCTTCGGCGACTGCGATCCGCGCGTCCTGCGCGCGCACGGCGGGAAGCGCATCGATCCCGGCCCGCAGCCGGATCGGATCGACATCGAGTATCGGCGGGTCGCCCGTCGCCTGCGGGTCGGGGTCGCCGGTATAGCGCGCGAGCCGGGCCCGCGCCTGCGCCACCACCGCAGCCATCTCGGCGC
>NZ_MKRR01000120.1:0-10432 GCF_001897045.1 Sphingomonas sp. 66-10
CAGCGGCACCGCCTGGCGCTGCATGTTCGAGCCCATCAGCGCGCGGTTCGCGTCGTCGTTCTCGAGGAACGGGATCAGCGAGGCGGCGACCGAGACGAGCTGCTTCGGCGACACGTCCATCAACGTGATCGTCTCGGGCAGCGCCATCAGGAATTCGCCGGCCTGACGCGCCGAGATCAGTTCCTCGATCAGCCGGCCGTCACGATCGACTTCGGCGTTGGCCTGCGCGATCGTGTGCTTCGCCTCCTCCATCGCGGAGAGATAGACGACCTCGCCGGTCACCTTGCCGTCGACCACGCGACGGTAGGGCGTCTCGATGAAGCCGTATTTGTTGACGCGGCTGAACGAGGCGAGGCTGTTGATCAGGCCGATGTTCGGGCCTTCCGGCGTCTCGATCGGGCAGATACGGCCGTAATGCGTCGGGTGAACGTCGCGGACCTCGAAGCCCGCGCGCTCGCGGGTGAGACCGCCCGGCCCGAGCGCCGAGACGCGACGCTTGTGCGTCACTTCGGAGAGCGGGTTGGTCTGGTCCATGAACTGCGACAGCTGCGACGAGCCGAAGAATTCGCGCACCGCGGCGACCGCCGGCTTGGCGTTGATCAGGTCGTTCGGCATCACCGTCGACACGTCGACCGACGACATGCGCTCCTTCACCGCGCGTTCCATGCGCAGCAGGCCGACGCGATACTGGTTCTCGAGCAACTCGCCCACCGAACGCACGCGGCGGTTGCCGAGATTGTCGATGTCGTCGATCTCGCCCTTGCCGTCCTTCAGGTCGACGAGGGTCTTGACCACCGCGAGGATATCCTCGGTGCGCAGCGTCGTGACGCTGTCATCGGTGTCGAGATCGAGGCGCATGTTGAGCTTGACGCGGCCCACCGCCGACAGGTCGTAGCGGTCCGGATCGAAGAACAGCCCGGCGAACAACGCCTCGGCGGTCTCCAGCGTCGGCGGCTCGCCGGGGCGCATCACGCGATAGATGTCGGACAGTGCCTGCTCGCGCTCCTCGGCCTTGTCGGCCTTGAGCGTGTTGCGGATCCATGGCCCGGTGGTGACGTGATCGATATCGAGCAATTCGATGCGATCGACGCCCGCCTTGTCGAGCTTTTCGAGGTTCTCGGGCGAAATCTCGTCGCCCGCCTCGACGTAGATCTCGCCGGTCGCTTCGTTGATCAGGTCATAGGCCGAATAACGGCCGAAGATTTCCTCGGTCGGGATCAAGAGGTCGGTGAGGCCGTCCTTCGACGCCTTGTTCGCGGCGCGCGGGGAAATCTTCTGCCCGGCCGGGAAGACGATCTCGCCCGAATTGGCGTCGACGATGTCGAACATCGGCTTCACGCCGCGCCAGCTTTCCGCCTGGAACGGGATCTTCCACCCGCCTTCGCCGCGGACGAAGGTGAGGCGGTTGTAGAAATGGTTGAGGATTTCCTCGGAGTTGAGGCCGAGCGCATAAAGCAGCGCCGTCACCGGAAGCTTACGCTTACGGTCGATACGGACGTTGACGATATCCTTGGCGTCGAACTCGAAATCGAGCCACGAGCCGCGATACGGGATCACCCGCGCCGCGAACAGATATTTGCCCGACGCGTGGGTCTTGCCGCGATCGTGATCGAACAGCACGCCCGGCGAGCGGTGCATCTGGCTGACGATGACGCGTTCGGTGCCGTTGATGAAGAAGGTGCCGTTCTCGGTCATGAGCGGCATGTCGCCCATGTAGACGTCCTGCTCCTTGATATCGAGCACCGAGCGGGTTTCCGTATCCGGATCCACCTCGAACACGATCAGGCGCAACGTGACGCGCATCGGCGCCGCATAGGTGATGCCGCGCTGACGGCATTCCTCGACGTCGAACTTCGGCGGCTCGAGTTCGTAATTGACGAAATCGAGCTCGGCGGTGCCGGCGAAATCGCGGATCGGGAACACGCTGCGCAGCGTCTTTTCCAGACCGGAGACATAGCCGATCGAGGGATCGGAGCGCAGGAACTGTTCGTAGCTCTCGCGCTGGACCTCGATGAGGTTCGGCATCTGCACCACTTCGTGGATGTTGCCGAACACCTTGCGGATGCGCCGCTTGGGCGTGGTCGCGCCCTCGATCGCCTTGGTTGCCATGTAGCTGTCAGCCCTCAGTCAAAAACCGTTCGAGCGCGTGAACGGACGCCAAAAGGCCGCAGTCCTTCCCCGGGCGGGGCGACGGCAGCCTGTAGCGTCTATGAAACCGGAAACTCCCATTCGTCCGATACGGTGCGCGACGCCGCATCATGTCCCGAAGCTCCAGCAAGAGGCGCGATATAGGATGCCGGTCCAACAACGTCAATGAGGGGTTCCAGTCATTCCTCCCACAACGCCGTCATTCCCGCGAAGGCGGGAATCCATTCTGGCTGGCCTCACGTTTCTTTCCCCGACCTGCGCGAATGGATCCCCGCCTTCGCGGGGATGACGAAGTGGCCTGGCGCGGTTGATCCCGCCGCCCGACCCGGCATAACGCAGCGCATCCTTCTTCCCGAACGGGGCAGACACACAGATGCATCGCAAATCCCTGATCCTCGCCGCCCTTGCGCTCACCGCCGCGCCGCTTGCCGCGCAACAGGTCAGCGCGCCGCAGGTCGGCGGGGATATCCCGGCCAATTTCGCTTACCCCACCCAGGCCGACGATTATATCAAGCGCGACGTGATGATCCCGATGCGCGACGGGGTGAAGCTCCACACCGTCATCGTCATCCCCAAGGGCGCGACCAACGCGCCGATCCTGCTCACGCGCACCCCCTATAATGCCTCGGCGCGTGCGCAGCGGATGGCGAGCCCGAATATGGTATCGGTCCTGCCGCAGGGCGACGAGCCGTTCGTCCGCGCCGGCTATATCCGCGTGTTCCAGGATATCCGCGGCAAATATGGGTCGGAGGGGGAGTATGTCGTTACCCGCCCGGTGATCGGCCCGCTCAACCCGACCAAGGTAGATCATCCCACCGACGCCTGGGATACGATCGACTGGCTGGTCAACAAGGCCAACCTCCCCGAAACCAACGGCCGCGTCGGGATGCTCGGCTCCTCCTATGAGGGGCTGACGGTGGTGATGGCGCTGCTCCACCCGCATCCCGCGCTCAAGGTCGCCGCGCCGGAAAGCCCGATGATCGACGGCTGGATGGGAGACGACTGGTTCCACTACGGCGCGTTCCGCCTCGCCAATATCGGCTGGCTCGGCTCGCAGACCGGGTTCAAGGGCGGCGCGCCCGAGCCGGCCTCGGGCTTTTACGACGATTACGACCAATTCCGCCGCATCGGCTCCGCAGGGGCCTGGGCGGAGAAGTCGGGTTATGCCGCTCTGCCTTTCTGGCAGCGGATGGTCGCGCATCCAGCCTATGACGAATTCTGGCAGGGGCAGGCGCTCGACAAGCTCATCGCCGCCAATCCTTCCGATGTCCCGACGATGTGGGAACAGGGGCTGTGGGATCAGGAGGACATGTATGGCGCGATCCATACGTGGGAGGCGCTGAAGGCCAAGGGCAAGCTCGGCAGCAATTTCCTCGTCATGGGGCCGTGGCGGCATAGCCAGGCGAATTACGACGGCTCGTCGCTCGGCGATTTCAAATGGAACGGCGACACCGCGACCGAGTGGCGCGAGAAATATCTGTTCCCGTTCTTCGACCAATATCTGCGCGACGGCCGCCCCGCGTTCACCCCGCCGCAGGCGCTGATCTACAATAGCGGCGAGAACCATTGGGACAGCCTCGCGCAATGGCCGCTCGCTTGCGAGACGGGGTGCGCCGCGCCGTTGAAGCCGATCTATCTCGAGGCCGACGGCGGGCTGGGCTTCGACAAGGGCGGGGCAGGGGGCGACAGCTATGTCTCCGATCCGGCCAAGCCGGTGCCGCATCTGCCGCGCCCGGTGAACCTGGGCGACGGCGATCGCTGGAAATCGTGGCTGGTGCAGGATCAGCGCGCGGTCGACGGGCGCCCCGATGTGATGACCTATCAGACCGCGCCGCTCACCGCGCCGGTGCGCGTCTCCGGCGCGCCGATCGCCGAGCTGTTCGCCAAGACGACCGGCACCGACGGCGATTTCGTGGTCAAGGTGATCGACGTCTACCCCGACGAATATGCCAATGACCCCAGGAAAGGCGGCTATCAGCTCGCGATCAGCCTCGATATCTTCCGCGGGCGCTATCGCGAGAGCTTCGCGCATCCGTCGGCGATCCCGGCGAACAAGGTGCAGCGCTATCGTTTCCGCCTGCCCACGGTGAACCATGTGTTCCAGCCGGGGCATCGCATCATGGTGCAGGTGCAATCGTCGCTGTTCCCGCTCTACGACCGCAACCCGCAGAAGTTCGTGTCCAACATCTTCCTCGCGAAGCAGGCCGATTATCAGAAGGCGACGGTCACCCTGATGCGTGGCGGCGCGGCGGCGAGCGCGGTGTGGCTGCCGGTCGTCCCGGCGGAGAAGTGATCGTTGGCTAAGGTTAAGCTTCGAGCGGATAACGCGCGCGGGATGAAGATCGGTACGACGGGGTTGGCGCTGGCCGCGGCGGCGCTTTTGGGCGGGCAGGCGTCGGTGCAGGCGATCGCGCAGGCGGCGCCGCAGAGCAATGCGACGCCCAGCCCGGGCAATGCGCCGGTCGCGACGATGCCGCCGCCGGTCATCACGATGCAATTGCCGCCCACGGTTTCCGAGACGCCCGTGCCGGTCGTGGTGCCCACCGCGCAACCGACCCCGACGCCGCCCGCGCGCCGCGAGGTCGAGCCGCGCCCGATCGTCCGCGCGACGCCGCAGCCGACCGCGACACCGCGCGCGCGATCGGCGCCCGTCGCCGCCCCGGCGGTTGCGCCCGAACCCACGCCGACTCCTACCCCGACCCCGGCGGTGTCGCTCGGCACCGCGCCGATCGCATCGCCTAGCGCTACGCCGACGCCGTCCGCGACCCCGATCGCGGTCCCGACTTTGCCGGACGCCGGGACGAGCGGCTGGCCCAAATGGCTGGTGCCGGCGGCGATCGGCGGGCTGCTGGTGCTGATCATCGCGTTTTTCCTCTGGCGTCGCCGCCGCGTGGCGGCGGAGGCAGCCGAGGTGGCGCAACGCCCGGCGCCGGCGCGCTTCGTTCCGCCGTCGCCGCCCGCCGCACCGGTCGAACCGGAGCCCGCGCCGCTGCCCGAACCCTCGCCGCCGTCGCCTGCTGCCGCGCCGCAATTCCTCGAGCGACCCGCGCCGAGCGAGCGCGCGTGGCTCGATCTCGCCGCGCCGACGGTGCATCGCGCGGGGGTGAACCTCGTCACCGCCACCGCCGATGTCTCGCTGACCGTGCGCAACGAGGGGAGCGCTCCCGCGCGCGACATCCGTCTCGCGATCCTGCTGACCAGCGCGCAGCCGGGGCAGGATGCGGTGCTCGATGCGCTCTATGCCGAGCCGGTCGCGCGCCCGATCGTCCCGCCGTTCACACTCGCGCCGGGCGATGAGAAGGTCGTGCGCGGGCTGGCGACGATGCCGCGCGAGGCGATCGTCGCGCTTTCTGCCGCCGACCGGCCGATGTTCGTGCCCGTCGTCGCGCTCAACGCGGTTTATGATGCGGCCGGCGGCGCGCCGGGGCAGACCACCGCAGCCTTTGCAGTGGGGGTCGAGCGCGCCGACGGCGCCAAGCTCGCGCCGATGTGGCTCGACGAGCCGTCGCGGATGTACGACGCGATCGCGATCCGCGCGCACGGGACGACGGTGAAACGGTGATTCCGCAACTCCCCTCCTTGAAGGGGAGGGGAACAGGGCAAAAAAAGGGCGGCTCCCGCGAGGGAACCGCCCTTTTTTCGTGTCAGCCCGCCGCGGGAGCGAACCCCCGCGACAATGCCGAAGCTTACTTGAGTTCGACGGTCGCGCCGGCTTCCTCGAGCTGCTTCTTGACCTTCTCGGCCTCGTCCTTCGAGACGCCTTCCTTGACCGGCTTCGGCGCCGACTCGACGAGCGTCTTGGCTTCGGTCAGGCCGAGACCGGTGATCGCGCGGACCTCCTTGATGACGTTGATCTTCTTGCCACCGTCGCCGGTGAGGATCACGTCGAATTCGGTCTTTTCTTCGGCGGCCGCAGCCGCGCCACCGGCGCCGCCGGCGGCCGGGCCCGCAACCGCAACCGCGGCAGCGGCGCTCACGCCCCACTTCTCTTCGAGGAGCTTCGAGAGCTCGGCCGCCTCGAGGACGGTCAGTTCGGACAGCTGGTCAACCAGCGCGTTCAGGTCTGCCATTGTTCACTTCCTTCATGTCTGTGCCCGGCGAGGGGCACCAGTTTCGCTTGAATAAACCGCCTGGAAATCAGGCGGCTTCCTTCTCCGAATAGGCCTTGAGCACGCGCGCGAGCTGCGCGGCGGGCGCCTGGGTGACGGTCGCCAGCTTCGTGGCGGGTGCCACGAGAAGCCCGACGATCTTCGCCCGGAGCTCGTCCAGCGACGGCAGCGTAGCGAGCGCCTTCACGCCCTCCACGTCGAGCGCATTTGCGCCCATCGCCCCGCCCACGATTTCGAACTTGTCGTTCGTCTTCGCGAATTCGACCGCCACCTTCGCCGCAGCGACGGGGTCGATCGAGCTGGCGAGACCGACCGGACCCGTGAGCATGTCGCCCAGCGAGAGATAGTCGGTGCCGTCGAGCGCGATCTTGGCAAGCCTGTTCTTCGAGACCTTATAGCTCGCGCCGGCTTCCCGCATCTTGTTGCGCAACTGAGTCGATTGCGCGACGGACATTCCGTGGTTGCGGGTGACGACCACCACGCCGACCTCGGAAAAGGTGCGGTTCAGCTCGGCAACGGCCGCGGCCTTTTGAGCACGATCCATGCCATTCTCCACGTTCTGAGCATGGGCTTGCGCCCACGCCCGGTTGCATTTCCCCGCACGGGGCAAGCCCCGCACGAAGTTGTCCAGCGATGGGGAATGGGAAGCGACGCGAGCCGCCGAAAGCGGTTCACGCAGCAGACCGGCGCGTCACGGATGACTGGCCGGAAAAATCCTGTCCCCGTCTCGGCGGGAAGATTAAGCCGGCTAACCGGCACCCGCTGTCTCGGACGGTGCCCGGCGGCACAAGGCTGCCGGACGCGCGCGGGCTCATACAGGGCGGGGGGCGAAAGTCAACCTTGCGGCACCTCTCCCCGTTGTGGCGAAGGGAGGTTGTCCTATCTATCCGTCCGCCTTGCCCCTTCGGCGCGGACGGCGGCCAGCGTCGGATAACCGTTGACCGCCATCAGCAGATCGGCCTCGGCGAGGATCGATTTCAGCACATGCGCCGCGCCCTCAGCGCCGCCGAGCGCGAGCCCGTAGCTATAGGGTCGCCCGACGCCGACCGCATCGGCGCCGAGCGCGATCGCCTTCACCACGTCGCTGCCCGATCGGATGCCCGAATCGAACAGCACCGGAACACGCCCCTTCACCGCCTCCGCCACCCCCGGCAGCATGTCGATCGCGGCGATCCCGCCATTGGCCTGCCGCCCGCCGTGGTTGGAGACGTAGATGCCGTCCGCCCCGCCGTCGATCGCGCGCCGCGCGTCATCGGGGTGGCAGATGCCCTTGAGCACGATCGGCAGCTTGGTCAGCGATTTGAGCCACGGCAGATCGTCCCACGTCAGCACCTTGCCGAAGGTCGCGCCCCAGGTGCCGATCGCGGTGCGCAGGTCGGCTTCGGGCGGGGCGCTCAGCAATTTGCGGAAGGCGGGGTCGACGAAATAGTTGGTCAGCACCGCGCCGCGCAATTGCGGGAAATTGGAGACGTTGAGGTCGCGCGGCCGCCAGCCGGTCACCCAGGTGTCGAGCGTCACGACGATCGCCCGATAGCCCGCCGCCTCGGCGCGGCTGACGAGGCTCGCCGCAACATCCTTGTCGCGCGGGGTATAGAGCTGGAACAGCGCGGGCGTATCGCCGCACGCCAGCCTTACGTCCTCGAGCGGATCGTTGGCGAGGGTGGAGGCGCAGAGCGGCACTCCGGTCGTCGCCGCGGCACGCGCGGCGGCAAGATCGCCGTGCCCGTCCTGCGTGACGATCCCGGTCACCCCGATCGGCGCCATGAACAGCGGCGAGGCGAGCTTCATGCCGAAAAGTTCGGTCGACAGGTCGCGCTGGGTGCAATCGACCATCATCCGCGGCACCATCCCCCAATGGCGGAAGGCGCGGGCATTTTCGTCCTGGGTGAATTCATCGCCGCACCCGCCCTGGACGTAATTGAGCACCGCCGGGGGCATCGCCGCCTCGGCACGTGCCTTGAGGGTCGCGAAATCGACCGGCAAGGTCGGCAGGACGCCCGAGAGCCCGGCGCCGTAGATCAGGGTCTGATAATCGCCGTAATGCGGCATCCTCGCCTCCGTTTTATCTGGTCGCGGTTGTCGACCGCGGCCGCCGCCGGCGTCAAGGATCACCGCATCCGGTAGCGCAGCCCGAGCCACAAGGTCCGCGGGGTCGCCCGTTCGACGATATTGTTGCCGCTGATCCCTGCCTCGACCCGCGCGTCGAACATATTCTCGGCGCGCGCCTCGACCGTCCAGGCGCGGGCGAGCGGCAACGTCGCTACCGCGTCGAGCGTCGTCGCGGGACGCAGCACGTTGCTGTTCTGATCGTCGTCGAACTGGCGCGCGACATAACGCAGCGTGGTGGAGAGCGAGGCCTCGCCCGACCGCCAGCCGAGCGTACCGGAAACCTGATCGCGCGGCGTCTGCGCCGGGCGCAATCCGTCGAGCGCGGCGGCGGCGCCGGAGGCGACGACACGCGCGGAGACATGCTGCCACGAGGCGCGTGCGTTGAACGGCCCCGAACGCCAGCTCGCCTCCACCTCTATTCCGGTCGAGGTGATCGCATCGAGGTTCTGGCGCACGCGATAGACCCCGCCCGCCGCGACGAAGCCGACCCCGGGGAAGGTCCTCGGCCCGCGCCCCATCGTGACGTTGGCGATCGCATCGTCGAGCCGGTTATGGAACCAGGTGACCCCGAGCGAGGTCGTCGCGGTGGGGGTGAAGGTCGCGCCGCCCTCGTACCCCGTCAGCCGCTCGGGGTTGAGCGCGGCATTGGCGGCGGTAGCGTCAGCGCCGACGCGGAACGGGCGGTAGAGTTCGTTGAGCGTCGGCAGCCGCCAGCCGCGATAGGCCGCGCCGCGCAGGACGAGCGCATCGACCGGTCGCCACGCGATGCCCGCGCGTCCGGTCGCCTCGGTGCCGTCGCGATTGGCGAAGGTCGCGTTGGTGAGCGGCGCGCCGGTCGCAAGGTCATGCTCCTTGAGATAGCCGTCGGCGATCCGCCACCAGTCGATCCGCCCGCCGAGATCGATCGTCACCCGGCCGAGATCGGCGCTGCCGTCGGCGAACAGCCCCGCGGTGCGCGTCTCGCCCCCGGCATAGCGCTGCCGCGTCGGTGCGCCGGCGACATAGGTGTAAAGCTCTTGCGTGCGCCCCGAGACCGCGCGGATATCGCTGCCGAGCCGGAGCGACAGGCCGTCGCCGATCGGCGGCGCTACCTCGATCCGCGCACCGACCCCGGTCGCCGGGGTATTATATTGGTTGAGCGTCTGGGTCGCGGTGGTGCGCGCGGGGTTGATGCTGGCGAATTGCGACGAAAAGGCGCGGGTCTGGAGATAGCCCAGCACCGACCACCCCCAATTGCCGCGCCCGACCAGCCTGAGGCTCGCATCGGCGCCCTGGCTGCTGTTGGCGGTATAAGCGGTGCCGCGATCGCGGCTATCGGTGAAGGCGCTGACATTGGCCTGCAATTCGGTCGACGGCGCGATCGAGATCCCCCCGCGCACCGCCCCGCTCGCCTGCTCATAGGGCGCGGGGCGATCGACCGGCCCGCGCGATTCGGGGACGGTGGGGGTAAAGCCGTCGCCGCGCGCATAGCTGCCGGCGATCGTTGCGAAGCCGCCGCTGCGCACCAGCGCGGCGCTGCCGTCCGCCTCGAGCGAATTGCGGCTGCCATAAGCCACCCCCATCGCCAGCGGCGACAGCTGATCGGGGGTGGCGCTCTCCATCTCCACCGTGCCGGCGAGCGCCCCCGGCCCGAAATAGCCGCTGCCGCCGCCGCGCGTCACCCGGATGCGGCCGAGCCGCTCGGCGCTATAGGCGGGGAAGGGCACCCAGCCGCCGAACGGATCGGCCTGCGGCACCCCGTCGAGGATCAGCAATGCGCGGCTCGACGCGTTGCCGCCGATCCCGCGCAGCGAGATGCCCTGGCTGGTCGGGTTGGCCGAGCGCGAGTCAGACCGGCGGAACTGCTGGAGCCCGGCGACATCGGCGAGGATGCTTTCCAGCCGCGCGCTGGCATTGTCGGTGATCCGGTCGCGATCGATCGTCACGGTGTCGAACGCGCGATCGCCGGCGCGGTCGTCAAGCCCGCGCCCGGTGACGACGACGTCGCCGGGCTGCGCATTGTCGGCAGTCTGCGCCGCAGCGGGCGTGGCGGTGGAGGCGAGCAGCGCGATGGCGAGCGGGCGAAG
>NZ_MKRR01000120.1:10459-46189 GCF_001897045.1 Sphingomonas sp. 66-10
CTCGCTTGTGTTCCCGCGAAGGCGGGGCCCAGACTGGGCTCGCGCCTTCGCGGGAACACTAAGGAGGCGCCGAAGCGCGCGCCCCAAAAAGAAAGGGCCGGGATCGCTCCCGGCCCTTCATTGGTCTTGCGACCGGAAACGTCGGCTCAGGCGCCGGCGACTTCCGCCACGTCGACCTTGATCCCCGGGCCCATCGTCGAGCTGACCGCGATCTTGCGGACATACTTGCCCTTGGCGCCCGACGGCTTGGCCTTGATCACCGCATCGACCAGCGCGTCGAAGTTGCGACGCAGGTCTTCGGCGGCGAAGCTCGCCTTGCCGATGCCGGAGTGGATGATGCCGGCCTTTTCGACGCGATATTCGACCTGGCCGCCCTTGGCCGCCTTCACCGCCTCGGCGACGTTCATCGTCACGGTGCCGAGCTTCGGGTTCGGCATCAGGCCCTTGGGGCCGAGCACCTTACCGAGACGGCCGACGACGCCCATCATGTCCGGGGTCGCGATGCAGCGGTCGAAATCGATCGTGCCGCCCTGGATCGTTTCCATCAGATCCTCGGCGCCCACGACGTCCGCACCGGCAGCGCGCGCCTCATCGGCCTTCGCGCCCTTGGCGAACACGCCGACGCGCACCGTCTTGCCGGTGCCGGCCGGGAGCGTGACGACGCCACGGACCATCTGGTCGGCGTGACGCGGATCGACGCCGAGGTTCAGCGCGATCTCGATCGTCTCGTCGAACTTCGAGGTGGCATTGGCCTTGGCCAGCGCGATCGCCTCGTCGACGCCGTGCAGCTTCTCGCGATCGATCTGGATCGCCTTATGCTTCTTGGTCAGCTTCGCCATGTTCAGCCCTCCACCACTTCGAGGCCCATGGCCCGCGCGCTGCCTTCGATGATCTTGGTCGCGGCATCGATGTCGTTCGCATTGAGGTCCTTCATCTTGGCCTCGGCGATTTCCGCCAGCTGCGAACGCTTGATCTTGCCCGCGCTCACCTTGCCCGGCTCCTTCGAGCCCGACTTGAGGTTCAGCGCCTTCTTGATCAGGAAGGTGGCCGGCGGCGTCTTCGTCTCGAACGAGAACGAGCGGTCGGCATAGACGGTGATGATGGTGGGGAGCGGGGCGCCCTTTTCCATGTCCTGCGTCTGGGCGTTGAACGCCTTGCAGAATTCCATGATGTTCACGCCGCGCTGACCCAGCGCCGGGCCGATCGGCGGCGACGGGTTTGCGGCGCCGGCGGGCACCTGCAACTTGATATAGCCGGTAATCTTCTTTGCCATGTCACTCTCTCAATCCGGCCGCTCCCTTGGGTAAGGGGGACGGCCTGGTTTCAAGTTTAGCGGTCCGAGCGGGCATGCGCCCTCCCGCAAGCTTTCCACGATTTTCGCGAGGAAGCGGCGCCCCTAGCCGAAACAGGGTGCGATTGCAATCGGCCCTACGGCACCATCCGGAACGTATAGCTGTAGCTCGTCTTCGGCGCGCCGGAGACGTTGTTGATCGTCACCGAATAGCTAACCGCCGGCTGCAGCCCGGTGACGCGCCACTGGATGCTGTTGGGCACGCCATAGCCGAGATTGTCGGTGCTGACGTCGGTGACCGGCATCGCGCCCGACGGGCCGGTGACGGTCACCGTGGCGCTGGCGAAGCTGACGCTCTGATTGGCCCACACCCCGAGCGTGCTCGCGATCGCGGTGAACGACAGATAATCCGATGCACCGAAATAACGCTGCGGATAATCGCCATAAGGATAAGCGACGAACGCGGGGACGCCGCTCGGCACCGCAGGGGCGGCGTTGAAGTTCAGCACCCGCATCGAGGCGGCGCTGGCGCGGCTGCCGTCGGCCAGCACGATCGAGACGCGACCATAGGATGTCTTGCCGAGGAACGGATCGAGGATCCAGCGGCGATGGCCGATATCGGCGGCGCCATTCTCGGTCATCCACAGCGCCAGATAATCGTCGTCGCTGTCGAACGCGGTATTGCTGCCCCATACCCCGACGAGATTGCTCGCGCCGGCGCCCCCCGCGCCGCTCGCGCTATAGCATTGCCAGGTCGACGACGGCGAATGGCTCAACTGCCGCGCCACCGCCATCATCAGCGACGAATCCTGCTCCTGACTGTCCTCGTCGTTCGAATAGACGACCGGCGGCAGATTGTGCAGCGCGCGCAACGTGTTGAGGTTAGAGAGGAAGTTGGCCTTCACGCTCGCCTTGAGCGTGCCCGAGCTGCAGGTCGAAACATTCGGCTGCGCATCATAGAGCGCCGCGGCTTGCTGCGCCCAGCTTCCCGGCGTCGACGAAGAGGTCGGCGATGAGCTGGGCGAGGGCGAAGGTGAGGGAGTCGCCGCCGGCTGGCTGACGCTCAGCCCGCCGCCGCCGCCCGAGTCGCCGCAGCCCGCCACCAAAAGCGGGAGCGCGACGAGGCAGGCGCGGCGGATGCGGCAGTTCATGACGCATGCGTAATTGCGAATTCCTGCCAAATTGCAAAACGCCAAATAAACGGCGCGTTCTGCCGCAAAAATTCAATGCTTCACCGCACGGGCAGCGTCAGCACCGCTTCCAGCCCGCCGCCATCCCGGTTGGCGAGCGATACATCGCCCCCCGCTTCGCGGGCGATTGCGCGGGCGAGGGCGAGACCGAGACCGATCCCGCCGGTCTCGCGGTTGCGCGAGTTTTCCAGCCGGGTGAACGGCTCGAACACGTCGGCGAGCCGGTCGGGCGGGATGCCCGGCCCGCGATCGGCGACGACGACCGCCACCGCTCCGCCGCGGGGCGCGAGCGTCACCTCGGCCCCCGCGCCGTATTTCACCGCATTCTCGATCAGGTTGCGCACCGCGCGGCGGATCAGCGAGGGGCGCAGCCGCACCGGCAGCCGATCGGCTTCCTCGAACGCCACCGGATGGCCGAGATCGCGAAAATCCTCCACCACCGCGTCGACCAAAGCCGCGAGATCGACCTCGGTCACCGGCTCGCTCGGGCGCCCCAGCCGCGCGAGGCTCAAGATGTCGTCGAGCGTGCGGTTCATCTCCTGGATGATATCCGCCATCCGCGCGCGGTCGGCCTCGTCCTCGACCGATTCGATCCGCACCCGCAGCGCGGCGAGCGGGGTGCGTAGATCGTGCCCGAGCGCGCCGAGCATGCGGTCCTTCTCGTCGAGCATCGCGCGGACGCGGACGCCGAGCGCATTATAGGCGGCGATCACCGCGCGGACGTCGGCCGGCCCCGCCTCGAGAACCGGCGCCGCCGCACCGCCGAGCGAGAAGCGCTGCGCATCATGCGTCAGCGCACGCAACGGCCGCGAGATGCGCCGCGCCAGCCACAGCACCGGGACGAGCAGGACGATATAGAGCACCAGCGTCTGCGCGATGAGCCGCCACAGGATCGCCGGCCCGGCATCGGGCCAGAAGGCGCGTGCGACCAGCCAGCCGTGCCCCGGCTGCTCGACCGCGATCAGCAGCATGCGGCGCGGGCCGCGACGACCGGTGTGCATGCCCCCGTCGTCGCGCGCGCGGGGCGGCAGGTGGATCACCGCGGCATCGACCTGCCCGGCTGCGACCCCCATCCGCACAAGATTGGCACGCACCGCCGCCGCGACATCGGCGCGACGCGGCAGATCGGCGGGGATCGGGTTGGTGTCGACGCGGCGGATGCGGCCGCGATCGCCGGCGATCGGCTGCCCGCCGGCTTCGCGCCCGATCGCATCGGCGATGCGCAGCGCAGGAATGGCGGAGGCCTGCTGGAGGCGACTGGCCGATCGATCGCGCACGATCAGCGCGAAATTGACTGCCTGTGCGACGAACAAGGCCGCCGCGACGAGCAGCGCCATCTGCCCCGCGAGGCTGCGCGGCCAGCGCGTCACCGGCGCGGGCTCACAGCCGGGTGACCTCCGCCGCGAAGGTGTAGCCGCCGCCCCATACCGTCTTGATGATCTCGGGCGATTTGGGATCGACTTCGATCTTGCGCCGCAAGCGGCTGATCTGATTGTCGATCGAGCGATCGAATGCGGCGGCCTCGCGCCCTTGCGTCAGATCGAGCAACTGGTCGCGGGTCAGCACCTGACGCGGGCGGCCGACGAGCGCGAGCAGCAGATTATATTCGCCGGTCGACAAGGGCACCGACACGCCGTCGCGATCGACCAGGGTCCGCTCGCCGGTCTTGAGCACGCGCCCGGCGAAGGCATAGGCCCCGCTTTCGGGCGCATTCTGCCGCGTGCCGCCCGCCTGCATGCGGCGCAGCACGACCTTGATCCGCGCAGAAAGCTCGCGCGGGGAAAAGGGCTTCACGACATAATCGTCCGCGCCCATTTCGAGCCCGACGATGCGGTCGGTCTCCTCGGCGCGGGCGGTAAGCAGGATCACGGGCAGGTCGCTCGTCTCGCGGATATGGCGGCAGAGCGACAGCCCGTCTTCGCCCGGCATCATGATATCGAGCACGACGAGATCGATCGCATAGGCCGCGAGCCGCGCGCGCGCCTGCTCGGCATCGGGCGCTTGCGTGACGCGGAAGCCCTGCTTGGTCAGATAAGCGGCGAGCGGTTCGCGGATCGAGCGCTCGTCGTCGACCAGCAAGAGATGTGGCGTTTCTCCCATCGCGTCGGGGATTAGCATGTCCACGCTCCGTGGGAAGCACCGGGCGGCGGGGAGGCCGCCCGGTGCGCTGGCAGGTCCTGCTCCCCTCCCTGGTGAAGGGAGGGGGAGAAGTGCGATCAGCGGGCGTTCGGTGTCGGCGCGGGCGCCGGCCCCGGCCCCGGCGTATCGCCCCGGTCGCGACGCATCTGCATCCGTTCGCGGAACTTCTCGCGCATCTGTTCGCGCGCGGCCTTGCGTTCGTCGGGGGTGATCTGGCCGTCGTGGTTGAGGTCCATCCGGTCGAAGCGCTCGGCGGCCTTCTCGTGCCATTCCTCGCGGGTGATCACGCGATTGGGATCGCCGCGCATCCCGCGCATTCCCATGTGGTGACCGCCGCGATGGCCGCCGCCCCATTTGTGGTCCGGCGTGGCGTTGGCATCGGCGCCCGGCGCAGTCTGCTCCGCGTGGCGCGCCTGCCAGCGTTCGCGCATCTTTTCATGCGCGGCCTTGCGCTCATCGGGGGTGATCTTGCCGTCGTGATTGGTGTCGATCGCGTCGAACATCCGGTCGGCGCGCGTCAGCGCTTCCTCGCGGGTGACGGTGCGATCGCGCATCCGCTCGTGCGGTGCGGCGGCGGCCGGCGGCGCGGCCTGGGCGAAAGCGAAAGACGGCGTCCCGGCCAGCGCGGCCGATCCGAGCGTCAGAGCAAGCAACAGCTTTTTCTTCATCATCGATCCTCATGCGCGGCGGGGCGATTTCCCCGTCGTTGGCATGAGGATTAGCCGTGGGCTGTCGCGCAGTTATGTCCGTCGCGGCCCCGAATTGTCGCAATTTGTCGCGTTTTTCTCCCCTCCCTCGTTCAAGGGAGGGAAGTGGAGTCAGGCGAACAGCGCGACCGACTGCATCTGCTCGGCGACCATCTCGCCCGCCGCGTTCCAGATCCCCATCTGCTGCGACGAGCTGCCGGCGCGCGCATAATCGGCGTTCGAGCGGAGCAGCCACCAGCCGTCCTCGGTCGACGGCGTCGGACCGAGCACGTTCAATATCCACGTCATCGAGCTCATCGGCACGTTGCGTCCGATGAGTCGCAGCGCGGCGGGGGGCAGGCAATCGCCGACCGCGAGCAATTCGACCATCGGATCGAGCCCCTCGCGCTCGTTGAGCCGCGTCCAGCGCAGCCATTCGGCCGGCAGCAGTCCCGGCCCGTCGCGCCGGTCGACGAATTCGAAATTGCGCGTGAAGGCGACCGCCGCACCGCCCTTATAGGTGGTGTCGCCGGGGCCGGGGCGCGGGAAATCGGGGAGAGTGGTGGTCTGATAATCCACCTCGCTCTCGATCGCGCGCATGAAGACGAAGGTGCAGCGCAGCCCGAGCCCCGCCTCGCTTTCGATGCTCGCCTCGATGAACGCGGCATTCTTGCCGCGCCGCAAGCGGTGCGTCGTGACGAGGATCGGCCCGGCGAGCGGGCCGACGAACGACACCTGCGCCGACCGCAGCGGGGGCAGGTCCTCGTCCGACCGCATCGCGCAATGCAAGGCGATCGCCGCGGAAAGCCCGCCATAGGAGGTGCGGCCCTGCAGCCAATCCTCGGGGATCGCGCTGCGCCAGCCGATCCCTTCGGCGAGCGGATTGAGGCCGTCGAGAATCTGTTTCAGGCTGGTCATGCGAACTCCCCCGCCGCGAGCCGGTCGCGCAGCTCGCGCTTCAATACCTTGCCGATCGCGCTGCGCGGCAGCTCGTTGGTGACGTGGAGCGCCGAGAGGCGCTGCGTCTTGCCGAGCCGGGCATTGGCCCAGTCGCGGATCTCGTCGGCGCTCTCGCTCGCCCCCGCGCGCGGGACATAGAAGCCGACCGGGGTTTCCCCCCATTGCTCGCTCGCCACCCCGACGACGGTGCAATCGGCCACCGCGGGATGCTCGGCGAGCACCGCCTCCAGGTCGGACGGATAGATGTTGAACCCGCCCGAGATGATCATGTCCTTCTTGCGATCGAGCAGGGTGAGGAAGCCGTCCTCATCGAACCGCCCGACGTCGCCGTGGCGGATCCAGCGGTTGCCGTGGGCGTCGAACCATTCGGCATCGCGCGTCGCCTGTTCGCGGCCGTGATAGCCGCTCATCATCGCCGGCGAGCGCCCGACGATCTCGCCCACCCCGCCGGGGGGCACTTCATTGCCCTCCTCGTCGAGCAGTTTCGCCTCATGCCCCGGGGCGAGGCGGCCGACCGTGTGGAGCTTGTCGGGGAATTCGTCGGCGATCAGGATGAACGACGCGCCGCCCTCGGTCATGCCGTAATATTCGACCAATTTGCCCGGCCAGCGATTGACCACATCGCGCTTCAACTCGGGCTTGAACGGCGCCGAGGTGCAGGTCTTGAAGCGGAAGGCGGACAGATCGAAGCGATCGAAATCCGGAAGCGCCATGATCCGCCGATATTGCACCGGGACGAGCATCGTGTGGGTCGCGCGGAATTTCTCGGCCAGTTCGAGGAATTGATGCGCGTCGAACTTCGCCATCAGCACCGCCGTGCCGCCCCACGCCAGCGTCGGGAGGAAGCTGACGAGCGTGGTATTCGAATAGAGCGGGGTGGAGAGCAACGTCACCGCATCGGCGAATCCGGCCTCCTTGTTGCGCGAGAAATGCTGCCAGCGCATCGCGTGGCTCTGCACGATGCCCTTGGGAATGCCGGTGGTACCCGAGGAATAGATGATGTTGAAGCCGTCGTCGGGCGCGATCGTGACTGGCGCGGGTTTGGCATCGGCGGGGGCGAGCCAATCTTCCAGCGCCTCGAGCCGGATCGCGCGCGCGGCGAGCGTCTCGCCCGCGAGCGCGGCGGCATTGGCGGCGTCGAGGAAGACGAGGTTCGCGCCGCTGTCGGCGATCATCCCGGCAATCTGCGCCGGGGTGGCGGAAGGCTGGATCGGCGCCGCGACGCTCCCCGCGCGCAACGCCCCGAGGAACACGATCGCCTGCGCCACCGACGGATAGGAAACCATCGCCACTGCCTGGCCTTGCGCCGTGCCGTCGCGCTGCAAAGCGGCCGCGACGCGATCCATCGCGCGATCGAGCGCGGCATAGCTCAGCTCGGACGCGCCGTCGGCGATCGCGCGCTTGCCCGGCTGGCGGGCGGCATGAAGGCGGATCAGATCGGGCAGCAGCCCGAACGGCCCGGCGAGCATCTCGGCAGGATCGGTCATGATTTAAGCCGCTAGGCGATGCCGCGCGCGAATGCCATACGCGATCTTCGAAAATGCATACGGAGGGCAGGATGAGAGGTTCGGTAGCGATCGTGACCGGCGGCGGGACGGGAATCGGCGCGGCGGTGGTGCGGCGACTCGCGGCGCGCGGCGTGGCGTGCGTGATCAATTATGCGCACAGCCGCGCCGATGCCGAGGCGCTGGCCGCCGAGGTGGGCGAGGGCGCGATCGCGGCCCAGGCGGACATCGTCGACGATGCCGCGTGCCGCGCGCTGGTCGCGGCGGCGACCGAGCGGTTCGGGCGGGTCGATTTTCTCGTCAACAACGCCGGGCGCACCAAGCATGTCGCGCACGAAAAGCTCGACGGGCTGGAGGCGGAGGATTTCATCGATATCTATCGGCTCAACACCGTCGCCGCCTTCCAGATGATCCGCGCCGCGGCGCCGGCTTTGTCGGCGAGCCCGCATGGTGCGGTGGTCAATGTCGCGTCGGTCGCGGGGCTTCACGGGATCGGCTCGTCGGTCGCTTATGCCGCGTCGAAGGGCGCGTTGATCACGATGACGCAGAGCCTCGCGCGGGTCCTCGCGCCGGGGATCCGGGTCAATGCGGTTGCGCCGGGCTATGTCGGCACCGGCTGGTTCGAAAAGACGCTCGGCGCGGAGGGCAAGGCGGCGCTCGATGCGCGGATCGCGGCGGCGACGCCGATGGCGATGGCGCCGCAGGCCGAGGATATCGCCGCGCCGATCGAGATGCTGCTCGACCCCGCCACCCGCGCGATCACCGGCGAGACCTGGCGGGTCGATGCGGGGACGCATCTCGATGTCGGGCTGAGCCGCCGGCCGGGGCGCGGGATGGAGTGAAATATTTCTCCCCTCCCTTGTTCAAGGGAGGGGAGACGGAAGAATGGGAGGGCTCACGCCAGCACCCCCTTCCGCCTGACCACCCCGAACCAGATCGTCGCGAGCGCGACCGCCGCCAGCGCCGCGGCGAGCAGGAACGCCGCGCCGGGCAGCCCGCGATCGGCGCCGAACGCCAGCGATTGCGTCATCACCAGCGGGCCGACGATCGCGGCGATGCTGGAGAGGCTCGCCATCCCGCCCTGCAGCGCGCCCTGGTGGCTGGCGTCGACGCGATTGGCGAGGATCGCGTTGATCGACGGGAAGACGAGTCCCGCGAGCGCGCCGATCAGGATCAGCGGATAGACCTGCCAGCCGTTGGTCGCGAAGGCGATCAGCGCGAATTCCGCGGCGCCGATCGCCAGCCCGATCAGCGCGGTGCGCTCCTCGCCGAAGCGCTTGATCGCGCGTCCGGTGAGGAAGATCTGCACGATCATCATCGCCCCGCCGACCGCCGCCAGCGACCAGCCGACCTGACGCCCGTTCCAGCCCAGGGCGATCTCGGCATAAAAGGCCCAGGTCGCGGGATAGACCATATGCGCGATCTGCCAGATGAGCGTCGCGATCAGCAGCGGGGTCGCGCCGCCGGCGTGGAACAAGGGCGCGAAGGCGCCGAACACATTGGCCTGTTTCCAGTCGAACCGGCGGCGGCGCTCGGGCGGCAGCGTCTCGGGCATGACCAGCGCGATCGTCGCGGCATTGGCGAGCGCGAGGCAGGCGGCGGCGATGAACGGCGCGCGCGGGCCGAGCGTCGAGAGCAATCCGCCGATTGCCGGCCCGATGATGAACCCCGCGCCGAATGCCGCGCCGACCAGCCCGAAGGTCGCGCCGCGCTTGTCGGGCGGGGTGACGTCCGCCAGCACCGCATTGACCGGGCCATAAGTCGCGCCGGTGATGCCGGCGATGATGCGGCCGAGGAACAGCCAGCCGATCGTCGGGGCGACCGCCATCAGCGCATAATCGGCGGCAAAGGCGGTCATCGCCGCGAGCAGCACCGCGCGCCGTCCGAAACGGTCGCCGAGATTGCCCAGCACCGGCCCGGCGAAGAATTGCGCGGTGGCGAAGGCGATCAGCATATAGCCGCCGATCCGCGTCGCATCGGGCAGCCCGACATGCGCGAGATGGACGATCAGCGAGGGCAGCACCGGGAGAATGATGCCGAAGCCGATCGTGTCGATCAGCACGGCGGCCAGCGCGATCGGCACCGCGCGGTGATGGAAACGCATCGAGCGGAACCCCTTGCAGATGCGGGGCTTTTCCCCGTCGAGGGGCGCGTTCTAGAACGAATCATCCGCTCTATCCACCGTCATGCCGGGCTCGGCCCGGCATCCAGGGCAACAAGCGTCGACGGTCGTGACTCTGGATGCCGGATCAAGTCCGGCGTGACGGAAACGGCGGATTGCAGACGGGTTGCGGCGACTGCTGCCCATTCTCCCCCTTTGCATCTTCGCGCCGGACGTGCGATGCGATTGTCCATACCCGATATTCAGATTCGGAAAATGGAGTGATGCCGATGGCGACCGCCGCCGACCTCGACCGACCCGCCGACAGCGTCGAAGCCTTTCGCGAGGAAGCGCGCGCATGGCTGGCGGCGAATTTCGATCCCGCGCTGCGCGGGCAGGACAATGCCATGTCGGCGGTCGACGGCCCGAGCGCCGAAACCGACGCGCAGCGCAAATGGCGCGAGGCGATGGGCGAAAAGGGCTGGGGCGTCCCGACCTGGCCGCGCGACTATGGCGGCGGCGGGCTCTCGCGCGCCGAGGCGCGCGTGCTGCAGGAGGAAATGGCGAAGATCGGCGCGTGGAACCCGATCGGCGGGATGGGCGTGATGATGTTCGGCCCGACTTTGCTCGAATATGGCAATGAGGCGCAGAAGAGCGAGCATATCCCGCGTATCGCGCGCGGCGAGGTGCGCTGGTGCCAGGGCTATTCGGAGCCGGGCGCGGGATCGGATCTCGCCAGCCTGCAGACCTTCGCCGAGGACAAGGGCGATCATTATCTCGTCAACGGCCAGAAGACCTGGACCTCGGGCGGGCAATGGGCCGACAAATGCTTCGCGCTCGTCCGCACCGACAAGTCGCAGAAGCATGCCGGGATCAGCTTCCTGCTGATCGACATGACCAGCGAGGGGGTCGAGACGCGGCCGATCCGGCTGATCTCGGGCGCGTCGCCGTTCTGCGAGACCTTCTTCACCAACGTGAAGGTGCCCAAGGAAAATCTCGTCGGGCGCGAAGGGCAGGGGTGGGAAATCGGCACCCGACTGCTCCAGCACGAGCGCAATTCGCTGTCGGGCGGCAGCGGCTCGGCGGCGCGGATGAATGCGGGGCGGACCGTCCCCGAGATCGCCAAGAAATATCGCGGCACCGACGCCGAGGGGCGGATCGCCGACGCCGATCTGCGCACGCGGATCATCAAGCATGAGATGGATCAGCGCGCCTTCGCGCTGACGCTGCGCCGCGCCGCGCTCGAGACGAAGGGCAATGCCGGCCCGTCGGCGGCGACGAGCATCATGAAGAACGTCGGCGCGCGGATCACGCAGGATCGCGCCGAGCTCAACGTCGAGATCATGGGGATGCAGGGGCTGGGCTGGGAGGGCGAGGGCTTCACCCCCGCCGAGCTCGAGCAGACCCGCACCTGGCTGTGGGGCAAGGCGGTGTCGATCTACGGCGGGTCGAGCGAGATCCAGAACAATGTGATCGCCAAGCGCATCCTCGGGATGCTCGATCATCAGTGACTGAGGTTGGCGGCTGCCCGCAATGAGGCAGTGCGCCTGGAGAGGGCCGGGTGGAGGAGGGACGCGTGAGACGTCCTCCTCCCCGGTTTCTAAAGGAAGGATTTGAACATGGCAGCGCTCAACGAAGAACAGGTGATGCTGCGCGACATGGCGCGCGAATGGGCCGATAACGAAAGCCCGGTTACCGCCTTCCGCAAGCTGCGCGACGCGGGCTCGGCGACCGGCTTCGACCCCGAAGCGTGGAGCGCGATCGGCGCGATGGGCTGGGCCGGGATCGTCATCCCCGAGGAGTTCGGCGGATCGGCGTTCGGCTATCTCTCGCTCGGGCTGGTGGTCGAGCAGCTCGGCCGCAACCTCGCGGCGACCCCGCTCGGCGCGACCGCGGTGGCGGCGAGCGCGATCGTCATGGGATCGTCGGACAAGGCCAAGAAAGACTGGCTGCCCCGGCTCGCCTCGGGCGAGGCGATCGCCACGCTGGCGATCGACGACGGCTCGTCGCACGACATGAAATTCACCGCGAACGTCGACGGCGGCAAGCTCAGCGGCACCAAGCCGTTCGTCGCGGAAGGCGACGGCGCCGATGCGTTCGTCGTCGCAGCGGCCGACGGGCTCTATCTGGTCGCGAAGGGCGAGGGCGTGACGGTCTCGACCCGGCATATGGCGGACAGCCGCAGCCACGCCGCGGTGACCTTCAAGCATGCGCCGGCCGAGCGGCTCGGCGATACCGCGCTGACCCAGGCGATCGTCGACCGCGCTGCCGCGGTTACCGCCGCGGAGATGCTCGGGATGGCCGAAAGCGCATTCCGCCAGACGCTCGATTATCTCAAGCAGCGCGTCCAGTTCGGGCAGGTGCTATCGAGCTTCCAGGCGCTTCAGCACCGGATGGCGAAGATGCTCACCGAGCTGGAGCTGATGCGTTCGGCGGTCGAGGGCGCGCTCGAGGCGATCGACGCGGGACGATCCGACGTCGATCAGGCGGTGAGCCTCGGCAAGGCGGTGGCCAACGATACGCTGCGGCTGGTGAGCCGCGAGATGGTCCAGCTCCACGGCGGGGTCGGGATGACCGACGAATTCGACGCCGGGCTGTATCTGAAGCGCGCCGCGGTGCTGGAGACGATGTGGGGCACTGCCTCGTGGCATCGCGACCGCTTCGGGCGGCTCAACGGTTATTGAGCTTTTTTCTCCCCTCCCCTTCAGGGGAGGGGCCGGGGGTGGGGCAGGGTTCTCGTAGAGACCGTCCACCCGTGACTCCCCCACCCCAACCCCTCCCCGGAAGAGGAGGGGCTTTTTATTTCTGCCGCGCGCCGTTGCGCCAAATATTGTCTCAAATTGGCACGAATCATTATAAATTGTAAAATTTTCCGCTAATCTAAGTTTAGTTACCTGCTAACTCCCTGTGTTCAGCGCGAGGGAGAAAATGGCGGATTCGGATAACGCGCCCATTACCTATTGGCGCGCAGACAAACGCTTCGCGGGGCTGATCACCGGCTTTCACCGGTTTCGCATTCCATTTCGTCCAGGAGCGGCGTTTCGCGACGTATTCTTTCCGGGCGATCCCGTAATACGTTTCGGAATCGAGGAGCCGCAGCCCTGGTCGCTCCGGGTCGGCTCGCGGCGGTTCGACATGCCACTGGCGTCGTTCGCCGGCCCGACCAATGTTGCCGGCTGGGCCGAGGCGACCGGCGGGACGGTGGTGGGGATCGGGCTGCGCGCGGTCGGCTGGGCGCAACTGTTCGGTGGCGATCTTTCGGTCCACGCCAATCGCGTCGTCCCGCTGTCGGTGCTCGATCCGGCGGCGGATGCGGTGCGCGAGGCGCTCGACGCCGGCGAGCATCCCCCCGTGGTCTTGGAACGCTGGCTCGATGCGCGGCTGGCGGAGCCGCGTCCGGTCGATCCGCTGGTGCCGCAGCTCGAGGCGGCGTTCGACGAGGCCGAGACGATGCGGATCGAGACACTGGCGGAGCGGGTCGGCATGACGCCGCGCCAGTTCGCCGCGCGGACGCGGCAGCATTTCGGTTTCACGCCCAAATTGCTGCTCCGCCGGCGGCGCTTCCTGCGCGCGCTGAGCGGGACGCTCGATGCGCCGCCCGAGACGGCGGGCGCGCTGCTGGCGGAGGCGGGTTATTGGGATCGGTCGCACTTCCTGCGCGACGCACATCTGTTCCTCGGCTGCTCGATCCGCGAATTCCGCCAGCGCCGGGGGCCGTTTCACGCGCTGGCGATGCAGGCGCGCGCGGCCGCTTTCGGGGCGGCGGTGTAGGGAAGCGGTCGCGCTTCGATGCCCGTCGTCATCCCGGCCTCGAGCCGGGATACATCAAGCCTCAAGCGCAGCGATCAGAGCCTCTTGTCCCGCGCCTGCCTTCCGATGGAGCCTGGCTCGCGCCGGGGTGACGGGGTGCTATTCCGCCACCGCGCGATCGTCGAACAGGCCGAAGGTCAGCGTCGAGGCGTAGAGCGCGATCGCGCGGTCGCGGGGCATCGACCACGCCCATTTGCGCATGTCGAACGCCGCGTTGAGGAACGCCATCAGCGCCTGCGCCGCGATCAGCGCGTCGACCGGGCGGATCGTTCCTTCGGCGATCCCGTCCGACATGGTGCCGGCGAAACGCCGCGCGATGCGGTTCGACCGCTCGACCATCACCTGCCGCACCCCGGGCGGCAACCCGGACAGCGCGGTGGTGCGCAGGAGCGGGCCGAGTTCGGAGAATTGCACGTCGAGCAAGGTGGCGATCATGCTCGACAGCCGGTTCCAATGCGTCCCGCCCTGTTCGTCGGCGATCCGCTGCGCCGCGGCGATCGTATCGAAGCTGCGCTTGTAGCAAGCGACGACCAGATCGTCCTTGGCATCGAGATGGTGGTAGAAGCTGCCCTTGGTGACGTTGAGCTCGGACGCGATGCGCTGGACCGAGGCGCCGCGATAGCCGAGTTCGTTGATCAGCCGCGTCGCGGCGAGCAGGAACGCCTCGCGTCCCGGCACCGTCTCGTCATGCGGCAGATCGATCGGCGTGGGCCGCCACAGCGCCCCCGGCGCGGCGATGCCGTGGCGGAACACGTCCATCAGCCGCGCCTCGGCGCGGGCATATTGATCGGGCTCGTAGCGCACCAGCCACACCGGCAGCCAGAAGGTGTTTTCGAGCAGCACATGCGCGCGCGCGCCGTGAAGATCGGTTTGCTGGCGCGTCTCGGCCGATCCCCACAGCAGCCGCGTGCGACGGAACACCTCGCGCCAGCCGGCCATCAGCGCGGATCGCACCGGCTCGTCCATCGCGCGCAGGTCGGAGAGTCCGGCCATCTGCCGCTCCTCGCCGCGCTGGATGCGGGCGAGCCGCTCCATGTTGAGCGCGAGATAACGCTCGACCCGCGCCTCAGGCGTATGCTGCGTCATCGCCTCGTCGAGCATCCCCATCAGCCGTTCGAGCGTATGCTCGAACGCGGCGGCGGCGAGATCCTCTTTGCGCTTGAAATAATAAGTGACGCTTGTTGTATTGAGCCCGACGCGGCGTGCCACGTCGGCGAAGGTCATGCCCTTCGCGCTTTGCTCGTTGATCGCATCCGCGGCCGCGGCGAGGATCGCGTCACGCTTCGCCCTGAAGCGGCGCGTACCCGATTCCTCTCCCCGGCCGGATTCCCCCATGCCGTTCATCGAATCACTCTAGCAGCAAGATTTCGAAGAAACAGTCCCTTTTATGACAGAGGCGATAAGCTGTGTTGCGTAGGGAGCGAGCGGCGATTCGGATGCTTTACCGAATGAAGGGTACGGTCTAGAGCTTCCCGCAAGACAGGCTCTGGAGGGATGCGATGGACTTCACGCTTAGCGAACGCGAAACCTATTTCCGGGACCGGGTACGCGATTTCATCGACCAGCAGATCCGTCCGCGGCAAGCCGAATACGATCGCCAGCATCATGCGGGCGACCCGTGGAAGGTCATTCCGGTGCTCGAGGAAGTGAAGGCCAAGGCCAAGGCCGCCGGGCTGTGGAATTTCTTCATGCCGCCGCATTCGGGCCAGCAACATGTCGACGACACGTTCGAATTCGAAGGGACGCAGCTCACCAATCTCGAATACGCCCTGTGCGCCGAGGAGATGGGCAAGATCGGCTGGGCGAGCGAATGCTTCAACTGCTCGGCGCCCGATACCGGCAATATGGAAGTGCTCCATCGCTACGGCACGCGCGAGCAGAAGGAGCAATGGCTCCGTCCGCTGATGAACGGCGAGATCCGCTCGGTGTTCCTGATGACCGAGCCGGCGGTCGCCTCGTCGGATGCGACCAATATCGAGACGCGGATCGAGCGCGACGGCGATCATTATGTGATCAACGGGCGCAAATGGTGGTCGTCCGGCGTCGGCGATCCGCGCTGCAAGGTCGGCATCCTGATGGGCAAGACCAGCTTCGAGGGGTCGCGTCACCAGCAGCAGAGCCAGGTGCTCGTGCCGATGGACACCCCGGGGGTGAAGATCGAGCGGATGCTGTCGGTCTACGGCTATGATCATGCGCCGCACGGGCATGGCGAGGTGAGCTTCACCAACGTCCGGGTGCCGGTCGAGAATCTGCTGCTCGGCGAGGGGCGCGGGTTCGAGATCGCGCAGGGTCGGCTCGGGCCGGGGCGGATCCATCACTGCATGCGCACGATCGGCGTCGCCGAAGTCGCGATCGAGAAGATGGCCAAGCGGCTCGTCAGCCGCGTCGCGTTCGGCAAGAGGCTGTCGGATCACAGCGTGTGGGAGCAGCGCATCGCACGCGCGCGGATCGATATCGAGATGACCCGGTTGCTGTGCCTCAAGGCCGCCGACATGATGGACAAGGCGGGCAACAAATCGGCCAAGCTCGAAATCGCGATGATCAAGGTGCAGGCGCCCAATATGGCGCTGCAGATCCTCGACGATGCGGTGCAGGCGCATGGCGGCGCGGGCGTCGCGGAAGATTTCGGGCTCGCGCACGCCTGGGCGTCGCAGCGCACCTTGCGGCTGGCGGACGGGCCGGATGAGGTCCACGCCCGCGCAATCGCGCGCGACGAATTCGGCAAATATGCCGATTGGAAGGCCGAGCGCCCGGTGCCCTATGGCGGCGGCGACGTATCGAGCGGGGATATCGGCGTTTCGCGCTGAACGAATGCCCGTGCCGTCATCCCCGCGAAGGCGGGGATCCATTCGCGCGGATCGTGGAGAGACACGCACCGCCAGCCAGAATGGATTCCCGCCCTCGCGGGAATGACGGGGGGATAGGATGATGACGATTAACTAGGAGAGGCACATGAAGGCCGCCGTTTTGTTCGAAGCCAAGAAACCGCTTGAAGTGACCGATGTGCTGGTCGCCAAGCCGGCGGCGCATGAGGTGCTGATCCGCACGCTGGCATGCGGCGTGTGCCGGTCCGACCTGCATTTCGTCGACGGCGCCTATCCGCATCCGCTCCCGGCGATTCCGGGGCATGAGGCGGCCGGCATCGTCGAGGCGGTGGGCGAGGAGGTGCGCACGGTGAAGCCGGGCGACCACGTCGTCACCTGTCTCTCGGCATTCTGCGGCCATTGCGAATATTGCGTGACCGGGCGGATGTACCTGTGTCTCGGCGGCGAAACGCGGCGCGCGGCGAGCGCCGAGCCGCGGCTCAGGCTCGCCAATGGCGATCCGGTCAACCAGATGCTCAACCTCTCGGCCTATGCCGAGATGATGCTGGTCCATGAGCATGCCTGTGTCGCGATCGACCGGGAAATGCCGCTCGATCGCGCCGCGCTGATCGGCTGCGCGGTGACGACCGGGGCCGGGGCGGTGTTCAACACCACCGACGTATCGCCGGGCGAGACGGTGTGCGTCGTCGGGTGCGGCGGGATCGGGCTCGCCGCGGTCAATGCCGCGAAGATCGCGGGCGCGGGCAAGATTATCGCGCTCGATCCGGTGCCTGAAAAGCGCGCGATCGCCGAGAAGCTCGGCGCGACCCACAGCTATGACCCGCTCGCCGAGAATGTCGTCGCCGAGGTGATCGAGGTGACCAAGGGCGGGGTCGATCATGCGATCGAGGCGGTCGGCCGCCCGCAATCGGCCGAAACGACGGTCAAGGTGCTGCGCCGCGGCGGCACCGCGACGATCCTCGGCATGATGCCGTTGAACGAGAAAGTCGGGCTGTCGGCGATGGACCTGTTGTCGGGCAAGAGGCTGCAGGGCGGGATCATGGGGTATAACCGCTTCCCGGTGGATATCCCGCGGCTGGTCGATTTCTACCAGCGCGGGCAGCTCGATCTCGACACGATCATCGCCGAGCGGCTGCCGCTCACCCGGATCAACGACGCGTTCGACGAGCTCCGCAAGGGCGACGCGACGCGCAGCGTGATTGTCTTCGATCAATGACCGATACCAGCCTGCAAGCCGAGATCGCCGAACGCGACCGGCTCGATCTGGACGCGCTGGCCGCGTGGATGAGCGCCAATGTGCCCGATTTCGCCGGCCCGCTGAGCTATGCCAAATTCGCCGGCGGGCAATCCAACCCGACCTACAAGCTCACCACCCCGACCCGCAATTATGTGCTGCGGCGCAAGCCGATGGGCGAATTGCTTCCCTCGGCACATGCGGTCGACCGTGAATATCGCGTCATCGCCGGGCTGCACCCCACCGGCTTCCCGGTGCCGCGCCCGTTCGGGCTGTGCGAGGACGATACGGTGATCGGATCGGCCTTTTACGTGATGGAGATGGTTGAGGGGCGGACGATCTGGGACGGCGCCTTCCCCGGCATGGACGCCGATACCCGGCGCGCGCATTATCACGCGATGATCGACACGCTGGCGCAACTCCACAATGTCGATCACGTCGCCGCGGGGCTTGAGACGTTCGGCCGCCCCGGCAATTATTTCGAGCGCCAGGTGTCGCGCTGGACCAAGCAATATCGCGGCGCCGAGACCGAACATATGGAGCCGATGGAACGGCTGATCGAGTGGCTGCCGCGCACCTTGCCGCCGCAGACTCGCACCTCGATCGTCCACGGCGATTATCGCTGCGACAATATGAAGTTCGCCCCCGGGCTGGAGCCGCGCGTCGCCGCGGTGCTCGACTGGGAATTGTCGACGCTCGGCGATCCGCTCGCCGATCTGTCCTATTTCCTCATCTCCTGGGTGACCGAGCCCGAGGGCCGCTCCGGGGTGCTGGGGCTCACCGGGCCGGAGACGGGGATCCCGACATTGGAGGAAGTCGTCGCGCGTTATTGCGAGAAGACCGGCCGGCCCGAGGGGCTGCCCGATCTCAATTGGTATCTGTCGTTCAACATGTTCCGCCTCGCCTCGATCGTCCAGGGGATCAGGAAGCGCTTCCTGATCGGCACCGCCTCCAACGCCAATGCCGAGGCCGCCAGCGCGCGCGTTCCGGCGCTGGCGCAGGCGGCGTGGGATTTCGCGGTGAAAGCAGGGGCCTGAAGGGAGGAAACACGCATGTCGCTGTTCGATCTGACCGATAAGGTCGTGCTCATCACCGGATCGTCGCGCGGAATCGGCAAGGCCGCCGCGATCGCCTGCGCCGAACAGGGCGCGAAGGTGGTGATCTCCAGCCGCAAGCAGGATGCGTGCGACGCGGTCGCGGCGGAGATCAACGCGCGTTTCGGCGCGGGCACCGCGATCGCGGTCGCCGCCAACATCTCCGACAAGGCGGGGCTCCAGCATCTGGTCGACGAGACGCGGCGCGCGTTCGGCCGGATCGACTGCCTCGTCTGCAACGCCGCCTCCAATCCCTATTACGGCCCGCAGGAAGGGATCGCTGACGAGCAGTTCCGCAAGATCCTCGACAATAATATCGTTTCCAACCACTGGCTGATCACGATGGTCGCGCCCGAGATGAAGGAGCGCGGCGCGGGATCGATCGTCATCGTCTCCTCGATCGGGGGGCTGCGCGGCTCGACGACGATCGGGGCTTATTGCATCTCCAAGGCGGCCGACATGCAGCTCGCGCGCAATCTGGCGCACGAATACGGCAAATACGGCATCCGCGTGAATTGCATCGCGCCGGGGCTGATCAAGACCGATTTCGCCAAGGCCTTGTGGGAAGACGAGGCGGCGGTGAACGAACGCAACCGCACCACCCCGCTGCGCCGCATCGGCGAGCCGGAGGAGATTGCGGGCGCGGTGGTCTATCTCGCGTCCAAGGCGAGTACGTTCATGACCGGTCAGGTGCTGGTGATCGACGGCGGCGTGACGATCTGAGCTGCCGTTCTTTCGTCATTCCCGCGAAGGCGGGATCCATTCTGGCTGGCTTATCGGCTGAACCGCGACACCAGCGTCACTGGATTCCCGCCTTCGCGGGAATGACGAGGGGGAGTTTCAAAACGAACTGGAGGATGCGGCAATGAGGTTCACCGACAAATCGATCATCGTCACCGGCGCCGGCTCGGGTATCGGCCGCGCCGCCGCCACCCTGTTCGCGGCGGAGGGCGGCAAGGTGATCGTCGCCGACGTTACCGACGGCGCCGAGGCGACCGCCAAGGCGATCCGCGATGCGGGCGGCGTTGCGGAGGCGATCCGCATCGACGCCGGGTCGGAAGAGGATGTCGTGAAGGCGGTCGCGCTCGCCTGCGATCGGTACGGCGGGCTCGACGTGATGTTCGCCAATGCCGGCATCTCGGGCGGGATGGCCAATATCTTCGATACCAGCGTCGAGCTGATCACCGAGGTGCTGCGGGTCAACCTGATCGGCCCCTATCTGGCGGTGAAGCATGCCGCGCCGCGCATCGCCGAGCGCGGCAAGGGCGCGATCATCCTCACCGCCAGCGTCGCCGGGATCCGCTCGGGCGCGGGGTCGCCGGCCTATTCGGCGTCGAAGGCGGGGGTGATCAACCTCGCGCAGGTTTCGGCGCAGCAGCTTGCCGGATCGAACGTGCGGGTCAATGCGATCTGCCCCGGGCTCACCGAAACCGGGATGACCAAGCCCACCTTCGATTATGCGCGCGACGCCGGGAAGATGGATCGCGTCGGCCGGCTCAATCCGCTGCGGCGCGGCGCGCAACCCGAGGAGCTGGCGAAGGTCGCGCTGTTCCTGGCGTCGGACGATGCGAGCTACGTCAACGGACAGGCGATCGCGGTCGACGGGGGGCTCTCGTCGAGCCATCCGGTGACCAAGCAGGAATATGGGCGGACGGCGGTTTAATTTCCTCTCCCCTCCCTGGTGAAGGGAGGGGAGTTAGAAGGATCAGGCGCTCGCTGCCCAGCGATCGACCACCTTTGCCAGCACCCCGAGCGGGACGCCGCCGGTCTGCACCACCGCGTCGTTGAACCCGCGCACGTCGAACCGCGCGCCGAGCTTGGCCTTGGCGACATCGCGCAGGCGATTGATCTCGTTATGCCCGGTCTTGTAGCCGAGCGCCTGCCCCGGCCAGGTGCAATAACGGTTGAGCTCCGACCGCGCCTGGCTGGCGGTGAAGCCGGTGGTCGCCATGAACCACTGCATCGCCTGATCCATCGTCCAGCGCTTGTGGTGCAGCCCGGTATCGGCGACGAGCCGCGCGGCGCGGAAGTTCATCGACTGGAGATAGCCGATCCGCCCGAGCGGATCGTCGGCGTAGAAGCCGACCTCGTCGGCGATCTGCTCGGCATAAAGCCCCCAGCCTTCCGAATAAGCGTTGAAGCTCAAGAGGGTGCGGATCAGCGGCAGATCGAACGTATATTCGCCCTGCCACACATGCCCCGGAATCCCTTCGTGGAAGGTCAGCGTCGGCAGCGAATAGCGCGGCCAGATCCCGGTATCGCGCAGGTTGATGTAATAAGTGCCGGGGATCTTGCCGTCGATCGATCCGGGGCCGGCATAGCCGTTGGGCGCGCCGTCCTGGATCGCCGGGGGGACGCGCTTGATGTTGAGATTGCCGCGCACCAATTTGCCGAACGCCTTGGGCATCAGCGGACGGATCTTCGCCACCACCTGATTGAGATAGGCGAGCAATTCGGCGCGCCCCACATCGGTATTGGCGAACAAGAGATCGGGGCGTTTGCCCAGCACCGCGAGCCGCTCGCCCGCGGTGCCCTGCGTCAGCCCCTGCGCGCGGAGCAGCGGGTCCATCTCCGCCGCCAGCGCCTTGCATTGTTCGAGCCCGGCGGCGTGGATGTCCTCGGGCGTCCGCTTGGTGGTCGTCCCCGCCTCGACCAGCCAGCCGTAGATGTCGGCAGCATCGGGCACCTGCCACATCCCCGCGACATCGGGCGCCTTGGGACGCAGCGCGACAAAGGCATCGGCCTGCGCGGCGAGTGCCGGGGCGATCTCCTGCTCGGCGATCGCGGCGGCGCGCCGGGCCCAGTCGCCCGCGATGCCGGCGGCCTGGGTCTTGCTGCCGAAGCTGGTGACGATCGCCCAGTCGGCCGGCCGCGCCGCGCCGTCGCGCAGCTGGCGCGCGGTGATCTCGTTGAGGAAGGCGGGGAGGTAGACGCCCTTGGCGGCATCGGCCTTCACCCGCTCGGTTTCGTCGCGCAGTTCCTGCGCATAGGCACGCATCCGCGCGAGATAGGCCTCGGCATCGGCGGTATCGGCGACCTGATGCTTGTTTTCGAGCAGATCGGGCACGTCGACGAACGCGCCATTGCCCTGGCTCACGACATAGGGGGTCGAGCGATAGCCATTGGCGGAGAGGAACGCCATGTCGCCCACCGGCATCCGCCGCCAGCCGTCGAGCGCGATCTCGTGCGCGACCGTCGCGGTCTCGACATGCACGGTGACCGCGGGGGAGAGCGTTTTGGTGTCGATCGCGCGCAATTCGGTCAGGCGCTGCGCGGCCTCGGCGCGGCGTTTGGCTTCGGCGCCAGCGCTATGATCGCCGAGCGCGGATTTGAGCGCGGCGCGTTTGCCCGTGTCGATGCCGAGCGTCATCGCGTTTTCCGGGTAGCTTACCAGCAGCGCCTCGGCGTGCTTGTCGAGCAACGCCATCGCGGCGGCGTCGCCCGGCGCGCCGGTGGTGGCGAGGGCGCGGGCGGGGAGGGCGGCGGTCGCGCCCAGCGCGGCAGCGCCGGCAACGAACCGGCGGCGATCGATTTGCATGGAAAGTCCCTTTGACGGTTATGGCCTGTGGATACGCCAACCGCGCGGGACAATTAAAGTCACTTGTGTCCCCGCCTTGGGCTCCCGCCTTCGCGGGAGCACAAGCGGTTACCCTCGCGGTTCGCGCAGGCGGATCAGCCCTTCCTGCGCGACGCTGGCGACGAGCCGGCCGTCGCGGGTGAAGATCTGGCCGCGGTTCATCCCGCGCGCGTGGCCCGCCCAGGGGCTGTCGGTGGAATAGAGCAGCCAGTCGTCGGCGCGGAAATCCTCGTGCAACCACACCGCATGATCGAGGCTCGCGCTCTGGAAGCCAGGGGTCGTCCAGTTGACGCCGTGCGGCAGCATGCAGGTGCCGAGCAGCGACATGTCCGACGCATAGGACAGGATCGCGCGGTGGATCGCCGGATCGTCCCCCACCGGCGCGACGATGCGGAACCAGCTATGCTGGATCGGCGCGGTCGGGGTGGGGTTGAACCATTTGCGCGGGAAGACCGGGCGGATCTCGATCGGGCGCGGGCGGGTCAGCGCGCGGCGGTAACGCTCGTCGACATGCGGGCTCTCTCGCGCGCGGATCGCCGCTTCGCTCTCGAGTTCCTCGGGCGCGGGAACGTCGGGCATCTGATCCTGGTGGTGGAAGCCGCCCTCCGGCACCTGGAACGATGCCGCCATGTTGAGGATCGGCGCGCCGCGCTGCATCGCGATGACGCGGCGGGTGGCGAAGCTGCGCCCCTCGAAATCGCGCACGACGCGGAAGATGATCGGATAATTCTCGTCGCCCGGGCGCATGAAATAGGCGTGGAGCGAATGCGCGACCTTGGGCGCATCGGTCGAGCGCTGCGCGGCCTGCAGCGCCTGCGCGATCACCTGCCCGCCGAACACCCTGCCGACCCCGTCGCGCTGGCGACGGCCGCGATACAGATCGGTGTCGATTTCCTCCACGTCGAGCAGGTCGACCAGCTCTGCGGCAAGCTCCGCCGGGGTGGGGGTGGGGGCGTCTGACACGTCGATCGGCTCCTTTTCGGGCTTGTCTTTTACCGTCATGCCGGACTTGAACCGGCATCCAGGGCAACAGGCGGTGGTATTTGTGGCTCTGGATGCCGGGTCAAGCCCGGCATGACGATAGAAGGTCGCGGGTCGCGTGTGCGATCAATAACCCGCCGCGCGCGCCAATTGGTCGGCGTGGAAATTGGCATCGCCGAACATTTCGGCGAGCACGCGCTGGCGCTTCATGTAGAAGCCGATGTCATATTCGTCGGTCATGCCGATCCCGCCGTGCATCTGCACGCCTTCCTGCACGCTGAGCATCGTCGCGAGGCCGGTCATCGCCTTGGCGACCGAGACCGCGGCATCGGCCTTATCGTCGCCCGCATCGAGCAATTGCTGCGCCTTGAGCACCGCGGCGCGCGCCACCTCCATCTCGCTATAGAGATGCGCGGCGCGATGCTGGAGCGCCTGGAAGCTGCCGATCAGCGTGCCGAACTGCTTGCGTTCCTTGAGATAATTGACAGTCATGTCCATCGCGCCGCCGCCGACGCCGAGCATCTCCGCCGCCGCGCCGGTACGGCCCGCCCGGAGCAGCCGGCCGAGCGGCCCGCGTCCGGCATCGACCTCGCCGATCACCGCATCCGCGTCGACGTCCACGCCGTCGAATTCGAGCCGCGCGGCAAGGCTCGCATCGGCCAGCCGCTCGGGGGTGACGGTGAGTTTCGCCGCATCCTTCGGCACCGCGAACAAGGTGACGCCCGCCTCGTCATCGGGCGAACCCGCGGTGCGCGCGGCGACGATCAGCAGATCGGCGACATGCCCGTGGGTGACGAACTGCTTCTTGCCGGTGAGGCGGAAGCCGTTGCCGGCGCGCTCGGCCTTGAGCCCTACCGCGGTGCGATGCTTGGCGCCCTCGTCGATCGCCAGCGCGGCGACCGTCTCGCCGGCGAGGATGCCGGGATACCAGCGCTGGGCGTGGTCGGTGCCCTTGAGCGCCTCGACCGCCGCGACCGCGGTGGCGAGGAACGGGGAGGGGGAGAGGTTGCGTCCGATCTCCTCCAGCACCACCCCGGCCTCGACATGGCCGAGCCCGAGCCCGCCGTGATCCTCGCCGATCAGGATGCCGGTGAAGCCCATATCGGCGAATTGCTTCCACAGATCGCGGCTGAACCCGGTCGCGTCATTGTCGTCGCGCAGCTTGCGCATATGGCTGACGGGGGCGTGTTCGGCGACGAAATCCTTCGCCGTGTCGCGCAGCATCGTCTGCTCGTCATTCAGGAAAAGCGGCATTTTCTTTTACTCCGTCATCCCGTCTCTCCATCCGTCATCCCCGCCTCCGCGGGAATGACGGGGAGAGCGAACGGGTCTATCGCGTGGATCGGTTCGCGCGTCACGCGCCCGGCAGGTTGAGGATGCGCTTGGCGATGATGTTGAGCTGCACCTCGGATGTGCCGCCCTCGATCGAATTGGCCTTGGTGCGCAGCCAGGCGCGCACTTCGCGGCCGTGTTCGGTGGCGTCGCTTTCCCATTCGAGCTGGTCCGATCCGCCCGCGGCCATCATCAGCTCGTAGCGCGCCTTGTTGAGCTCGGTGCCGTAATATTTCATCATCGAGGGCTGGGCGGGGTGCGCCTGACCCGCCTTCAATTCGTCGATGAACCGCTCTGACTGTGCCGCGAACGCCCTGGCGCGTACCTCGAACAGCGCGATCTGCCCGCGCAGCAGCGGATCGGCGAGCCGCCCGTCGTCGTCGAGCCCGATCGTCTTCTTGGCGCCCTCGATCAGCGGATTCTTGCCCCCGCCGCCGAGCCCCATGCCCGAGATCATCTCGCGCTCGTGGCCGAGGAGGTATTTGGCGACGTCCCAGCCCTTGTTGAGCTCGCCGACCAGATTCTCCTTCGGCACCTTCACATTGTCGAAGAAGGTTTCGCAGAACGGGGAATAGCCGGAGATCAGCAGGATCGGCTTGGTCGAAACACCCGGGGTCCGCATGTCGAACAGCACGAAGCTGATGCCGTTATGCTTGTTGGTCGGATCGGTGCGGACAAGGCAGAAGATCCAGTCGGCCTTGTTGGCATAGCTGGTCCAGATCTTCTGGCCGTTGACGAGGAAGTGATCGCCCTTGTCCTCCGCCTTGGTGGCGAGGCTGGCGAGGTCCGACCCCGCATTGGGCTCCGAATAGCCCTGGCACCAGCGGATTTCGCCGCGCGCGATCTTGGGCAGATGCTCCTTCTTCTGCGCCTCGTTGCCATATTTGAGCAGCGCCGGCCCGAGCATCGAAATGCCGAACGACGACAAGGGATTGCGGCAGCGCAGCTTGGCCATTTCCTCGCGCAGGATTTTGGTCTCGGCCGCGGAGAGGCCGCCGCCGCCATAGTCCTTGGGCCAATCGGGCACCGTCCAGCCGCGTGCGCCCATCCGGTCCATCCACAATTTCTGCGCCGGGGTCATCTCGCTCTGGTCGCGGCCGCCCCATACGGCGTCCTTTTCGGTGCGCACCGGCTCGCGCATCTCCGGCGGGCAATTGGCTTCGAGCCAGGCGCGCGTCTCGGCGCGGAATTGTTCGAGGTCGCTCATCACTTGCTCCATATGAGATTGTGCGCCGCGCGCGCGGCGGCGATCGAGAGATGATCCTGATAGCGGTCGGTGATGACCTGCACCCCGATCGGCAGCCCGTCGTTGCCGGTCGCGACCGGCACGCTGGTCGCGGGCAGCATCGGGAAGGTGGCGAGCCCGGGCCAGGCGAATTGCGCGCCGAACGAGGTGTCCTCGCCGTCGATCTCCAGCCGGCGCTGCGCCAGCGGGGTATCGTCGTGCGGGAAGGCGGTGGTGGCGAACATCGGCGCGATCACCGCGTCATAATCGCCGAACAAGGTGGCCCATTGCCGCATGTTGCGCGCCTGATGATCGCCGAGGTCGAACCATTCGGCGAGCGTCGGCACCGGGCGATCGCCCATCGCCGCGCCGCGCGTCATCGCGATGTTGAGCATGTGCATGTAATGGCGGTGCTGCTGCGCGAGATCGGGGAGCAGATCGCTGCGATGATCGACCTTCGCCCCGGCATCGGCGAAGGCGTCGCCCACCGCCTGCAGCGCCGCGCGCATCTCGGCTGAAAGCGTCGCCTCGGGGTGATCGGCGAGGATCAGGATGCGCCACGCGCCGGTCTCGCGGGGTGCTGCCGGGGCGACCGGATGATCGGCGAGCACATCGAGCGCGACGACCAGATCGTCGGCGTTGCGCGCCATCGGCCCGCACACCCCGAGCGCGACCCGCGCGCCGTCGCTCCCCGGAAAATGATGCCCGGTGGAGGAGAGCAGGTCGAAGGTCGGCTTCAATCCCCACACGCCGTTGAACGCGGCAGGGGTGCGGATCGAGCCGCCGATGTCCGATCCGATCTCCAGCGGCACCATCCCGCTCGCCAGCGCCACCGCCGCGCCGCCTGACGATCCGCCGGCCGAGCGCGTGTGATCGTGCGGATTGAGCGTGCGGCCGTAGATCGGGTTGTTCGATTGCAGATCGGCGAGGCCGACGGGCACATTGGTCTTGCCGAGCACGATCGCGCCCGCCGCCTTGAGGCGCTTGACCAGCACCGCATCGTCCTGCGCGGTGAAATTGCGTTGCGCCTCGAACCCCCACGTCGTCTTGAGCCCGGCGATGTCGTAGCTTTCCTTCACCGTCATCGGTACGCCGAGCAGCGGCGCGTCGAAGCCGTGCTTGATGCGCTGGTCGAGCGCGGCGGCGGCGGCGCGGGCGCGATCGAAATCGCGCACCACCACTGCGTTGAGCGCGGCGTCGCGCGCCTCGATCCGCGCGATCGCCGCCTCGGTTTCGAGCAACGCGCTGGTCTCGCCGGCGCGGACGGCGGCGGCAGTTTCAAGGGCGGAGCGTTCGGTCATTGCGTTACTCCAGGAAATCGCCGTTCCGGCAAAGGCAGGGAAAGGAGAGCTTGCCACCCCGGCGAAGGCCGGGGTCCAGCCACCGGCCGTTCGCGACCGGGCTCCTGCCTCCGCCGGGCGGCGCTCAAATTATCCTGCCTTCTTCTAAGGCGCGGGAGGTGGCGTGATCGGTCACTTCAACTGGCCGCCGCTCTCGGCCGCCGCCTTCAGGCTCTCGGCGACCTTGAAGCCGTATTTCTCCAGCGCAGCGACGACCTTCTTCAGGCCCTCGGTCTGCGCCCAGAACATCGGGCCGCCGCGATAGACGGGCCAGCCGTAGCCGTAGATCCACACCACATCGATATCCGACGCGCGCTGCGCCTTGCCTTCCTCGAGGATCAGCGCGCCTTCGTTGACCATCGTGTAGAGCGTGCGCGCGACGATCTCCTCATCGGTGATCTCGCGCTTGGGCAGGTTCGATTTCTGGCGGAATTCCTCGATGATCTCGGCGACGCGCGGCGACGGGGTCGGGTTCCGCTTTTCGTCGTAATCGTAGAAGCCGGCCTGCTTCTTCTGACCCCAGCGGCCCTCGGCGCAGAGCGCGTCACGGATCGTCTCGATGCGGTTGGGGTCGCGGTGCCAGCCGATATCGACCCCGGCGAGGTCGGACATCTGGAACGGCCCCATCGGCATCCCGAAATCGACGTGGACCTTGTCGATCTGCTGCGGGGTCGCGCCTTCCATCAGCAGCTTGTTCGCTTCCTGCTGGCGCGGGGCGAGCATGCGGTTGCCGATGAAGCCGTGGCACACGCCCGCGACCACCGCGACCTTGCCGATCTTCTTGGCCAGCGCCATCACCGTCGCCAGCACGTCCTTGGCGGTCTTGTCGCCACGCACGACCTCAAGCAGCTTCATGACATTGGCGGGCGAGAAGAAGTGCATCCCCAGCACGTCCTCCGGCCGGCTGGTCGCCGCCGCGATCTCGTTGACGTCGAGATAGGAGGTGTTGGAGGCGAGGATCGCGCCCGGCTTGGCGATCTTGTCGAGCCGCGCGAAGATTTCCTTCTTCACGTCCATATTCTCATAGACCGCCTCGATGATCAGGTCGCAGTCCTTGAGTGCGTTGAAATCGAGCGTCGGGGTGAGCAGCCCCATCGCCTTTTCCGGCGCGTCGGGCTTGATCCGGCCCTTGGCGGCGGATGCCTCGTAATTCTTGCGCATCACGCCGGTGCCGCGATCGAGCGCTTCCTGATTCATCTCGACGATCGTCACCGGGATGCCGGCCGACAGGAAGTTCATGCTGATCCCGCCGCCCATCGTCCCCGCGCCGATCACGCCGACGCGGTTGACGGTGCGCAGCTTGGTATCGGCGGGCACGTCGTCGATCTTGGCCGCCTGACGCTCGGCGAAGAAGATGTGGCGCTGCGCGGCGGACTGGACCCCCATCATCAGCTTCATGAATTCGGTGCGCTCGAATGCCATCCCCTCGTCGAAGGGGAGCTCGGTGGCTGCCTCGGCGCAGCGGATGTTCGCCTCGGGCGCGTCGAAACCGCGGAACTTCCTGGCATTGGCCTTGCGGAATTCGGCGACCGCTTCCGGGTCGGCCTTGGCATCCTTGTCGCGGATGCGCGGGATCGGGCGCTTGGCGGCGACTTCGCGCGCAAAGGCGATCGCATCGGCTTCGAGGCTGTCCTCGCCGACCAGGCGGTCGATCAGCCCCAGGTCGGCGGCCTTCTTCGCCGGCACCGGATCGCCGATCGCGAGCATCGGCAGCGCGGCCCTCATCCCGATGAGGCGCGGCAGCCGCTGCGTCCCGCCGGCGCCGGGCAACAAGCCGAGCTTCACCTCGGGCGTGCCGATCACCGCCGAGGGCACCGCGACGCGATAATGGCAGGCGAGCGCGGTCTCGCACCCGCCGCCCAGCGCGGTGCCGTGGATCGCGGCGACCACCGGCTTGGGCGAGGCGTCGATCATGTCGATCACCTCATGCAGCGAGGCACCCTTGGGCGGCTTGCCGAATTCGGTGATGTCGGCGCCGGCGAAGAAGGTGCGGCCGTCGCAGCGCAGCACCATCGCGGTGATCGATGCATCGGCGATGCCTTCCTTCACCCCGGCTTCGAGCCCGTCGCGCACCGCCGCGCCGAGCGCGTTGACCGGCGGCGAATCGGAGATGATGACGAGGACGTCGCCGTGGCGTTCGGTGCGGACAGGGGAGGTCATGATTTCAGGTCTCCAATTGATCGGACAGGAAGCGCGCCGGCGCTCAGGTCAGCGCGGAATAGATCATCGTCTTCAGCTCGCGGCGGATCGGATAGAGCATCGACGGCGATAGCTGGGTCATGAATACCATCGACAGCCGCTCGACGGGATCGATGAAAAAGGCGGTCGAGAACATCCCACCCCAATAATATTCGCCGACCGACCCCGGCATCATCGAGCGCGCGACGTCGATCGTCACCGCAAAGCCGAGCCCGAAGCCGGTGCCGGCATTCTGCGTCTCGCTGAACAGCGAGGTCGACATGCTCGAAAGGTCCGCATTGCCGGGCAGATGGTTCATCGTCATCAGCTCGATCGTCTTGCGACCGACGATGCGCGCGCCGTCGAGCTCGCCGCCGCCCAGGCACATCTGACAGAAACGGTTATAGTCATGCGCGCTGGACACCAGTCCGCCGCCGCCCGAGACGAATTTGAACGGCGTCGCCCACATGCTCTCGCTCGCGCGATCGAACATCTGGCGGCCCTTGCCCTCGATGACGGTATAGCAATCGACCAACCGGTCGAGCTTGTCGGTGGGGACGGTGAAGAAAGTGTCGTTCATCCCCAGCGGGGCGAAGATGCGCTCGGCGAAGAAGCGTTCGAGCTTCATCCCCGACACGCGCTGGACAACCAGCCCGAGCACGTCGGTCGCCACCGAATAATTCCAGCGCGTGCCGGGGGAGAATTCGAGCGGCAGCTTGCCAAGAGCGGCGATGAAGCTGTCGAGATCGTAATCGCCGTGCCAATTCTCCAGCTTGAGCGCGCGGTGCGCGGCGTCGATGTTCGATCGGTTCTGGAACGAATAGGTGAAGCCCGCGGTGTGGCGCAGCAGATCGACCATCCGCATCGGCTCGGCGCACGGCTTGGTCATGAACGGCACCCCCGCGCCACCGCCGTCATAGACCCCGACGCCCTTGAGCTCGGGGAGGACGTGGTGGACCGGGGTGTCGAGCGCGACCTTGGCCTCCTCGACCAGGATCATGAACGCCAGCGAGGTGATCGGCTTGGTCATCGAGGCGATGCGGAACAGCGCGCTTTCGTCGATCGCCTTCTTCTTGCCCTCGCGCGCCGCGCCCTGCGACGAGAAATGCACCACCTCGCCGTCGCGCGCGATCAGCAATTGCGCGTGCGGGAAGTGCCCCGGATCGAGGTAACGCTCCTTGAGCAATCGATCGATCGCGCCCAGCCTGCGGGAGTCGAGCCCATGCTTTTCCGGCTTGGCGATCTTCATGTCCGCTCCATACCCCCGCTTCAAATCTTCTCCACGCCCTATCGCTTGAGTGATAAGAAAATCAATCCTAACCTCTGCGCTGACAAACCCATTTTTCGAGTTGGAGAGATTCGCCGTGGATAATCAGCCGACGGCCCGCGCGTGGCCAGCGATGACGTTGGACGAGGTGACCGCGATCCTCACCGCGCCGGGCGCACGGTTCGAAATGGAAACGGTGGCGATTCGCGGGGTGCCGACGCGGGTATGGAAGAACGCCCCGCCGCATATGGCCGCGCTGGTCAATTTCTCGCGCACCCACGGCGAGGCGCTGGCGACGATCTACGAGGATGAGCGGGTCTCCTACGAGGCGCAGTTCCGCGCGATCGCGGCGCTCGCCACCGATTTGCGCGCGCGCGGCGTCGCCAAGGGCGATCGCGTCGCGATCACGATGCGCAACCTGCCCGAATGGGTCGTCGCTTTCTTCGCGATCACCTCGATCGGGGCGATCGCGGTGCCGCTCAACGCGTGGTGGACCGGCGACGAACTCGCTTACGGCCTTAGCGATTCGGGGGCGAAGGTGCTGATCAGCGATGACGAGCGCTGGGCGCGAATCGCGCCGCATCGCAAAACGCTGCCGGTGCTCGAACGCGTGCTGGTCAGCCGCGCGGCGGCGATGCTCGACGGCGCGGAGCGGCTGGAGGATGTGATCGGCACCCCGCACGACTGGGCGTCGCTGCCCGATCGTGCGTTGCCGGCGGTCGATCTGGTGCCCGAGGACGATGCGACGATCCTCTACACCAGCGGCACCACGGGCAATCCTAAGGGCGCGCTCGGCACGCATCGCAATTTCATGACCAATATCCTCTCCACCGGCTTCGCGATGGCGCGGATGGTGTTGCGGCGCGGCGACGCCTTGCCCGAGCCGACGCGCAAGGTGGCGCTGACGGTGATCCCTTTGTTCCACGCCACCGCGCTCTCGGCCGGGCTGATGGGGGCGATGGCGGCGGGCAATACGACGATCTACATGCGCAAGTTCGAGGCGTTGCGCGCGATGGAGATCATCGAGCGCGAGCGGGTCAATTCGACCGGCGGGGTGCCGACGATCGCGTGGCAATTGCTCGAACACCCCGAGCGGCACCGTTTCGATCTCTCCAGCCTCGAGATGATCGGTTACGGCGGGGCGCCCTCGGCGCCCGAACTGGTGCGCAAGATCGCGACCGATCTCAAGGCCTTGCCCGGCAACGGCTGGGGGATGACCGAAACCACCGCGACCGTCACCACCCACGGCGCGGAGGATTATCTCGAACGCCCCGAAAGCTGTGGGCCGCCGGTCGCGGTCGCCGATCTCAAGATCATGGACGCGGACGGGGCGCGGGAACTGCCGGTGGGCGAGGTCGGCGAGCTCTGGGCGCGCGGGCCGATGATCGTGAAGGGCTATTGGAACAAGCCCGAGGCGACCGCGGCGACCTTCATCGACGGCTGGGTGCGCACCGGCGATCTCGCGCGGCTGGATGCGGAGGGGTTCTGCTTCATCGTCGATCGCGCCAAGGACATGGTGATCCGCGGCGGCGAGAATATCTATTCGAGCGAGGTGGAGAATGCGCTCTACGCCCACCCGGCGGTGACCGATTGCGCGGTGATCGGCATCCCGCATCGCACCTTGGGCGAGGAACCGGCGGCGGTGGTCCATCTCGCGCCGGGTTCGAGCGCGACCGAGGCGGAATTGCAGGCGTGGGTGCGCGAGCGGCTGGCGGCGTTCAAGGTGCCGGTGGCGATCCGCTTCTCGCCCGAGACTTTGCCGCGCAACGCCAACGGGAAGATATTGAAGCGCGATCTGAGGATACTGTTCGAGGACCGGGCGGCGGCGTGACATTCGACTCCCCTCCCTGGTGAAGGGAGGGGATGGGGGCGGGTGGGTATGTGGGGCACCGATCCGCTTCCTCGCAGGCCAACCCACCCCCGACCCCTCCCTTGTGCAAGGGAGGGGAGAAGCGGGTAGCTCTTAACCCCCCACGACCTTCCGCACCGCTTCCTCCCACCCGGCCAGCCGCCGCTCGCGCACCGCTTCGTCGATTGCGGGCGTAAACGTCTCGCGCTCGCCGCGCATCGCGCGTGCTTCGTGGAGGTCGGCGAACAACCCGCGCCCCACCGCCGCGAGCATCCCCGCGCCCAGCGCGGTCGTCTCGGCGAAATGCGGGCGTTCGACCGTGACATGGAGCATGTCGGCGAGGTCCTGCGCCATCCAGTCGTTGGCGACCATCCCGCCGTCGATCCTCAGCGCGGTCCAGTCCTGCCCGTCGGCGGCGAAGGCACGTTTGAGGTCGTGCGCCTGATGCGCCATCGCCTCCAGCGCGGCGCGGACGACATGCGGCTTGCCCGCGGCGAAGGAAAGCCCGCTGATCGCCGCCCGCGCATCGGGTTCCCACCACGGCGCGCCGAGCCCGGAGAGCGCGGGGACGAGATAGACCCCGGCATTGTCCGCCACCGATCGCGCCAGCGCGTCGGTCTCGCGCGCATCGGCGATCAGCCCGAGCGAATCGCGCAGCCATTTGATCAGGCTCCCCGCGACGAACACCGACCCCTCCAGCGCATAATGCCGCTCGCCGCCGATCTGCCACGCGACGGTGGCGAGCAGCCTGTTGTCCGACCGCGGCGGGGTGGTGCCCGCCTGGGTGAGCACGAAGGCGCCGGTGCCGAAGGTCGCCTTGGTATCCCCCGGCGTCAGGCAGGACTGCCCGGCGGTCGCGGCCTGCTGGTCGCCGGCCATGCCGGTGATCGGGATCGAATCGCCGAACAAGGTGGTGCGCCCGACCTCGCGGGCACAATCGACGATCTCGGGCAAAGCGGCGCGCGGCACGCCGAACAGCGCGATCAATTCGTCGTCCCACCCGCCGTCGAGCGCCATCAACGCGGTGCGGCTGGCGTTGCTCGCGTCGGTGACATGCACCCCGCCGGTGAGCTTCCACACCAGCCACGATTCGATCGTCCCGATCGCCAGCCGGTCGCCCGCCTCGCGCAGCTGCGGCCATTCGCGCATCGCCCAGCCGATCTTCGAGCCGGAGAAATAGGGATCGAGCAACAGCCCGGTGCGCGCCTGCACCATCGGCTCGTGCCCGGCATCGCGCAGCGCGCGGCAGTCTTCGGCGGTGCGGCGATCCTGCCACACGATCGCCGGAGCGAGCGGCTTGCCGGTCTCGCGATCCCAGAAGACGATCGTTTCGCGCTGGTTGGTGATGCCGATCGCCGCGACTCGCGAAGGCCCGCCGGCCTGCGCGACCATCGCCCCCGCGACGCTCAGCGTCTTGCGCCAGATCTCGTCGGCATCATGCTCGACCCAGCCGGGGCGGGGATAATGCTGAGTCAGCTCGGTCTGTTCGGTGGCGAGGCAGCGGCCGTCAAGCGTCAGCAGCATCGCGCGGGTGGAGGTGGTGCCCTCGTCGATAACCAGGATCGTTTCGCTCATGAGATGAGGCTAGCGAGGTTCTCGATGGGCGGCAATTCGGGTGGTTTGGTTCTCCAGATCCACCGTCATCCCGGCCTTGCGCCGGGATCCGTCGTGCCTCACGCGCATTGGCAGGAACCTCTTGCCTCCCGCCTGCCTCCCGATGGACCCCGGCGCAGGGCCGGGGTGACGAAGGGGAGGCGGGAAAAATCGTGTTTCCGCTGAATATCGATCCGTCCTAGGGTCAGGCCATGGCCAATCGGTTCCCCACGCCGCCCGACAATGCTCCGCCCGCGCCGCCGGCGGAGGGCGCCTTTGGCCTGCCGCTGACCGCCGACGGGATCGAGGATGCGCGGATCGCGTTGCGCCGCGATCGGCTGCTCGCCGCTTTGACCCTGCTCGTCGGCATCGGCGTGGTGATCGGCACGCCGTTCGCGCTCAAGGCAGGGGCGGAATTCTTCCTGCCGACGACGATCGCGCTGGTCGTCGGCATCGCGCTGATCCCGATGCTCGAATGGCTCGAACGGCGCCGCATCCCCTCGGCGCTGTCAGCGCTGATCTGCGTCTTGCTGTTCCTCGTCGCGGCGAATGTGGTGGTGGCGGCGATCGTCTTTCCGGCGATCGACTTCTTCCGCCAATTGCCCAAGCGAATCGGGCGGATCCAGGAAAATCTCGCGCCGCTGCTCGATCTTTATTCGAGCCTCGAAAAATACGCGAACCGCACCCTGCATCAGATCGCCTCGACCCCGATCCGTCCGACCCCGGCGGCCGCGGCGGTCGCGCCGCCCAATTCGATTCTCGAGCTGGTCGCGAGCTCGGCGCCGGCGGCGATCATCCAGTTGTTCTACGCGGTGCTGGTGATCTTCTTCTTCCTCTCCGGCTGGCGGCGGCTGCGCGAACGGGTGATCACCAGCCGGAACAGCTTCGGCGGGGCGATGGCGACCGCGCGGGTGATCCAGGACGTGGTCGATCACGTCTCCTCCTATCTGGGCACGATCACCGTGATCAACATCATGCTCGGGCTGGTGGTTGCGGGGCTGTTGCACCTGCTGGGTATGCCGTCTCCGCTGATGTGGGGCGGGATCGTCGCGATGCTCAATTACATCCCCTATTTCGGGCCGGTGATCGCCGCGCTGCTGATCGCGATCGGCGCGCTGATGACCTTCGGCGACGTGTGGACCGCGCTCGCCGCGCCGGGGGTGATGTATGCCTGCCATCTGATCGAGGCGAATGTGCTGACCCCGCTGATCGTCGGGCACCGGCTGACAATCAGCCCGGTGATGATTCTCATCTCGATCAGCTTCTGGGGCTGGATCTGGGGGACGCCGGGCGCACTTCTTGCGGTGCCGCTGCTCGTCATCATCCAGACGGTGGTGGGCGCGGCGGGCAAGCCGGACATCGCCGGCTTCCTGTTCGAACACGGCACGCTGATCCGCCAGGAACGCCGCGGCAGGCGTCGCGATGAAAAAGGTTCAACAACCCCTGTTGACAGCCCCGGGTCACCCGCCTAGTTGGCGCGCCTCACGCTTTCCAAGCGGGTGTAGCTCAGTTGGTTAGAGCGCCGGCCTGTCACGCCGGAGGTCGCGGGTTCG
>NZ_MKRR01000121.1:0-1082 GCF_001897045.1 Sphingomonas sp. 66-10
CTCGTGCCAAGGACGATCTGCGTCCCCGCCTCACCCTGCTCGACGACACGTCGGGCGAAGCTGCGCGCTACATGCTGGCCATCGGCGCAACGCTTTCGGTCGAGGATGGCGCACAGGTTCAGGCTGGTGACGTGCTGGCACGTGTCTCGCGCGAAGCCGCAAAGACCCGTGACATCACCGGCGGTCTGCCGCGCGTTGCCGAACTGTTCGAAGCGCGTAAGCCGAAGGACAATGCCATCATTGCCAAGGCATCGGGCCGCGTGCAGTTCCTCAAGGACTATAAGGCGAAGCGCAAGATCGCCATCGTTCCCGAGGATGGCGGCGAGCCGGTCGAGTATCTGATCCCCAAGAGCAAGGTGATCGACGTTCAGGAAGGCGACTACGTGAAGCGTGGCGACAACCTGATCGGTGGTTCGCCGGATCCGCATGACATTCTGGAAGTGCTCGGCATCGAGCCGCTGGCTGAATATCTGGTCAGCGAAATCCAGGAAGTCTATCGACTCCAGGGCGTGAAGATCAACGACAAGCACATCGAAACGATCGTTCGTCAGATGCTGCAGAAGGTCGAGATCACCGACGGCGGCGACACCACGCTGCTCGCCGGCGAACAGGTCGATCGCGATGAGATGGACGAGGCCAATGATCGCCTATCGCCCGGCCAGAAGCCGGCTGAAGGCAAGCCTGTCCTGCTGGGCATCACCAAGGCGTCGCTGCAGACCCGCAGCTTCATCTCGGCAGCGTCCTTCCAGGAAACGACCCGCGTCCTCACCGAGGCGGCCGTTCAGGGCAAGAAGGACCAGCTCATCGGCCTCAAGGAGAATGTGATCGTCGGTCGCCTGATCCCGGCCGGCACCGGCGCCTCCATGAACCGCATGCGCATCGCAGCCAACAGCCGCGACGCTGCTCTGCGGGCCGCCATGCGCGTTGCCAACGAGGTTCACCTCGTCGCGCCGCAGACCGCAGCAGAAGAGCATGCTGCGGAACTGAAGGAAGGTCCGGAAGCGGCAATGGGCGATGATCCGCTCGGTGCCGTGCAGGGTGAAGACTTCACCACCGAAGATCTGGATTGATATCCAGCCGTC
>NZ_MKRR01000122.1:0-1060 GCF_001897045.1 Sphingomonas sp. 66-10
AAGATGAGACCGGGGCGCTCGAAGCTTATCGCAAGGGGCTTGCCGCCGGCGGTGATGCACGCCTGGTGCGTGACTATGCCCGGTTCCTGCTGGATTCGCAGGATATCGCCGGGGCCGAAGCGCAACTGGCCGATTTGCGCCGTCGAAGCCCTGACGCGCTCGATACGTTGATGCTGGCGGGCGATATCGATGCGCAGGCGAACCGTTGGGACGGCGCCCTGGCCGCGTACAAGCGGGCGCAGTCGCTTTATCCCACGCGGCCCGAGCCATTGCTCGCGCAGGCCGATGCGGCCGACCAGCAAGGCAAGCTGGACGAGGCCGAGGCGCTGGTGGCCCGTGCCACCGATGTCGCGCCCGATAGCGGCGACGTGCTGCGGATGCGCATCCAGATCGCGGCCGAAAGGGGCGATTGGGAGCGGGTACGGTCCATGCTCGCCCCGCGCGAAAGCAGCCTGGAGGCGCGCTCGCCCGAAGGGCTGGCCTATGCCGAAGCCTTGCTTCGCCTCGGGCGGGCCGAGCAAGCGCGGGCGATCTATGCCAAGGCCTTGCTGCTTTCCCCGCAGAACCCGTTTGCAAGGCTGATGCTGGCGGAAGCGCAACTCGCGACCGGCGATGCGGCCACGGCCTATGCCACGGTCAAACCGCTGGCGGACAGCGCCATGGCCGGGCCGCGCGAACTGGAGCTTGCGGAAAAGGCGGCGCGCGCGGCCGGCGATCCGGCAGCCGATACGCTGAAGGCGCGCTTGCAGTCGGGCGATCTGCGCCGAACGCAGCAACTGGCCGCCAGCGGGCAGGCGGCGATGGCGCGGGGGGACTGGAACGCGGCGATCATGGCGTACCAGCAAGTCTCCGGCTACCAAGCCGATGCGGATGTGCTCAAGCGGCTGGCGTTCGCGGCCTCGCAGGCCGGGCGCAACGCCGAAGCGATCGGCTTCGCGGACAAGGCGCTGGCCTTGCAACCCTCCAACGCCGACATGATCCACATGGCGGGGCTGGCGCGGTTAAGGGCCGGGACGGACCGCGAAAAGGCGGTGGCCTATCTCGAACAGGCTTTGCGGGC
>NZ_MKRR01000123.1:0-5479 GCF_001897045.1 Sphingomonas sp. 66-10
CGGCGGCTATCAGGATCGCAAAACCAACAACACGCTTTATGATTATCACAGCTATTTCATCGGGCTTCGCACTTCCTTCACACTCTGAGCCGAGTAACGCAATCATGCGCCAGACTCTCTGCCTTCTCCGACGCCTCGCGCTCCTGCTGATCGCCTCGTTTGCGCTCACGCTCGCGCCAGGCATCGCCACCGCCCAACAGACGCAGATGTCGACCGGGCAAGCACCGCTGTCGACCGCCCCCGCCGCGCCGCAGGCGGCGCCGGCGCGTCCGGCGGCCGATGCCGCGGGCAAGGACAAGCAGCAGAACAGCCTCGCCGACGGCTATGTCCTCGGCGTCGGCGACGTGATCGAGGTCTCGGTGCTCGGGCGCGAGGAATTCAAGCCGCGCGTCCAGGTGCAGGTCGACGGCACGATCCAGCTGCCGTACATCAAGTCGGTCCCGGCCGAGGGCAAGACGGTGCTGCAACTGCGCGAGGAAGTGCGCCACCGGTTGCAGCAGGGCGGTTACTATACCGATCCCGTCGTGAGCGTGATCGTCGCCAGCTATACCGCGCGCTACGTGACGGTGCTGGGCGAGGTGGGCAATCCCGGGCTGGTCCCGGTCGACCGCGCCTATCGCCTGTCGGAAATCCTCGCCCGCGTCGGCGGCCTGCGGCCGACCGGATCGGACGACGTGCAGATCCGCCGCGCCGACGGCAAGGAATTCAATTTCGACATGCGCGACATCGCCGGCGGCGGGCCGGACAAGGACATTTTCGTCGAACCGGGCGACAAGATCTATGTCGCCGCCGCAACGACCTTCTACATCTACGGCCAGGTCGCGCAGCCCGGCTCTTACCGCATCGACCGCGGGATGACGCTGCGTCAGGCGCTGGCCCGCGCCGGGGGGCTGACCCCGCGCGGTTCCGACAAAAAGGTCAAGCTGTTCCGCGACGGGAAGGAGATGGGCCGCATGAACCTTTCCGATCCGGTCAAGAACGGCGACACTATCGTCATCGGCGAGCGGTTCTTCTGAGCCGCCGTCGAGGGAGCATGTTCCCATGAGCTTCGTGCAATTCTTCCGTATCCTGTGGGCCCGCCGGTGGATCACCGTGCTGACCACGCTGACCTGCTTTCTCGGCGCGATGCTGGTCGCGAGCCTGTTGCCGGCGCGTTATCAGGGCAAATCGCGGCTGATCCTCGATATCGTCAAGCCTGATCCGGTCACCGGCGAGATGGTCAACGCCGGTTTCGCCAAGACCTATGTCCAGACGCAGACCGAGCTGATCAAGGATTATCGCATCACCGGCAAGGTGGTCGATGATCTGGGCTGGACCTCGTCGCCCGACATGGCCGCGGCCTATGCGCGCCGCTCGCCGGACGACAAGCGCGATTTCCGCCGCTGGCTGGCGCAGCGCATCTCGGACAATACCGAGGCGCAGCTGATCGATTTCTCCAACATCATGGAGATCCAATATACCAGCGATAACCCGGAAACCGCGGCGCGCGTCGCCGATGCGGTCCGGGCGGCCTATGTCAACGAGACGCTGGCGTTGCGCCGCGACGAAGCGGTCGAGAACGAGGCGTGGTTCCGCAAGCAGGCCGATCGCGTCCGCGCCGATCTCAACACCGCCGAGAAGAAGAAGAGCGACTTCGAAAAGGCCAACGGCATCATCCTGCAGGACAATAATGTCGACGCCGACACCGCCAAGCTCAACGCGCTCGCCGCGGCGCAGCCGGCGATCAACCTCGGGTCGATGGTGACCAATCCGGGGATCAGCCCCGCGCAGGCACAGCTCGAGCAGATCAATGCCTCGATCTCGAACACCGAGAAGGTGCTCGGGCCGAACAACCCCGATCTGATCGCACTCAAGAAGCAGCGCGACGCGCTGGCGCAGGTCGCCCGCGCCTCGACCCCGAGCGTCTCGCGCGGCCCGGCGGGTCCGTCGATCGCCGCGCTCTATTCGGAGCAGCAGCGCAAGGTGCTGGCGCAGCGCGGCAAGGTCGCCGAGGCGCAGCAGCTCGCCGCCGATGTCACGGTGTTGCGCGATCAATATGCCAAGACGGTGCAAAAGGCCGCCGACGAGCAGCAGAAGAGCGAATCGACGATCACCGGCCTGACCTTGCTCGGCAATGCGACCGAGCCGACCTCGCCGATCTTCCCGAAATGGCCGCTGGTGATCGCGGGCTCGCTCGGGCTCGGCTTCCTGTTCGGGTTGCTGCTGTCGATGCTGGTCGAATTGCTCGCCCGCCGCGTGCGCGGGCCGGAAGATCTCAACATCGCCGGGGTGCCGGTGGTCGGGATCATGGCCAGCAACGCCCCGCCGACCCGGCGCCGCCTGTTCCGCTGGAAACGGCACGAACCGGCGACGACCGCAGCTTATGGCGCCTGAATCATGACGATGCTTTCTTCAGTCGAGCGCACCGCCCCGGGCGGCGAAGGCGTGACGGACCTGACCGACGCGCATTTCACGCTCGCCCCGTCGCTGGTCATGCTCACCGATCCGACCGGTGGCCAGGCCGAATCGATCCGGGTGCTGCGCGCGCATGTCGTCGCCAAGCATCTGCGCGAGGGGCGGCGATCGCTGGCGATGACCGGCCCGTCGGCGGGCGCGGGGTGCAGCTTCGTCGCCGCCAATCTGGCGGTGGCGCTGTCGCAGACCGGCGCCAGCACGCTGCTGATCGACGGCAACATGCGCGCGCCGGGGCTGGAGGAATATTTCGCCCCGAGCAACCCGCGCCCCGGGCTGTCCGATTGCCTGACCAATCCCGACATCGCCTTCTTCGATGCGGTGCATGAAGCGGTTCTGCCCAATCTCGCCTTGCTGTTCGCCGGCGAGCCGCGCGAGGACGCATCGGAGCTGCTGAGCAGCGCGGCGTTCAAGTCGCTGATCGAAAGCTGCATCCGCGATTACGACATCGTGCTGATCGACACCCCGCCGGCGAACAATTACGCCGACGTGCGCCGCATCGCCGCGGTCACGCGCTATGCGATGGCGGTCGCCTGCCGCAACCAGAGCTATGTTCGCGACGTGCGCACGCTGATCGACGAACTGACGTCGGACAAGGCGCAAGTGATCGGAACCTATTTGAATGTACGCTGACGCGCAGAGCACGGCCGCGTCGGGCGGCGGGAGCGGCGGCTCGATGCTCCGCCGGGCGTTGCGCATGCATTGGCCGCTGCTCGTCGGATTGCTGATCGTCGCGATCCCGTCGCTGATCACGCTCGGCCGCCAGACCTGGTCGACCGAGGCCGGCGCGCACGGCCCGATCGTGCTCGCGACGGGGCTGTGGCTGCTCAGCTACAATAAGATCGACCTGATCCACGCCGGCCGCCAGCCGTGGTGGACCTGGCTGCCGCTGGCGGCAGCGCTGCCGGTCTATGCCTTTGGCCGGGCGTTCGATTTCCTCTTTATCGAGGTGTCAGCGCTGTATCTCATCTTCATCATCGGGATGGTGCAGCTCGCCGGCATCAGCGAGGTGCGGCGCAACCTCTTCGCCTTATTCTATCTCGCCTTCATCATTCCGCCGCCGGGCTGGGTGCTGGATACCCTCACCTCGCCGCTGCGCGAGTTCGTCTCCTATATCTCGGTGGCGATCCTCCAGCCGATGGGCTTTCCGATCGAGCGCTCGGGCGTGTCCTTGACGATCGCGCAATATCAGCTGCTGGTCGAGGATGCCTGCGCGGGGATGAACTCGATCACCGGGCTCACCGCGATCAGCCTGTTCTACATCTATCTGATGCACCGTGCGTCGTGGCGCTATGCCTTGGTGCTGGTCGCGCTGATCATCCCGGTCGCGGTGTTCGTGAACATCCTGCGGGTGATCGCGCTGATCCTGCTGACTTATTATTACGGCGACGCGGTGGCGCAGGGCTTCATGCACGTCACCACCGGGATGGTGCTGTTCGCCTTCGCGGTCGCCAGCATCTTCCTGATCGATCGAATGATGCAGGCGGTGCTGGCGCGCTGGCACGTCAAATCGGAGGCGACGGCATGATCGAGCGCCGCGAGTTCCTGTTCGCCGGCGGCTGCGCCGCCGCGCTCGGCGTGGGCGAATGGATGCGCCCGCGCAAGCTGACGCTGTTGCTGCCCGAGAACGAGAAGCTCACCAACGTCATCCCGCTGCAATTCGCCGGCTGGAAGGCGGGCGGCGGCGGCGACATCGTCCTGCCCGACCTCAAGGACAGCCTGGCGGCGAAGCTCTACAGCGAGCGCGTCGCGCGATCCTATCGCCGGATGAGCGGCAACGAGGCGCAGGACGTGATGCTGCTCGCCGCTTACGGCCGCGCGCAGAGCGACGTGCTCCAGCTCCATCGCCCGGAGAAATGCTATCCGGCGACCGGCTTCGCGCTCACCTACAGCAAGCTCTATCAGCTGCCGCTGCCCAATGGCGTGACCGTGCCGGCGGTGCTGCTGACCGCGGAGATGGGATCGCGGGTCGAGGACATCCTCTACTGGACGCGGCTCGGCGAGATGCTGCCGCAAACCTATAGCGACCAGCGCTGGGCGCGCTTCACCACCGCGTGGAACGGCTTTATCGCCGACGGGGTGCTGATGCGCGCCTCGATGATCCGCACCGGCGATGCGCCCGGGTTCGACACGCTCAGCGAATTCATGCGCGACATGATCATGGGCACCCGCGCCAACCGCCGCTCGACGATGATCGGCGATACGCTGGCGCAGCGGCTGGCCTGAGGCGCTGCGCCGCCGATACGTCTCACCCGGCGCGCCACGCCTCATTGAGCCGCGCCGCGAGCGTCTCGAGGAACGGATAGGGGTTTTCCGCCAGATAGTCCGGCCGGTGCGACCGTCCGCGCGCGCCGATCGTCGGATCGCGCTCGAACCGCTCGCACGCATCCGCCAGCGCCGCCGCGATGCTGTCGGCACGGATGTCGTCGAGCGCGACGATATTGTCATGCGCGGCGCCGAGCGACTTGAACGCATAATCGCTCGTCACCGTCAGCACCCCGAAATGCGCCATTTCGAGCGGCGGATAACTGGGATGCGGCGAGGCCATCAGCGATAGCCCGACCGCGGTGCCGCGCAGCATCGCGGCATAATCCTCGAGCGAAAGCTTGCCCGCCGCGCGCAGCTCGATGCCGTTGCCCAGCGCGAGCGGGCGGTGCGGCGCGCCGGCCGAGACGACGTCCCATTGCGCCGCATGCGCGTAGCTTCCGGCCCAGGCGCGCAGCCCCGCGATCACCGCGGGGAAGCAGTTGCGCGGCACGCCGGGCCGGCCATAAACCAGCATCCGCCGTTCGCGCGGTGCCGCGCCGTCGGGAAGGAAGGGGCGCAAGGCGGCGGAGAGCGTCGGCTCGATCACGAACTGTTCGGCCGGCGCGATGCCGAGCGCGCCGACATAAGCGGCGAGCTCGCTGCTATTGTAGATCGCCCACCATTGCCCCTCCCCCTTCAGCGCGCGCCACGCGACGAGATGGGTGGAGGAGAAAGGGTAGAAGCCCGGCTCGAAATCCTGGCAGATATAGAGATAGGGCGC
>NZ_MKRR01000123.1:5499-7382 GCF_001897045.1 Sphingomonas sp. 66-10
GCGCCGACGCTCACCGCCGGCCGGTCGTCGCGCCGCGGCACGATCGCGATCCGCGCGGGATCGACGCCGACGCGCCGGCTCGCGGCATCGACCACCGAACGGTCGGGCGCCAGATCGAAATCGTCGAGGATGATCCGCGCGCGCGCGCCCGTGGCGGCGACGAGGCGCAGATAGAGATCCAGCCCGGTCAGCACCCCGCCGAACGCGGCGGACGGGGCGATGCTGGGGATGACCAGATTGAGCCGCGGCGAATCGTCCGTATCGCGTGACACGCTATAACCGTGCAGCGTCCGTTCCTCTTGCGGTGGATTGCTCAGCAATCCGCGCGCCGCAGCCACCACCCGATGAAGCGACCTCGGCGTGTGCCGCTTGAACCTTTCGCGCAGGATACCCATCACTCATTCTTAGCCGGTGATTCATCGTGTGACACCCTCAGCGTGTCTGATCGGACACACAGCCGGGCAAAAACCGCATTATCCGCACCAGATTAACGGGGCCGCAAACGGATGATGCGATTGGCGATGCACCGGGTTAGATGAGGAGCACGGAACATGAGGTCCCGTTTAAATACGCTTGCCTTTTGCTGCCTCTTTCCGGCGATGCTCGCCGGTGGCGGCGCGGCAGTCGGCACAACCACGACGACGACCACCACGATGGTCAACGCTTCCACCGGCGCAGACGTCAGCGCCGCCGAATGGAAAGCGCTGGTCACCGCCGCCACACCCGGCACGACGATCTATCTCGGCACGCGCCATGTGATCTTCACGCGGATTCGCGGCGTCCACGATATCACGATCAAAGGCGGCGAATTCGGCCCGATCACGCTCGATCAGTGGCAGAATGTCACCTTCGACAGCACGCGTTTCAACGCGCGGACGAGCGAACGGACCACCGGCCCCTATATCGACGCCTATACGCCGCAGGGGCTGACGTTCCGCAACACCACCTTCATCGGCTGGGTCAACAGCACCACCGGGGCGCTCGCCGGCTATTCGCTCAACATCCGCGGCGGCAGCAACGTTTCGGTGCTCGGATCGACCTTCCGCGACATGGCCAATTTCATGACGTTCATCCGCACGACGAACGTCAATGTGCTCGACAATGATTTCACCAATATCCGCGAGGGCGTACGGCTCGTCGGAACGACCAACGGGTTCATCCTGCGCAACCGGATCGGGCCGTTCAAGCCGGCGACCGGCGATCACGCCGACTGCGTGCAGTTCTTCACCGCCGGCCTGACGCTGGCGACCGACCACGCCGCCTATAATTCGACCGTCACCGACAATCTCATGCTGTCATCGGGCGCGGGGCGGTCGCAGGGTATCTTCGTCCGCGACGAAGCGAATTTGTGGCAATCGGGGCGCGGCTATAACGGTTTGACGATCATCAACAATTTGCTGATCGGCACCGGCTGGCACGGCATCGCGCTCGGCGCTGGCGCCACCAATGTGACGATCACCAACAATCGCCTGTGGCTACGCGTCGGCGGCGACACGGTGACGGACAATTGGGTGAAGCTGGACAGCGATACCGCAACCTCGCTGACGACCAATCAGGCCGGCAGCTTCCTGCTGACGGGCAAATATCAGACCAGCGGCAACATCATCAACAAGACCCCGCCGAGCCTCACGCAGATCAATTCGCTCGTCAATGCCTGGCAGACGACGTTCCGACCGGGGAAAAGCTATCCGCCGGTAACCTGAACGCGGGATGCGGGGCCACGCCACCGCAGCATCCCGCCGACCAGCCCGAAGCCGAGGATCAGGTAAAGCCAGGTCCCCGGCTCGGGAACGTCGGATCCCAGGAGAAGGTCGATCAGCGTCCGCTGGCGCGGCTGCGCAGCCGCCGCGGGTCCGCCGATCTCGGTCGCGGGCAACCGGAAA
>NZ_MKRR01000123.1:7433-9611 GCF_001897045.1 Sphingomonas sp. 66-10
CCATTCCCGCCTGCTCGGCGGCGATGCGCGCCGCCTGTTCCATTTCGCCCCATACCGATCCGCGCGCCGCCACCTGGTCGCGATCCTCCACCGTTTGATCCGATTGCCACTGCATCGTGGCCGGATCGACGTAGACGACCGCCGCCCGCGCCGGCACAGGCGATGCGAGCAGCGCCGTCATCAGCACCCCCTGCACCATTGCCGCCGCCTTGCCCACGCGCGCTTCCTCCTTGCCGGTATGGAATAGCACGATAATTAGCCTTCTTTGCAGCGCAGCACAAAATCAAATGTACCAACGCGGGGCAGTCCATCGGCCGTTTCGGGCGCTCGACCGCGCCACCGGGACGATATGCCGCGCGCCGCCGGCGAGCGGCGCTTGTACCCCGGCGGCGCGAATGGCAATGAATGACCGCGTATCGTCGCGCGCGGCCTGACCGGCGCCTGCAATCCGGAACCCGAGTGAACGCTACAACCCGTCTTGTCCCCACCGCCAACAACCTGACGCTGGTCCGCTTGGTGCTCGCCTCCGCGGTGATCTGGTCGCATTGCGTCTGGCTCGTCACGGGATCGGACATGAACGACCCGACGGTGATGCTGTTCGGGCAGCCGACCTCCGACTTCGCGGTCGACGGCTTTTTCTTTCTCAGCGGCTTCCTCGTGTACAACAGCTTGTTGCGGCGCGGCAGCCCGTGGGATTTCGCGCGCGCGCGGCTCGCGCGGCTGTGGCCCGGGCTGGCTGTCTCGGTGCTCGTCGTCACCGTGGCGGGCTATTTCATCGCCGGATTGCCGCTCGACCAATATCTGCGCGGCGATACCACGCGCTTCATCGTCGGCAATCTTTCGCTGACCAAGGGCCAATATACGCTGACCGGGGTCGCCGCTGCGGGCAAGGCGGTGACCATCAACGGGTCGCTATGGACGATCCCGTGGGAGGTGCGCTGCTATGTCATTCTGTTCCTCGCGGCGCTGCTGTCGCTGGCGCGGCCGATGCGGATCGTCCCGCTGCTCCTGCTGCCGTCGCTGATTTTCGCGCTGCTCTTCCATCTGCCGCCGATCCAGCATTGGGCGGGGCAGCATCTCAGCCCCGGGATCGTCTACAATCTGACGATTTTCGATCGGCTGTGGACGATGTTTGCGCTCGGCACCGCGGCGCTTGTCGTCTGGCCCTATCTGCGCCTGTCATGGTCGGTCGCGATCGCCGGGGTCGTCGTGCTGGCGCTTAGCGTCCAATGTTTCCCGATTCCGCACCTCGTCAGTCTCGTCACCGGCTATTGCGTCTTGTGCGCCGGCTTCCTGACCGGCTCCGGCTCCGCACGCTGGCCCGATTATAGCTACGGCATGTACATTTATGCCTTTCCGGCGATGATGGCGGTCCATGCGTTGTTCCCGACGCATTCGGCCGTCTTGCTCGCGCTGCTCACCGCCTGTGCCACGCTGCCGCTGGCGATGCTGTCATGGCATTTCGTCGAGCATCCGGTGCTCGAGCTGGTCAGGAACCGCCGGCGCCCCGCACCCGGCCTCCAGGTCGCGCCGGCGATCGAGCCCGGGCAATGACCGCATCGCTTCCCGATTCGGCGGCGCCGTCACCGGCGCCGCAGGTCAGCGGCCGCGCGGCCAGCGGCGCTTCGCTGCTGATGGTCGTCAACCTCATGTCGCGCGGGATCGGCATCATCAGCACCGCTGCGCTCGCGCGGCTGCTGACGCCGAACGATTTCGGCATCGTCTCGCTGGCGATGATCGTGGTCGAGTTCGCACAGATGCTGACCGACTTTCAGCTCACCAATGCGCTGGTCCGCTCGCCGCGGCGCGACGAGCATCTCTATGCCACCGCCTTCACGCTGGGGGTAATGCGCGGGGTGATCACCGCTGCGGGGATCGCGCTCGCCGCGCTGCCGGCGGGGGTGATGACCGGCAACGATCACGTCCGCAACGTGTTGCTGGTGCTCGCGCTCCAGCCGCTGATCGACGGCTGGCGCAGCCCGCGCATGGTCGATTACATCCGCGACATCGATTTCTCGCGCGAGGCGGTGGTCACGATCGTCGGGCGCATCGTCGCGGTGGCGATCATGGTGCTGCTCGCCGCGCTGACCCACAGCTATTGGGCGCTCGTCAGCGGCACGATCGTCGCCAGCCTGACGATGACGATCATGACGCATGTCATGCGGCCGTTCCGCCCGC
>NZ_MKRR01000123.1:9637-10194 GCF_001897045.1 Sphingomonas sp. 66-10
TTCCTCGGCTTCGGCGGCTGGATGTCCGCCGCCGCGATGACCAACTATCTGAGCTTCAAGCTGGATTCTCTGATCGTCGCCGGGCGGTTCGGTGTCGCGCGGCTTGGCCAATATAATCTCGGCATCCAGATTTCGGGGATCCTCACCAGCCAGCTCGCCTGGGCGCTCCAGCGGGCGATCTTCTCCGCGCTGTCGACGATCAGCGACGATCTCCCGCGCCGGCTGCGCGCTTATGCCACCGCGCAGACCGCGATGGTCGGGGTGCTGCTGCCAATCGGGGTCGGCATGGTGCTGGTCGCGCATGAGGCGATCATGGTGATCGCCGGCCCGAAATGGACCGACGCGATCGTCGTGCTGCGCTTCGTCGGGCCGCCGATGGCGTTCGGCGGGCTGATCGAATCCGCGCAGGCGCTGCTGATGGTCGAGGGGATGACGCGCACGCTGTTCCTCCGCAACCTGCTGACCTTCGCTATGCGGCTGGCGCTGCTGTGGGGCGGGCTGATGCTGGGCGGCTTTACCGGAATGCTGATCGGGCTGACGATCGCGGGCTTCCTCTA
>NZ_MKRR01000123.1:10212-44848 GCF_001897045.1 Sphingomonas sp. 66-10
GCCTGGCGCAGCTTCGTCGCGGCGGCGGTGATGATCGTCGCCGTGCTGGCGCTGGATATTGCGCTCGGCGCGCCGGGCCACAATTTTAGCCGTAACCTTCTCGGGCTGGCCGCCAAGTCGGTACTCGGCGGGGGCGCTTATGCCGGAACGCATCTGCTCTTGTGGCGTCTCTCGGGGCAACCCGCTGGCTTCGAGCGGTTCGTGCTCGATTTCGCGGGCCGGCTGGTGCGCACGGTCGGCGGGCGGCTGCGCATGCGCCGCGAGGCGACGGAATGAGCGCGATGCATCAAATCGGCGCCAGTCTTGTTAACCCTTTTCTTTTAACGACCGTCGCGTCATCGAAGGTGACGAAGGGCGCAGAAAAGGGGCGCGCCGCGCCACCCCGCCGGGATGTGAGTAAGCACGGGTGAAGATCAGAGGCAGGTTCTTCAGACGACGGCAACGAGCGATCGCGCGTCCGATCCTGGGGAGCTATACCTCGCCGGGCTTCTGGCAGCGTCATCGCATCAAATTGCTGCTGCTGGTTTCCGGCTATTCGTGGTTCGTCGGCATGTTCTTTGCCATCACGACCACCTATTTCCTCGTACCCCTGGTGGCACCGCTGGCGCTGCTGGCCGGGCTGGTGATCTGGCTGCTCCCCGATGTCGGGCGAGCGCCGACCAAATTGATGTCACAGCTGCTGTTCGCATTTGTCGCGGTGCTGCTGTGCTGGCCCAATTACATCGGGATCGATTTCCCGGGCCTGCCGTGGATCACGTTGCTGCGGCTGGTTTCGCTCCCGCTCGGCGTGGTGCTGCTCGTCAGCCTGTCGATCTCGGCGCAATTCCGTCGCGAATTGTCCGAGACGCTCGCCGCGGTGCCGGTGGTGCCGTGGCTGCTCGGCGCATTCGGCGCGCTCGCCTTCCTCACCGTCTTCTGGTCGACCGACGTCGGCTATTCGGCGAACAAGTTCAGCGTGGCGATGTTCAGCTGGTTCGCGCCGTTCTTTGCCGCGGTCTATGCCTTCCGCCAGCCGGGGCGGCTCGTTTGGCTCGGCCGGCTGCTCTGGGGGATCACGCTCCTGGTCTGCGCGCTCGCGGTGGTCGAGGCGCATATGCAGAAGGTGCTGTGGTCCGGCCATCTCCCGCCGCTGCTTTCGATCCAGGACGACACGGTGACGCGCATCCTGTCGGGCGCGATACGGAGCGCGACCGGCAAATACCGCACCGTCGCGACCTTCTCCACGCCGCTGGGCCTTGCCGAATATCTCGGGCTGGCCGCGCCGTTCGTGCTGCATTTCGCGCTCGTCGCGAAACGACCGATCACCCGCGTGATCGCGGCCGCCACCTTCCCGCTGATGTTCTACGTCGTCGCCCAGACCGATTCGCGGATGGGGATGATCAACATGTTCGTGGCGGCCCTGCTCTATCTGTTCTTCTGGAGCCTGCGCCACCGCCAGACCAACCCCGAAAGCCCGATCGGCACCGCGCTGCTGGTGGGTTATCCCGTGATGGCATTCGGCTTTTTGCTGTCGACCTTCTTCGTCGGCAAGATCCGCCACCTCGTGTGGGGCGACGGCTCGCAGCAATCCAGCAACGACATGCGGATGGAGCAGCTCAACGTCGGCATCCCCAAGATTCTCAATCGACCGTGGGGCTGGGGGATGGGCCGTGCGCCCGAGACGCTGGCGCTCGATTCGATCGACAATTTCTACCTGACGGTCGGGCTGGAATACGGCCTCGTCGGGCTGGTGCTGTTCTTCGGGATGATCGCGGCGGCGATCTGGGCCGGCGTGCGTCGCGCGATCCGCTTCCCCGAAGGGGAATTGGGGATGATGGTGCCGCTGATCATCTCGCTGATCAACTTCCTGATCGTGAAGACGACGCTGAGCCAGCAGGATTCGCACGGGCTGGTGTTCGTGATGCTCGGGGCGCTGGTGGCGGCGTGCTGGCGCTACGATCAGCAGAATAAACCGGCCGCCGACTGAGGCGTTGAGCCGAATGCGCGGGATACGTCCCGCCTCCGCCGGCCACGCATGACGGAGAGATCGAGCGCCGCGCTCCGCGCGGTCGGCTCGCCACGTATTTTTTTGTTAAATCAGCGCGTAAATCACGCCGCCGATCACCGCCCAGAGCGCGATCGAGGCGCCGACGATCGTCGCGACGCGCAAGGTCAGCGAGAGCTTCTCGTTCGCCGGGCGGCGCGCCCCTTCGGTGCCGAACGCCTCGAGCAGGCGCCCGTGCAGCTCGCGCACGGGCGAATCGCCGCCGTCGCCCGCGATCCAACGCGGTTCGGGCAGCGAAACCTGGCGCGGCTCTCGCGCATAGTCCTGGCGTCGTGCGGGCTGAGGCATGGAATTCTCCCTGCCTCCAATATGCCACGCTTCGTCTTAACGACTTGTAAAGGTCGGCACCCCGCGCCGTAAAATTTTCGCAAGCCTCATGGGATGAGCCGTTCGATGATCAGGTCGGCCGCCGCCTCCGGGGTCATGCCGGTGGTGTCGATCCGCATATCCGGATCGAGCGGCGGTTCATAAGGCGAATCGATCCCGGTGAAATTCTTGAGCTGCCCGCTGCGCGCCTTGGCATAGAGCCCCTTCACGTCGCGCGCCTCGGCATCGGCGAGCGGGGTGTCGATGAAGATCTCGAGGAATTCGCCCGGTGCCATCATGTCGCGCACCATCTGCCGCTCGGCGCGGAATGGCGAGATGAACGCGGTGATCACGATCAGCCCCGCATCGGTCATCAATTTCGCCACCTCGCCGATGCGGCGGATGTTCTCGACGCGATCGGCGTCGGTGAAGCCGAGATCCTTGTTGAGCCCGTGGCGGACATTGTCGCCGTCGAGCAGGAAGGTGTGGCGGTTCATCCGCACCAGTTTCTTCTCGACCAGATTGGCGATCGTCGATTTGCCCGCGCCCGACAGCCCGGTGAACCACAACACCATCGGCTGCTGGTTCTTGAGCCCCGAGCGCCGCTCGCGCGTCACGTCGAGCGCCTGCCAATGGACGTTCTGCGCGCGCCGCAGCGAGAAATGCAGCATCCCTGCGGCGACCGTCGCGTTGGTCAATTTGTCGATCAGGATGAACCCGCCGAGCCCGCGATTGGCCGCATAGGGCTCGAATACGATCGGGCGGTCGGTGGAGAGATTGGCGACGCCGATCGCGTTGAGATCCAGCGTCTTCGCCGCCAGATGCTCCATCGTATTGACGTTCACCTGATATTTCGGGTGCTGGATGCTGGCGGTGACGGTCTGCGTGCCGAGCTTGAGCCAATAGGGCCGGCCGGGGAGCATTTCCTCGTCCGCCATCCACACGATCGTCGCCTCGAACTGGTCGGCAACCTCGGGCGGGCTATCGGCGGCGGCGATCACGTCGCCGCGCGAGCAATCGATCTCGTCGGCGAAGGTCAGCGTCACCGACTGGCCGGCGACCGCCCGATCGAGATCGCCGTCGAGCGTCACGACCCGCGCAACCTCGGTCGCCTTGCCCGAGGGGAGCACGCGGACGCGATCGCCGGGGCTGACCGTCCCGCTCGCCACCAGCCCCGAAAAGCCGCGGAAATCGAGGTTGGGGCGGTTGACCCATTGCACCGGCAGCCGGAATGGCTTGGCCTGATCCCGCTCGGCATCGAGCTCGACCGTCTCGAGATGCGCGACGAGCGACGGCCCGTGATACCAGGGCGTGTTGGCGCTGCGGGCGGTGATATTGTCGCCCTTGAAGCCGGAGATCGGCATGGCGACGAAATCGCCGATCCCGATCTCGCTGGCGAAGGCGCGGTAATCGGCGACGATCGCGTCGAAGGTCGCCTGATCGTAACCGACCAGATCCATCTTGTTCACCGCCAGCACGATATGGCGGATGCCGATGAGGTGCGCGAGATAGCTGTGCCGCCGCGTCTGGGTCAGGACGCCCTTGCGCGCGTCGATCAGGATCACCGCGAGATCGGCGGTCGAGGCGCCGGTCACCATGTTGCGGGTATATTGTTCGTGGCCGGGGGTATCGGCGACGATGAACTTGCGCTTCTCGGTTGCGAAGAAGCGATAGGCGACGTCGATCGTGATGCCCTGTTCGCGCTCGGCGGCGAGCCCGTCGACCAGCAAGGCGAAGTCGATCTCCTGCCCCTGCGTACCCACCCGCTTCGAATCCGATTCGAGCGCGGCGAGCTGATCCTCGAAGATCATCTTCGAATCGTAGAGCAGCCGCCCGATCAGCGTCGACTTGCCGTCGTCGACGCTGCCGCAGGTGATGAAGCGCAAGAGCGACTTGTGCTGATGCCGATCGAGATAGGCGTGGATGTCCTCGGCGATCAGCTTATCGACCTGATAGGCGCTGTCCTGAATCGGCGCGGTCATCAGAAATACCCCTCCTGCTTCTTCTTCTCCATGCTGGCGTCGCCGGCATCCTTGTCGATCGCGCGGCCCTGGCGCTCGCTGGTGGTGGTGAGCAGCATTTCCTGGATCACCTCCTCGAGCGTCGTCGCCTCGCTCTCCACCGCGCCGGTCAGCGGGTAGCAACCGAGCGTGCGGAAGCGGATCGAGCGCTCGACCGGGGTCTCGCCGGGCTTCAACGGGAAGCGATCGTCATCGACCATCAGGATCAAGCCGTCGCGCTCCACCGTCGGGCGCGGCGCGGCGAAATAGAGCGGGACGATCGGAATGTCGTTGAGCTGGATATATTGCCAGATGTCGAGCTCGGTCCAATTGGAGATCGGGAAGACGCGGATGCTCTCGCCCTTCGATTTGCGGGCATTGTAGAGGTTCCACAATTCGGGGCGCTGGTTCTTCGGGTCCCAGCGGTGGTTGGCCGAGCGGAAGCTGAACACGCGCTCCTTGGCGCGGCTCTTCTCCTCGTCGCGCCGCGCGCCGCCGAACGCCGCGTCGAAGCCAAATTTGTCGAGCGCCTGCTTGAGCCCCTCGGTCTTCCACATATCGGTGTGAAGCGGGCCGTGATCGAACGGGTTGATCCCCCGCGCCTCGGCCTCGGGGTTGTGATAGACGAGCAACTCCATCCCGCTCTCGCGCGCCATCCGGTCGCGCAGCTCGTACATCGCCTTGAACTTCCATGTCGTGTCGACATGGAGCAGCGGGAAGGGCGGCGGCGAGGGATAAAAGGCCTTGCGCGCGAGATGCAGCATCACCGCGCTGTCCTTGCCGACCGAATAGAGCATCACCGGCTTTTCGCATTCCGACACCACCTCGCGCAGGATGTGGATCGACTCTGCCTCCAGCCGCTGGAGGTGGGTGAGGGTTTGCTTATCGGTCGTCATGGGTGACGATCTGACCGATTCGCCTTTTCGCCAAACCTCCCATATGGGAGCAAAATGGCATTAAGCCGGATCGACGAGACCGAATTGCTCCTGCCGCTCTATGCGGGCGTACGCGACGAGCCGCATTGGGATATTTTTCTCGCCCGGTTGCGCCAGCGTGCGCGCGCCGATGCGGTGCATCTCGCGATCAGCCCGTTCGCGGCGACCTTGCCGCCGCCCTTGCCCCCGATCGCCCCCGATCGGCTGCGGCCGGACCGCGTCTATGCCGCCGCCGAGCTCGAGGAGGCGCCGCCCGGCGACCTGCGCATCATGCGCGTCGCGGAGCCGGGCGGGGCGAGCGCGGTGCTCGCGGTGTCGAGCGAGACGCGCGAATTCGCCGCGGCGGACAGCGCCTTGCTCTCCGCGATCGCGCCGCATCTCGCGGTCGCGCTCGCCGGGCTGGCGCAGGCCGAGCGCCAGCGGCTGCGGCTCGCGATCGCCGAGGATGCGCTGGCGCGCGGCGGCACCGGCTGGATCGCGTTCGACAGCGAGGCGCGGGTGATCGATTGTGACCCGGTCGCCGCGCGCGCGATCGCGGCAGTGCCCGGCCAGCGGCTGCGCATCGGCGACGCCGAAGCCGAGCGCGCCCTGGCGGCGCGCGCCGCGACCCCCGATGCGCCGCCGCGCGCGATCCTGCTTTCCGCCGCGCCCCGGCTCGAAGCGCTGCTGATCGCCCCGCCGGTCGCGCCGCCGAGCGGGGCGACGCAGGTGCCGACGATGATCGCATTGCTCCGCACCCCGCCCGCCGCGGGGGGCGCGGCGCGCGTTGCGGCGGTCGCCGCGCTCCACGGCCTGTCGCACAGCGAGGCGCGGCTCGCGCTCGCCTTGTGCGAAGGCACGAGCATCGCCGAGGCCGCCGCGGAGATCGGGCTGACGATCGAGACCGCGCGCAATTATTCGAAACGCCTCTACGCCAAGACCGGCGCGCGCGGGCAAGCCGATCTCGTCCGGCTGCTGCTCAACGGCGGCGGCGCGCTGGCGTGAGTGGAGACGCCCTCGCTGTATCCCCGCCTTGGGTCCCGCCTTCGCGGGAGCACATCGACGGCCGATACTCCGGTTCGGACGGAACCCCACGCCCCCTCGCGGGTTTAGCCTCGATAGCAGACCTCCCTGACAGGCGGCCCGCCGGACCTCGTTCGGCAGCCGCCTTTTTTTTCGCACCTCGGGCGGGTTGCCAGCGCGGCGCGCGCGCCATAGGGCGAAGGGATGCGGACGAAGCGTGGCGCAGTTCGGCTCAGCGGCGGTTCAGGCGCAGCCGTGTCGATGGACATCGTGACCGGCCCCACCCGCCCTTGTCAGGAAAATCCCGCATGATTGCCGCGCTGTTGCTGCTCCAGGCGGCCGCCGCCACGCCGGCCGCGCCGCCCGCCGTACCGCCCGGCCCCGGCCAGCCCCCGGCGACGATGATGGTCGAGCCCGCCGCGATGATGATCGCCGCCTGCGATCTCGACCATGACGGGCGCACCACTGCTGCGGAGCTCCATAGCTGCGTCGAGCGCAGCTTCGCCGCGATCGATACCGATCGCAAAGGCTCGCTCGGCTATATCGGTTTCGCCGACTGGGCCGAACGCTGCCTCGGCGATCGCAATGCGCTGCCGAGCCCGTTCGAGGTCGACACCGATGCCGACAATCGCATCACGCTGACCGAATTGCAGGTGAAGATGGCCGAGATCTTCCGCCGGCTCGATCGCGATCATGACGGCGTGGTGACCCGCGCCGAATGCCTGACGATCCGCGCCGTCGTCCCCAGCAACCGCGCGCCGCAGGGCAAGCGCAAGGGCGGCCCCGCGCCGCATTGATCGACCGGACCTATTCCCACGCAATGACCACCGACCGTTTCACCTTCTCGATCGCCGCCAGCTGTGGCGCGGCGCGCACCGGCACGATCGCGATGCGGCGCGGCACGATCCGCACCCCCGCGTTCATGCCGGTCGGCACCGCCGCCACCGTCAAGGCGATGAAGCCCGCCGATGTCGCCGCCTCGGGGGCGGACATCATCCTCGGCAACACCTATCATCTGATGCTCCGCCCCGGCGCCGAGCGGGTCGCACGATTGGGCGGGCTCCACGGCTTCATGGGGTGGGACAAGCCGATCCTCACCGATTCGGGCGGCTATCAGGTGATGAGCCTCGCCGATCTCACCAAGCGCAGCGAGGAAGGGGTGTCGTTCAAGAGCCATCTCGACGGCTCGCGGCACTTGCTCTCCCCCGAACGCTCGATCGAGATCCAGCGGCTGCTCGGCTCGAACATCGTCATGGCGTTCGACGAACTCGTCCCGACCACCTCGACCCGCGAGGTGCAGGCGGCGGCGATGGAGCGATCGATGCGCTGGGCGAAGCGCAGCCGCGCCGCATTCGATGCGGGCGGCGAGCATGCCGCGGCGAATGCGATCTTCGGCATCCAGCAGGGTGCGCTCGACGAAGGGCTGCGCAAGGCCTCCGCCGACGCGCTGACCGATATCGGCTTCCACGGCTATGCGATCGGCGGGCTCGCGGTCGGCGAGGGCCAGGAGGCGATGTTCGGCTGCCTCGATTTCGCGCCGGGGCAATTGCCGGCGGACAAGCCGCGCTATCTGATGGGGGTCGGCAAGCCCGACGATATCGTCGGCGCGGTCGAGCGCGGGGTCGATATGTTCGATTGCGTGCTGCCGACCCGCTCGGGGCGCACCGGCCAGGCCTTTACCCGCAACGGCCCGATCAACATCCGCAACGCGCGCTTCGCCGAGGATCAGGCGCCGCTCGACGCCGCCTGCCCGTGCCCGGTGTGCAATCAGTGGAGCCGCGCCTATCTCCACCATCTCGTCCGCGCGGGCGAGATTCTCGGCGCGATGCTGATGACCGAGCACAACATCTGGTTCTACGAAACGTTGATGGCGGATCTGCGCGCGTCGATCGCCGGGGGCAATCTGCCCGCGTTCGCCAATGCGTTTCGCGCCGCCTATTACGGAAACCAAGGAGAGTAAGCGTGACCGACGAACCCAACGAAATCCTCGCCGCCGCCGCCGAAGCCAAGGCGCATGAGGAAGGCGCCAGCCATGCGAAGCGCGAGGCGCGCAAGCGCAACTGGAACATCGGCAAGATCGGTCTCGGTGTCGGCATCGGCTCCGCCGCGGTCGCCGCCGCGGTGCTATTCGCCAATCGCGACAAGAAGTGATCCCGCCGCTTTCCTGAAAGGACCTTATGCGCCGCATCCTGCCGCTGCTGCTCGCTACGATCGCTGCGCCCGCGCTGGCCGAACCGCCGCCGCCGCTCCCGGCGGTCAAGCCGATCGCCTTTACCGAACGGACGCTCGCCAACGGCCTGCGCGTCTACGCGATCCGCGACACTGCGACGCCCAACGTCTCGGTGCAGATGTGGTATGACGTCGGCGGGCGTGACGATCCGCGCGGGCGATCGGGGTTCGCGCACCTCTTCGAACATCTCATGTTCAAGGCGACGCGCAACCTCCACGCCGAGCAGTTCGACCGGCTGACCGAGGATGTCGGCGGCTATAACAACGCCTCGACCGGCGACGATTACACCAATTATTTCGAGGTCGTCCCCGCCAATCACCTCCAGCGGCTGCTGTTCGCCGAGGCCGATCGCATGGCCTCGCTGATCGTCGATCCGGCAGGCTTCGCCTCCGAGCGCGACGTGGTGAAGGAGGAGTTCCGCCAGTCGGTGCTCGCGCGGCCTTATGGCAAGCTCGATTCGCTGTACCTCCCCGCGCTTGCCTATCAGCATCATCCTTATGCGCGCGGGGTGATCGGCAGCATCGCCAACCTCGATGCGGCGACGATCGACGATGTGCGCGCCTTCCACGCGACCTATTACCGCCCCGACAATGCGATCCTGGTCGTCGCGGGCAATTTCGATCCCGCCGCGCTCGATCGCTGGGTCGACCAATATTTCGCGCCGATCAAACGCCCCGATCAGCCGATCCCGCGCGTCGCCGCGACCGAGCCGGTGCGTACCGCCCCGGTCGCGGTGACGGTACACGAGCCCAACACCCCGCTCCCCGCGATCGCCTTGAGCTATCCGCTGCCGCCCGATCGCACCGCGGACATGCCCGCGCTGATGGTGATGCAGGCGATCCTCGCGCGCGGCGAAAGCTCGCGGCTGCACGAGAGCCTCGTCTATCGCGCCGGGCTGGCGCAATCGGTCGATGCAACGCTCGATTCGCGCGCCGGGCCGGGCAAGCTCGACATCATCGCGATCGCCGCCGGGGGCAAGACCGCCGATGCGGTCGAACAGGCGCTGCGCGGCGAGATCGCGCGGATGCGCGACGCCCCGGTCTCGGCGGCCGAGCTTGCCGAGGCCAAGACCGAAATCCTCACCGATGCGTTGAAGGCGATGGAAACCGCCGAGGGCCGCGCGCGTGTCATTGCCTCCTCGGTGCTGATCGACGGCGACCCGCGCGCCACCGAACGCCAGCTCGAAGCGGTCCGCGCGGTGACCGTCGCCGATGTGCAGCGCGTCGCGCGGACCTGGCTGGCCGACGATCGCGTCGCGGCAATCCGCTATCTTCCCGCCGCCGAAGGCGCCGCGCCCGAAGCCGGGATCGCGGTCGCCGCGACGGTCGAGACCCGGCCGCTCGTCGCGCCGCGCGACATCGCCGTCGTCACCGCCGCGTCCGACGCCGAGCGCGTCCCGCTGCCCCCGCTCGGGCCGGTGGTCGCGGGCCATGTGCCGACCCCGAGCGCGACCCGCCTCGCCAACGGGCTGACGGTGGTGACGGTCGAGCGGCACGACGTGCCGCTGGTCACCGCGCGGCTGATCGGCACCGCGGGCGCGGCGCGCGACGCGACGGGCAAGGCAGGCACCGCCAGCCTCGCCGCCACCTTGCTGACCCGCGGCACCGCCACCCGCTCAGCGACCGAGATCGCGCGCGCCGCCGAGGCGCTCGGCGCCTCGCTCGACACCGGCGCAGGGCGCGAGGGCAGCGCGATCGGCATCACCGTCGCGACCCCGGCGCTGTCGCCCGCGCTCGACATCCTCGCCGATGCCGCGCGCCACGCGACGCTCGCCCCGGCCGAGCTGGAGCGCGCCCGCGCGCAGGCGATCGACGCGACACAGGTGACGCTGACCGATCCGATGGAACTCGCCGGGCTCGCCGCCGATCGCGCCCTGTTCGGCGCATCGGCTTATGGCGGCGCGGTCGACGGCACCCCCGCCTCGCTCAAGGCGATCACCCGCGGCGATGTGCAACGAGCCTATGCCGCGGCCTGGTCGCCCGATCGCGCGACGCTGATCCTGACCGGCGACATCACCCCCGCCGCCGCCAAGGCGCTCGCCGAGCGCTGGTTCGGCGACTGGCGCGCGGACGGCGCGACCCCCGCCGCGCTCCCTACGCCGGTCCCCATGGCCCGCCCGCGCACGATCGCGATCGACCTGCCCGATGCGGGTCAGGCCGGGGTGGTCGTCTCGCGCGGGGCGATCGCGCGCGGCGACGGGCGCTACTATCCCGCGCTGATCGCCAATACCGTGCTCGGCGGCGGCTATACCTCGCGGCTCAATCAGGAGATCCGCATCAAGCGCGGGCTCTCCTATGGCGCGCGCAGCGATCTTCACGCCGATCGCGACACCGGCTGGATCAGCGCCGGGGCCTCGACCAAGAACGCCTCCGCCCCCGAGGTCGTCGGGCTGATCGCGGGCGAGATGCAGCGGCTGGGCACCGCGCCGATCACCGCGAGCGAGCTCGAAACGCGGCGCTCGGTGCTGATCGGCGGGTTCGGCCGGCAGATCGAACGCACCGCCGGGCTGGCGACGCTGGTCGCCAACCAGTTGCTCGACGGGTTGCCGGTCGATGAAATGACGCGCTACACCGCGCAGGTGCGCGATACGCCGACCGCGGCGGTGCAGCGGGCGGCGGCGACGCTGTTCGATCCGGCGGCCACGGTGACAGTGGTGGTCGGCGACGCGCGGCAATTCGGCGACGCGCTGCGCAAGGCGCGGCCGGCGACCGAGACGATCCCGGCGACCGCGCTCAACCTCGACAGCGCGACGTTGCGGTAGGGTGCGTTCCCGCGACGAAGGAAATCGTAAATCGCGCGCGCTATAGCGACGGCGATGACGGCGATGCACCACAGCGAGATTCGCGCGTTGCGCGCCGCGCGCCACAGCGCGTGGCCGCGCGTCGCGCTGATCGTGATGTCGCTGACCGCCGCCGCAGGCGTCGCGCTGTCGCTGCTGCCGCCTGAGCCGGCACCTCCTGCCCCGCGCGTTCCGATCACCGCGCCACCCGAGACCGGGCTCCCCGCCTTCGCCTCGCCCGCGCGCGGCACCACCGGCACGATCGCCCTGCCCCCCGTCCCGCGCGGCGCCAGCGCGGTCGGCGATGCGACAGTGACCGCGGCGGCGCCCTTCTCCACCCGGCTGGCGAGCACGATCGACCGCGCCCGCGCGCTCGAATGCCTGTCGGCGGCGGTCTATTACGAGGCCGGCGCGGAAAGCGATGCCGGACAACGCGCGGTGGCGCAGGTGGTGGTGAACCGCGTCCGCCACCCGGCCTTTCCGCCGACCGTCTGCGGGGTGGTCTATCAGGGCGCGGCGCGCGGCAGCGGGTGCCAGTTCAGCTTCGCCTGCGACGGCGCGGCGGCGCGCATCCCCTCGCGCGACGGCTGGGCGCGCGCGGCGCGCAACGCTGCCGCGATCCTCGCCGGGCAGGTGTTCGCACCGGTCGGGCTGGCGACGCATTATCACACCTATGCGGTGACCCCGGCGTGGAACCGCACCTTGGTGATGACCGATGTGGTCGGCGCGCATTTCTTCCATCGCTGGAAGGGCTATTGGGGCACCGCCGCCGCCTTCGGCCGCGCCTATCGCGGCGGCGAGCCGCAACCCACGCTCCCCGCGCCGCCGCCCGTGGTCCCCGCGCCGCTGCCCGTTCCGGTCGCGGTCACGCCGACCCAGCCGGCGCATGCCGAAAGCGGCATCGCGTTGCGCGACGCCACTCCGGACAATCTGCCCCGCCAACCGCAGATCCTCGATCGCTGGAAGGATTCGGGGAAACCGCTGCGCTGATTACCAGCGCGCGCGGCGATCATGCTTTTCGAAGCGCACCTGCGCGCTCAGCCGGTCGAAGCGGCGATCGAGATCGGCGCGCTCGGCGATCGTCAGCCCGCCGCGGCGATAACGCGCCTCGAGCCCCTGCAGATCGCGCAGCTGGGTGCGCAGCCGCATCGCCTCCGGCCGGTGAGGCTGCCGTTGCGCACGCCCTGATCGATCCGCACGTTGAGATTGGCGACGCGCTGGCCGACCGGCACCCACGGCGCCGCTGCCGCGACAGTCGGCACCGAAAGCGCGAGCCCGATCCCGGCGGCGATCATCGTCAGTTTCTTGTTCATCCATCTGCTCCTTACGCGGCCGTTACGCTGGCCAAGGAGAGGGATGCCGCGGGACTGTCCCGCAAATGTCCCGGAACGACGACATAATTGTCGCAAACTGTCGCCGTTCCGGGAAACCGATCAGCCGATCAGCGGCAACGCACGTTGTTCTTGTCGATCGACTTGCCGAGCAACGCGCCGCCCGCGCCGCCGAGCAGCGCGCCCAGCACGCCCGACCCACCCGGCGCGATCGCCGCGCCGAGCGCGCCGCCGGCGATGCCGCCGACGATCAGCCCGGTCGTGCCGTCCGACCGGCGGCAATAATAGCGCCCGTCCCGGCCGACATAGACGCGATCATTGTTGCTCAGCCGGCGCTCGCGATACCGCGCGTCGTCACGATAATATTGATCGGCATAATAGCCGTTCGAGTTCGGATCGGGCCGATTGTAATCGTAGCGGCGATAGTCGTTGCCGTAATAGCCGGGACCGCCGCCATCGTCGACGCACCCCGTCAACAGCACCGCCGCGCCGAATGCGGCAAACGCAACCTTTCGCATCGCATGCTCTCCATCGTTCCCAATGGAGTAAAATGGTTTCGCTCGCGAAAGGTTGCGCTCAACAGCTTGGTTTGTACGGAATGATGCACAGCCCGCGGCAAAAGCGGGCCGATGCGGTCAGCGTGCGATTCCTCCGGCAGCAAGCACCGCGAGCGTCACCAATTCGCTGGCGGTGGAGGTCATCGGGGCGATCTGCACCGGCTTTTCCATCCCGATCAGCATCGGGCCGATCATCGAATCCCCGCCCAGTTCGCGGAGCAGCTTGGCCGAAATATTGGCCGATTGCAGCCCCGGCATCACCAGCACATTGGCCGGACCCGAAAGCCGCGCGAACGGATAGTTCGCCAGCTGGCGCGGGTTGAGCGCGACGTCGGGGGCCATTTCGCCCTCATATTCGAACCCGACCTTACGCTCGTCGAGCACCCCCACCGCGGCGCGGATATTCTCCAGCCACAGCCCTTCCGGGTTGCCGAAGGTCGAGTAACTGAGGAAGGCGACGCGCGGCTCATGCCCCATGCGGCGCGCGACCTGCGCGGTCTGCTCGGCGATATCGGCGAGCTCCTCGGGGCTTGGGCGTTCGTTGACGGTGGTGTCGGCGATGAACACCGTATGGCTCTGCCCGACGAGGATATGGATGCCGAACGGGGTGCGGTTGACCTCGGGATCGATCACGCGCTTCACCTCGCGCATCGTCTGCGCCCAGGTCCGCGTCGTGCCGGTGATCATCGCATCGGCCTGGCCGAGCTGGAGCATCACCGCGCCGAAGATGTTGCGGTTCTGGTTGATCATCCGCTCGCAATCGCGGCGCAGATAGCCGCGGCGCTGGAGCCGCGCGTAGAGGAAGTCGACCATCTGCGGCACCAGCGGCGAGTGGCGGCTGTTGTGCAGCTCATATTCCTCGGGGTTGCTCACCCCCAGCGCGCGCAGCCGCTCGGGCACGTCGTCGCGCCCGACCAGCACCGGGACGCCATAGCCCCCTTCCTTGAACTGGATCGCGGCGCGCAGCACCACTTCTTCCTCGCCCTCGGCGAACAGCACGCGCTTGGGGTGCGCGCGCGCGCCCTCATAAGCGAGCGTGAGCAGCGAATTGGTCGGGTTGAGCCGCCCGCGCAATTGCTGACGATAGCCCTCCATATCGAGGATCGGCTTGGTCGCGACCCCCGAATCCATCGCCGCCTTGGCGACCGCGGCGGGCACCACCTCCATCAGCCGCGGATCGAACGGCGCCGGGATGATATAATCGGGGCCGAAGACGTGGCGCACGCCATAGGCCATCGCCACTTCCTCGGGCACGCGCTCGCGCGCCAGCTCGGCGATCGCCTGCGCTGCGGCGATCTTCATCTCCTCGTTGATCGCCGAGGCGCGCACGTCGAGCGCGCCGCGGAAGATGAACGGGAAGCCGAGCACGTTGTTAACCTGGTTGGGATAATCCGAACGGCCTGTCGCGACGATCGCGTCGGGGCGCGCCGCCTTGGCATCCTCCGGGCGGATTTCGGGATCGGGATTGGCCATCGCGAAGATGATCGGCGCCTTGGCCATGTCCTTGACCATCTCGGGCTTGAGCGCGCCCGCGGCGGAGAGACCGAGGAACACGTCCGCGCCGACCAACGCCTCGGTGAGCGAGCGCCGCTCGGTCACCACGGCATGTGCCGACTGCCATTGGTTGATCCCCTCGCGGCCCTGATAGATCACGCCCTTGCGGTCGCAGATCAGCACATTGTCCGAGCGCACCCCCATCGCCTTGATCAGCTCGGTGCAGGCGATCGCCGCCGCGCCCGCGCCGTTGACCACCACCTTCACCTCATCGAGCTTGCGCCCGGTGAGCAGGCAGGCGTTGATCAGCCCCGCCGCGGTGATGATCGCGGTGCCGTGCTGATCGTCGTGGAACACCGGGATGTTCATCCGCTCGCGCAGCGTCTGCTCGATGATGAAGCACTCCGGTGCCTTGATATCCTCCAGGTTGATCCCGCCGAACGACGGCTCCAGCAGCGCGACGCAATTGATGAATGCGTCGACGTCCTCCGTCTTGACCTCCAGATCGATCGAATCGACGTCGGCGAAGCGCTTGAACAGCACTGCCTTGCCCTCCATCACCGGCTTCGACGCCAGCGCGCCGAGATTGCCCATGCCGAGGATCGCGGTGCCGTTCGAGATCACCGCGACGAGATTGCCCTTGGCGGTATAATCATAAGCGGTCGCCGGATCGTCCGCGATCGCCTGCACCGGCACCGCCACGCCCGGCGAATAGGCCAACGCCAGATCGCGCTGCGTCGCCATCGGCTTGGACGCGACGATCTCGATCTTCCCCGGCCGCCCCTCGGAATGAAACAGCAGGGCCTCGCGTTCGGAAAATTGGACGTTGGTGGTTTCGGACATGCTGGAGCCTTGCTGGAGAGACGTAGGGGAATTTCTTTAGGCAGCGGCCGTCACGATGCAACCATTCCCCGCCGAAAACAGGCCGCGGCATGATCGTTGACGATCCCCACCGCCTGCATCCAGGCATAGACGATCGTCGGCCCGACGAACTTGAACCCGCGCGCTTTCAATTCCTTCGAGATGCGCTCCGACAACGGCGTGCTCGCGGGGACGTTCACCCCGTCGCCGGTGATCGGTTTCCCGTCGGTGAACCCCCAGCAGAAATCGTGGAACGCCTGCGCCCCCATCTGCTGATAGAGGCGCGCGCCGGCGATCGTCGCCTCGATCTTGGCGCGCGACCGCACGATCCCGGCATCGCCGAGCAGGCGCGCCACATCATCCTCGTCGAACGCGGCGACCCTGGCGGGATCGAAACCGGCGAAGGCAGCGCGGAATCCCTCGCGCTTGGCGAGGATCGTGCGCCACGAGAGGCCAGCCTGAAACCCCTCCAGCATCAGCATTTCCCACAACATCCGCGGATTGTGCTGCGGCACGCCCCATTCGGCGTCATGATAGTCGCGTTCGAGCGGGTCTTTCTCCGCCCAGCGGCAGCGTCGTTGTTCGCTCATGCTCATCTCCCCTGTTCCCCGGCCGCGCGGGACGGTATCGCCCGTCCCGATGACCGCTGTTGCCGCTCCCACGCCGATGATGGCGCAATATCTCGCGCTCAAGGAAGAGGCCGGCGATTGCCTGCTCTTCTACCGCATGGGCGATTTCTTCGAACTGTTCTTTGACGACGCCAAGACGGCAAGCGCGGTGCTCGATATCGCGCTCACCGCACGCGGCGAGCATGGCGGGGCGCCGATCCCGATGTGCGGCGTCCCGGCGCATGCCGCGACCGGCTATCTCCAGCGGCTGATCAAGGCCGGCCACCGCGTCGCGATCGCCGACCAGACCGAATCGCCCGAGGCGGCGCGCAAGGCGCGCGGATCGAAGGCGCTGGTCAACCGCGCGATCATCCGCGTCGTCACCGCGGGCACGCTGACCGAGGAGGCGTTGCTCGACGCGCGCACCGCCAATTGGTGCGTCGCCGTGGGCGAAGCGGCGGGCGAGATCGCGCTCGCCGCGGCGGACATCTCGACCGGGCGGTTCGAGGTGATCGCCTGCACCGCACAGGGGCTGGGCGCCGAGCTGGCGCGGCTCGCCGCGGCCGAGGTGATCGCCGCCGAGGGCAGCGACGCACCGGCAACGGTGTGGCGCCCGCGCGGCGATTTCGAGAGCGCAGCGGGCGAGGCGCGGCTGAAGCGATTGTTCGGGGTCGCGACGCTCGACGGCTTCGGCCAGTTCGGTCGCGCGATGCTCGCCGCCGCCGGGGGCCTCGTCGCCTATCTCGATCATACCGCCAAGGGCGCCTTGCCCTTCCTGCGCCCGCCGCGGCTGTCGAGCGCGAACGCCGCAATGGCGATCGACGCCGCGACCCGCGACAGCCTCGAACTGACCCAGACGACCGGCGGCGCGCGCAAGGGCAGCCTGCTCGATGCGGTCGACCGCACCGTCACCGGCGCGGGCGCGCGGCTGCTCGCCGCCGATATCGGCGCGCCGCTGATGGACCGCGCGGGCGTGGATGCGCGGCTCGATCTGGTGCAATTGTTCCACGACGACGGCGCACTGCGCGAACGGCTGCGCGCGGCGTTGCGGGCTTTGCCCGATATCGGGCGTGCGCTCGGGCGGCTGGCGGCGGGGCGTGGTTCCCCGCGCGACCTCGGCCAGCTTCGTGACGGGCTCGACGGCGCCTGGCTGCTCGGCGAGACGCTCGGCGCGGTCGAAGCGCCGCCGCGCCTGCTCGCCGAGCTCGCCCCGCAATTGCGCGGGCACGGCGCGCTGATCGATCTGCTCAAGCGCGCGCTCGTCCCCGCCCCGCCGATCGATGCCGCCGACGGCGGCTATATCGCCGCGGGCTACGACGCCGCGCTCGACGATCTGCGCGATGCGGGCGCCGGGGGCCGCCGCGCGATCGCCGCGCTGGAGGCGAAATATCGCGCCGAGACGGGGATCGCCGCGCTCAAGATCCGCCACAACGGCGTGCTCGGCTATCATATCGAGGTGCCCGCCAAGGCCGCCGACGCGCTGATGCGGCCCGAATCCGGCTTCACCCACCGCCAGACGCTCGCCGGGGTGGTCCGCTTCAACGCCCCCGAGCTGCACGAGGTCGCTGCGCGGGTGACGCAGGCCGGGGCGCATGCGCTCGCCGCCGAAGCCGCGCATCTCGAGGAGCTGACCGGCGCGGCGCTCGCCCGCCGCGAGGAGATCGCCGCCACCGCCGATGCGCTCGCGCGGCTCGACGTCGCGGCGGGCAATGCCGAGCGCGCGGCGGAAGGCGGCTGGGCGCGTCCGCACCTTACCGACGATGCGCGGTTCGAGGTGGCCGGCGGGCGGCACCCGGTGGTCGAGGCGGCGGTCGCCAGGGCCGGCGAGCGCTTCGTCGCCAATGATTGCACGCTCTCCGAAAATTCGCGGCTGTGGCTCGTCACCGGGCCGAACATGGGCGGCAAATCGACCTTCCTGCGCCAGAATGCGCTGATCGCGGTGCTCGCGCAGGCGGGCTGCTACGTCCCGGCGAACAAGGCGACATTGGGGCTGGTCGACCGGCTGTTCAGCCGCGTCGGCGCGTCGGACAATCTCGCGCGCGGGCGATCGACCTTCATGGTCGAGATGGTCGAGACCGCGGCGATCCTCGCGCAGGCGACCCAGCGCTCGTTCGTCATCCTCGACGAGGTCGGGCGCGGCACCTCGACCTATGACGGGCTCGCGATCGCCTGGGCGGTGGTCGAGGCAATCCACGAGGACAATCGCTGTCGCTGCCTGTTCGCGACGCATTACCACGAGCTGACCCGGCTCGCCGAACGCTGCGACGCGCTGACCCTGCACAATGTCCGCGCGCGCGAGTGGAAGGGCGAACTGGTGCTGCTCCACGAAGTCGCCGACGGACCGGCCGATCGCAGCTACGGCCTCGCGGTGGCGCGGCTCGCCGGGATGCCGCCGGCGACGGTGGCGCGCGCCAAGGCGGTGCTGGCGAAGCTGGAGGCCGGGCGGCAGAAGACCGGCGGGCTCGCCGCGGGGCTCGACGACTTGCCGCTGTTCGCCGCGACGCTGCCGGCCGAGGAGGAACGGGGCGATGCGGTGCGGCGCGAGGTGGAGGCGCTCGACGTCGACGCGCTCACCCCGCGCGAGGCGCTCGATACGCTCTACCGGCTGAAGGCGCTGGCGCGCGAGGGATAGGCAAAGTTCACGAAGTTCACACGAGTGGCGCTTTTGCGGGGCGATCGGGATTTCGACGCAAACGCTTGTTTTTAGGCCGTTTTAAACACGAACAGGTCACGATCCACCCCGGCGAAGGCCGGGGTCCAGCATCGGACCGGTCGTAACTGGACCCCGGCCTTCGCCGGGGTGGTGAAAGGGGTGATAAGGCCTCTCCTTCACCCGACCCCGAATGGCACGACGCGGTTGCTCTGGGTGTGACCGATCTCCGCGCGCCCGAGGAACGGCACCCCCATATCACGGCACCAGCGCGTCATCATCGTTTCGAGCGGCTCGTTCCACGGCGGATCGTTGGCCTGCACATCGGTCACCGCGCCGAGCCGGATCCCGGCGATCCCGCGCAGCTGGGTCGCGTTGGCGAGCGTGAACAGCATGCGATCGACATTGTAGAGCGGCTCGGACACTTCCTCGATCAGCAGCACGTGATCGGCGAGGTCGGGGAGCCACGGCGTCCCGATCAGGCTGTGGAGGATCGCGAGGTTGAACGCCGCCGCGGGGCGCCCGCCGAGCCCCGGCTCCAGCCCCTGCCGGTCGCCCGTCAGCCACCCCAAGGTGCGCGCGATCGTGCGGTCGCCGCCGTCACGCATCACGTCGACCGGCATCGGCCCGTGCGCCGGGCGCCCGATCCGCCGGGCATAAAGCGCCGCCAGCATGAACCCCATGTCCGAATAGCCGACATAGGCCTTGGCCTTCGCCGCCGCGGAGAGCTGCGGCATCGCATGGCCGAGGATGCGATTCGAGCCATAGCCGCCGCGCGCGAACCAGATCGCGTCGAACCCCGCATCATTGGCGAATTCGAGGAACGCCGCCGCGCGGCGCGCGTCCGGGCCGGCGAAATGCCCGCCGTCGCTTTCGAAACATTGCGGGTGAAAGACGAGATCGACCGCCGGATAAGCGATCGCCGCGAACGCCGCGGTGCGCTCGGCCGCCAGCCGGTCGAGCGTCTTGGCCGGCGCGACGATCCCGATACGCAACGTCATTTCCCCCGGGTTGAGCCTGTCCCGAAACCGCGATAGCCCGCCGCAATATGTAACGGCAACCTTGCTCGCTCGTCACCCCGGGCTTGTCCCGGGGTCCACCGGGAGGCAGAGGCTGGACGAGAGGTTCTTGCGACAAGGCCTGAGGCACTATGGGCCCCGGCACAAGCCCGGGGTGACGGGATGGATTACAGATGACCGCCAACCAACGTTACTTCCTCGTCGGGATCGGCGGATCGGGGATGATGCCGCTGGCGATGATCCTTGCCGGGCGCGGCGCCAGCGTCGCGGGATCGGATCGCTCACTCGATCAGGGGCGCGTGCCGGCCAAGTTCGACGCGCTCAGGGCATTGGGGGTCACGCTCCACCCGCAGGACGGATCGGGGATCACCGCGCCCGACCAGATCGTCGTCGCGTCGGCGGCGGTCGAGGAGACGGTCGCCGATCTCGTCACCGCGACGCGGCTCGGCTGCCCGCGCCTCACCCGCGCCGAGCTCAACGCGCGGCTGTTCAACGCCAGCGCGCTGCCGATCGGGGTCGCGGGCACATCGGGCAAGTCGACCGTGACCGGGATGATCGCCGCGATCCTCCATGCGGCGGGCGGCGACCCGACGGTGATGAACGGCGCGGTGATGAAGGATTTCGCCAGCGCCGACCGCCCCTTCGCCAGCGCGCTCGTCGGCCGGGGCGACGCTTACGTCAGCGAGGTCGACGAAAGCGACGGGTCGATCGCGCTTTATGCCCCGCGGATCGCGGTGCTCAATAATGTGAGCCTCGATCACAAGTCGCTCGAGGAATTGAACCGCTTGTTCGCCGCGTTCATCGGCAAGGCGGCGCATGCGATCGTCAATATCGACAATCCCGATGCCGCGGCGCTCGCGCTCGCCTTGCCGCGCGACCGCGTGACGCGCTTCGCGATCGACCGCGCCGCCGATCTGCAGGCGACCGACGTGGTCGAGGAGCCGTTCGCGGCAAGCTTCTCGCTCGGCGGCACGCGCGTCCGCCTCGCGGTGCCGGGGCGGCATAATGTGGCGAACGCGCTCGCGGCGATCGGGGCGGCGCTCGCGGCGGGCATCCCGCTCGACCAGGCGATCGCGGGGATCGAGCGTTTCACCGGGTTGAAGCGCCGGTTCGATCTGGTCGGCAGCGCCGGCGGCGTCGCGGTGATCGACGATTTCGGGCACAATCCCGACAAGATCGCCGCCACGCTCGATACGCTCCACGCCTTTCCCGGGCGCCTGCTGTTGCTGTTCCAGCCGCACGGCTATGGCCCGCTCAAGGTGATGCGGCGCGAGCTGATCGCGATGTTCGCCGCCAAGCTGGCGCCGGGCGACCGGCTGGTGATGCCCGATCCGGTCTATCAGGGCGGGACGGTGACGCGCGAGGTGACCAGCGCCGATATCGTCGGCGATATCGCGATCGCGGGCGGCGACGCGCGGCACATCCCCGATCGCGATGCCGCCGCCGCCGCGCTGGTGGCGGAAGCCGCGCCGGGCGACCGCATCGTCGTGATGGGGGCGCGTGACGATACCTTGCCCTTGCTCGCGCAGCGGATGGTCGAGATGCTGGGCGCGCGCTGAATACGCGCTCGGTACAGCCTCTTCTCCGTCATCCCCGCGAAGGCGGGGATCCATTCACGGAGGTCATCGAAGGAGCCGCTACGGCGGCGGCAATGGTTTCCCGCCTTCGCGGGAATGACGGAATGGTTTCCCGCCTTCGCGGGAATGACGGAAGGGTTGCGGCGGCGCGGAACCGCATGTCGCGCCGTTGTCCTGTACGGCTTCGACGCCTAAATCCCCCGACATGCGTCCCCGTCTCGCCTTCCATCACACCGCGGGCACCGGCCCGACGATCGTCTTCCTCCCCGGCTATGCCTCCGACATGGAGGGCACCAAGGCGATCGCGCTCGAACAATGGGCCAAGGCGCAAGGCCGCGGCTATCTCCGCTTCGATTACGGCGGATGCGGCGCGAGCGAGGGCAGGTTCGAGGAACAGAGCTTCGCCGACTGGCGCGACGATGCGCTGGCGATGATCGATCAGGTCGCCGAAGGGCCGGTGGTGCTGGTCGGCTCGTCGATGGGCGGGTGGATCATGCTGTCGGCGGCGATCCAGCGGCCCGACCGCGTCGTCGCCTGCGTCGGCATCGCCCCCGCGCCCGATTTCACCGACTGGGGCTTTTCCACCGAGGAGAAGATGCGGCTCTTGCAGGAAGGGCGGATCGAGCGCGCCAACCCCTACGGCCCGCAACCGACCGTCTACACCAGCCGCTTCTGGCAATCGGGCGAGGCCAACCGGCTGATGTTCGGCGAGATCGCGATCGATTGCCCGGTGCGCTTCGTCCAGGGGCAGCGCGATCCCGACGTGCCGTGGCACCGCGCCGGGCGGCTCGCCGAGCTGATCCGTTCAGCCGATGTGCAGACCTGGCTGATCAAGGACGGCGACCACCGCCTGTCGCGCGACTCGGACATCGCGCTGATCGTCCGCGCGGTGGAGGATGTGTTGCGATGATCCCGCTGATCGCCCTGCTGCTCGCCGCCGAGGATCCCGCCGCGCATTGCGTGACGCTGACCCGCGGCGACCCGGCGGAAGCCGAGCGGATCGCCGAGCGCTGGTCGCTCGCCGGGGGCGGATCGAAGGCCAAACAATGCCTCGGGCTCGCGCTGACCGCGCAGTCGCGCTACGCCGACGCGGCGGCCGCGTTCGAGGCGGCGGCGCATCTCGCCGAGACCGAGAAGGACGCGCAGGCGGCGACCTATTGGGCGGAGGCGGGCAATGCGCGGCTCGCCGCCAATGATCCGATCAAGGCGCGCGCCGCGCTCGATGCCGCGCTGGCGGCGGGGGCGCTGACCGGGCTGCCGCTCGGCGAGGTGCATCTCGATCGCGCGCGCGCATTGGTCGCGACGGGGGACATGACGGGCGCGCGCGCCGATCTCGACGCGGCGACCCACGACGCGGCGGACGATCCGCTCGCCTGGCTGCTCTCCGCGACGCTGGCGCGGCGGATGAACGATCTGCCACGTGCCAAAAGCGATATCGCCGAGGCGTTGAAGCGCGCCTCGGACGACGCGCAGGTCCAGCTCGAAGCGGGCAATATCGCCGCGCTGGCGGGCGATGCGGCCGGCGCGAGGACCGCCTGGACCAATGCGCAACGGCTCGCGCCGAGCGCGCCGGCGGGGATTGCCGCCGGACAGGCATTGGCGCAATTCGATACCCCCACGGGAGCGAAATGATGAAATATCTCCACACGATGATCCGCGTCGCCGACCCGGACAAGACGATCGCCTTCTTCGAATTGCTCGGGCTGAAGGAAGTGCGGCGAATGGAGAGTGAGGCGGGGCGCTTCACCCTGATCTTCCTCGCCGCGCCCGAGGATATCGCCGCCAACGGCGAACGCGCGCGGGCCGAAGTCGAGCTGACCTACAATTGGCCGACCGAGGGCAAGGAACCGGAAATTTATACCGGCGGGCGCAACTTCGGCCATCTCGCCTATCGCGTCGACGATATCTACGCGACGTGCCAGCGGCTTCAGGACGCCGGGCATATCATCCACCGCCCCCCGCGCGACGGGCATATGGCGTTCGTCAAATCGCCCGACGGCATCTCGGTCGAGCTGTTGCAGGACGGCGTGCTGCCGCCGCAGGAGCCGTGGGCGTCGATGCCCAATAGCGGGACGTGGTGAGAGTCGGTCCGGCAATTTCCCTTGGCGGCATATCGGCCGGCAGCGGGCCGCTCGCTATTCCTCCCCTGAAAGGGGAGGGGGACCAGCCGCAGGCTGGTGGAGGGGTGGACGCCGCAGGCGATGCCGCTCGAGGGGTATCGGCCCTACGCAACACCGCGCGGGGGGTATCAGCCGCAGGCGATGCCGCCCGCGGCTTCTACCCCTCCACCGTTGCTTCGCAACGATCCCCCTCCCCCTCCGGGGGAGGAATGGTGAAACCGGCTGGTAATGGCCTTGAGTAAGCCCGACTTCTTCGCCGCGCTCGGCGCGCGCTATCCGGTGATCCAGGCGCCGATGGCCGGGTTCGGCGACGCGGCGCTCGCGATCGCGGCGATCCGCGGCGGCGGGGTGGGGTCGCTCGCCGGGGCGATGTTCGCCCCCGAGCGGTTGCTGAGCGAGGTGGCGACGGTGCGCGCCTCGGTCTCCGGCCCGCTCAACCTCAATTTCTTCTGCCACCACCCGCCGCAGGACGCCGACGACAGCGCGTGGCGCGCATTGCTCGCGCCGCTCTATGCCGCCGAGGGGATCGAGCCGTCGGGCGACGCGCCCCCTGCGCGCCGGCCGTTCGATGCCGAGGCGGCGCATGTCGTCGAGGAAACCCGCCCCGAGATCGTCAGCTTCCACTTCGGCCTCCCCAGCCCCGATCTGCTCGCCCGCGTCCGCGCGACCGGCGCGCGCGTCATCGCCAGCGCGACCAATGTGGCGGAGGCGCGGCATCTGGCGACGGCCGGATGCGCCGCGATCATCGCGCAGGGGTTCGAGGCCGGCGGACATGCCGGGCATTTCCTCCACGGCCATCGCCCGGTCGGCACCTTCGCGCTGGTGCCGCAGATCGCCGATGCGGTCGACGTGCCGGTGATCGCGGCGGGCGGGATCGCCGATGCGCGCGGCGCCGCCGCCGCGATCATGCTCGGGGCGACCGGGGTGCAGGTGGGAAGCGCCTATCTGCCGACCGAGGAGAGCCTCGCCAGCGCCGTCCACCGCGCCGCATTGGGCGGGCCGGGGGCGGAGGACAGCGTGTTCACCAATCTGTTCTCCGGCGGGCTCGCGCGCGGCATCCGCAACCGGCTGATCGAGACCCTGGGCGCGGTCAACCCCGGCGCCCCGCCCTTCCCGACCGCCAGCGCCGCGCTCGCACCCTTGCGCAAACATGCCGAGAGCGCGGGGCGCGGCGATTATTCGCCGCTGTGGGCGGGGCAGGCCGCCCCGCTGTCCCACCAGCGCCACGCCGCCGCGCTGACCGAGATGCTCGGCGGCGCCGCGCTCGCCGCCCGAAGGAGCCTCGCATGACCAACTTCGACGTGATCCGCGTCCCCGTGCTCAACGACAATTACAGCTGGCTGGTGCACGATGCCGACAGCGGCGAGACGATGGTCGTCGACCCCGGCGAGGCGCAGCCGGTGCTCGATGCCGCCGCCGCGCGCGGCTGGACGATCGCGCAGGTGTGGAACACCCATTGGCACCCCGATCATGTCGGCGGCAATGACGCGATCGTCGCGGCGACCGGCGCCACGGTGATCGGCCCCGAGGCGGAGCGCGCCAAGATCGGCAAGCTCGACCGCGGCGTCGGCGAGGGCGATGTGGTGACGCTCGGCGCGCATCGCGCGACGGTGCTCGCGGTGCCGGGGCATACAGCGGGGCATATCGCCTTCCATTTCGCCGACGACGATGCGGTGTTCACCGGCGACACCTTGTTCGCGATGGGTTGCGGCCGATTGTTCGAGGGCGATGCGGCGCAGATGCTGACCAACATGCGCCGCTTCGCCGCGATGCCGCCCGAGACGCGGGTCTATTGCGGGCACGAATATACCCAGGCCAACGGCCGCTTCGCGCTGGTCGCCGAGCCCGGCAATGACGCGATCGTTGCGCGGATGGCCGAGGTCGACGCCGCGCGTGCGGCGGGCGAGGCGACCGTCCCGACGACGATCGCGCTCGAACGCGACACCAACCCGTTCCTGCGCGCGCCCGACGCCGAAACGCTCGCCGCGCGGCGGCGCGCGAAGGATGAATTTCGCGGCTGACCGTCCTATATTGTCGCCGCGGGGCATGAAGGAGTGTTGGTGATGCGTATGGTCCTTATTCCGCTGGCCGCCGCGGCGCTGGGCGCCGGTGCGGTCGCTATCGCGTCGTCGCCGTCGCAGGCCGATCGCGCGGCGAGCAACGAGGCCGCGTTCCAGAAGGAAGTCAGCGGCTTGACCCCGGGCAAGCCGGTCGACTGCCTCGATACGCGGTTCAACAACGCCTCGCTCAAGGCGATCGGGCCGCGGCTCATCTATCGCGTCAGCCCCAAGCTCGCCTATGTCAACGACACCGGCGGCGGATGCGAGGCGGTGGCGCGCGGCGATGCGTTGATCACCCGGCAATATAGCAGCCGGCTGTGCCGCGGCGACATCGCGCGGACGCGCGACATGACGACGCGGATCGATAGCGGCAGTTGCGTGATGGGCAGTTTCGTCCCCTATCGCGGCAGCTGAAATTCCGGCACGATATCCGCATGTAACAGGTCGCGCGCCGGATGATCCCGGCGCGCCGCCATGCGCTCGGAGATCATGATGACCAAAAGCAACGACCCCGGCCACGACGCGGTGGACGGGCGCACGGACCCACGCGTCGCGCCGCGCCCCGAGGTCGACCGGATCGGGGGTCGCAAGCTCAAGCCCGCGACGCTGATGATGGGGCACGGCTATGATCCGGCGCTGTCCGAAGGCGCGCTGAAGCCGCCGATCTTCCTCACCTCGACCTTCGTCTTCCCCAGCGCCGCGGCGGGCAAGCGCCATTTCGAGGGCGTCACCGGCAAGCGCCCCGGGGGCGCCGAGGGGCTGGTCTATTCGCGCTTCAACGGCCCCAATCAGGAGATATTGGAGGATCGCCTCGCGGTGTGGGAGGAAGCCGAGGACGCGCTGGCCTTCTCCTCGGGCATGTCGGCGATCGCCACTTTGTTCCTGTCGATGGTCAAGCCGGGCGACACGATCGTCCATTCGGGGCCGCTCTATGCCGCGACCGAAACGCTGATCGCGCGCATCCTCGGCCGGTTCGGGGTACATTGGCTCGATTTCCCGGCCGGGGCGACCCGCGCCGAGATCGACACCGTGCTGGGCAAGGCGGCATCGGGCAATGTCGCGCTGATCTATCTCGAAAGCCCCGCCAACCCGACCAATGCGCTGGTCGATGTCGAGGCGGTGGCGGCGAGCCGCGATGCGATCTTCGCCAATCACGCCGCCAAGCCGCCGATCGCGATCGACAATACCTTCCTCGGGCCTTTGTGGCACAAGCCGCTCAAGCAAGGCGCGGATATCGTGGTCTATTCGCTGACCAAATATGCCGGCGGGCATAGCGATCTGGTCGCCGGCGGGGGGCTCGGGCGCAAGGATCACATCGATACGATCCGGCTGATGCGCAACACGATCGGGACGATCTGCGACCCCAATACCGCGTGGATGCTGCTGCGCTCGCTCGAGACGCTCGAACTCAGGATGAGCCGCGCGGGCGAGAATGCCGCCAAGGTCTGCGCCTTCCTCGCCGAACACCCCAAGGTCGAGCGCGTCGGCTATCTCGGCTTCCTCGAAGGCGGCAAGGACGAACGGCAGGCGGATATCTATCGCCGGCATTGCACCGGCGCGGGATCGACCTTCTCGCTCTACCTCAAGGGCGGCGAGGCGGAGGCGTTCCGCTTCCTCGACGCGCTGCGCATCGCCAAGCTCGCGGTAAGCCTCGGCGGCACCGAGACGCTCGCCAGCCACCCGGCGGGGATGACCCATTTGTCGGTGCCCGACGCGCGCAAACAGGCGCTGGGGATCACCGACAATCTGGTGCGCATCTCGATCGGGGTGGAGGATGCCGACGATCTGATCGCCGATTTCGCGCAGGCGCTCGACGCGATCTGAGCGGGTGCCTGCACTGTTACCCCGGTCTCACGACCGGGGTGACCCGTGACCCGTTCGCCCTGAGCTTGGCGAAGGGCTGCACTTTCTTCGTCGGCAGAAAAGGGCAGGGCTTCGACAGGCTCAGCCCGAACGAGGTTAGGCGGGCTCGGCGAAGCACAGGATCGACACCCCCGGCGGCATCGGGACGCGGCCGACGAGGTGGCGTTCGATGCGGAAGATCGTCTCGAACAAGCGGTTGACCGGCGCCGGCGGCGGGCTGTCGTCGCTGTCGTCGCGCCCGGTGAGCCGCCCGGCGACGCGCGCACCGGCGGCGAGCGGAAACAGCAGCGAATTGAAATAGCCGAGCTTGCGCGGGCGCAGCCCGGCGGCGGCGATCGCCTGTGCCAGCGTCGTCTTGGAATAGCGGCGGTGGTGGTGGTTCACCACGTCGTGCGCGCTCCACATCCATTGGTGTGCGGGCACGGTGATCAGGATTCGCCCGCCCGGCGCGAGCCGCTCGCGCATCGCGCGCAATGCCGCCACGTCATCCTCGATATGCTCGACCACGTCGAGCACCGCGATCAGATCGTAATGCGCCCTGGGAACGTCGGCGAGCGCGGGCAGCGGCGTGGCGCCAACCGGCTTGCCGAGTCGCTGGCTGGCGATGGCGCGCGCCGCGGGATCGATCTCGATCGCGTCGACCGCGCCGAAGCTGGCGAGCATCGGCAGATTGTGCCCGGTGCCGCAGCCGATCTCGAGGATCTTCGCGTCCCTGGGCAAATGCCCTTCGCGGGTGATGAAATCGGCGAGGATGTCGCGGCGCGCGCGATACCACCAATGCGTGCTGTCATGCTCCGCCATGCGGTCATAAACGCGGCGGTCCATCAGGCGAACACCCACAAACGATTGATGACGAAGGTGATGAGCGGGGTGAAGAACACCGCCGGCACCAGCGGCCACCACGTCGGGCCGTGCATCGGCCCGGTCAGCAGCCACACGAAGAAGGTGTTCATGCCGAGGCTCACCAGCGAGGTGGCGAAGAAACGCCCGCCGGTCCGCGCGAGATTGCCGCGCGTGCCGTGGCCGCGGAAGCTCCACCGGCTGTGCATGACATAGCCCGACAGCACCGCCGCGACATAGCCGAGCAGATTGGCCGCCACCGGCCAGGTCGCGCTGTTGGCGAGCGGCCATTCCTTCTGCCCATAAGTGGCGATCGGCCAATAGACCGCGGCGTAGATCAGCGTCGACAGCCCGCCGAAGAAGCCGAAGCGGACCAGCTGCCAGAAAATCTCGCGCGTCTCGGGTGATCGGATATGCTTCAGAACCGCTTCCACGCCTTGCCCTTTGCGCCGGCCGCGATACAGCGGCGAACCGGCAATTACCGGCCCCGCCGTCTAGTGGCGTCGGCCGATTGAGGAAAGTCCCCTTGATAAAGCGCGACGTCCCGTCGTCTCTCGCCCAGCTCGACCGGCATTGGCTGCGGCTGACGCTGCTCGCCTGGCTGGTCATCACGATCTGGTTCGTCGCGCAGCGCTGGTCGGCGATCCACTGGCTGTCGCTGGGCGACACCGACGACAATATGCGGCTGATGCAGGTCCGCGCATTGCTCGCCGGGCAGGGCTGGTACGATCTGCGCAACTACCGGCTCGATCCGCCGGTGGGCTTCAACATCCACTGGACGCGGCTTGTCGACCTGCCGATTGCCGGGCTGATCCTGCTGTTGCGGCCGTTCGTCGGCAATGCCGAGGCGGAGCGGCTGGCGTGCGGCATCGCGCCGCTGCTGCCGCTGTCGCTCGCGCTGGTCGGGCTGGCGGCGACGGTGCGGCGGCTGGTCGCGCCGCTGGCGTGGCCGCTGGCGATCGTGTTCACGCTGTGCTCGACCGTCGCGCTGCTGATGTTCATGCCCGAACGGATCGATCATCACGGCTGGCAGCTCGCGATGCTGAGCCTGACGGTCGCCGGGCTGTGCGACCCCAAGGGCGCGCGCGGCGGCGCGATCGTCGGCGTGGCCAGCGCGGTATCGCTGACGATCGGGCTCGAAATGCTGCCCTATGCGGTGATGGCCGGGGCGATCATCACGCTGCGCTGGGTGTGGCAGCCGGAGGCGCGCGACCGGCTCGCGACTTATGCGCTGACGCTCGCGGGCGGGTCCGCGGCGGGCTATGCCGCCTTCGCCTCTTACGCCAATCGCGTCGCGCGGTGCGACGCGCTGACCCCGGTGTGGCTCTCGGTGATGGTCGCCGCGGGCGCGATGCTGCTCGTGCTGGCGTTGGTCTCGCCGCAGCGGCGCGAGCTGCGTCTGGTGCTCGCGCTCGTCGCGGGCGGGGCGATCGCCGCCGGCTTCGCTTTGGTCTTCCCGCAATGCCTCGGCCGGCCCGAGCAGGTGTCGGACGAATTGTATCGCAACTGGCTGGGCAATATCCGCGAGGCCAAGCCGATCTACAAACACGCTTTCCGCACCGGTTTTCCGGTCGCCGCGCTGCCGGTGATGGGGCTGATCGGCGCGGGGCTGGCGACGTGGCGCGCGCGCCGCACCCCGGCGCTGGTCAATTGGGCGAGCGTGCTGCTGTTCGCTGCCTTCGCGGTCGCGATGCTGTTGTGGCAGATCCGCGCGGGGCCGGCGGCGCAATTGCTCGCGGTGCCCGGCGTTTCCGCGCTCGCCTGGCTGCTGCTGCCGCCGATGCTCACCCACCGGTCGATCTTCGTGCGGGTGCTCGGCCCGGCGCTCGGCTTCGTGCTGATCTCGGGGCTGTTCGCCGGGCTGGCGCTGCAATGGACGTCGATCGACAAGCCCACGCCCTATATCAACCGCGTCAACAAGGCGAACGGGCGCTGCGTGACGATGCCCGCAATGGCGCCGCTCAACCGCCTGCCGGCGCAGACCGTATTCACCTTCGTCGATCTCGGCCCGCGGCTGATCACGCTGACGCATCATTCGGCGATCGCCGGCCCCTATCATCGCAACGGCGACGCGATCCTCGATGTCCAGCACGCCTTCACCGGCTCGCCCGAGCAGGCGCACGCGATCATGAAGCGGCACGGCGCGACCTTGCTGCTGCTGTGTCCGAACATGGCCGAATCGACGATCTATCGCGCGCGCGCGCCGGGCGGCTTCTACGCGCGGCTGGCCAACGGCGAACGCTTCCCGTGGCTGGTATCGGTGCCGCTGCCGGCGGACCTACCGCTGCGCGCGTTCCGGATCGAATAGGGGCGCGGAGGTTCTCTCCCACCCGTTCGCCCTGAGCTTGTCGAAGGGCTGCCCTTCTTCCTTGGAAGAGAAGGGCAGGGCTTCGACAGGCTCAGCCCGAACGGGGAGAGGGAATCGCGCTAACGCCACCCTCAGTGAAACTGCGCCTGCAGCCCGTCGATCACGAACTGCACCGCCAATGCGGCGAGCAGCACCCCGAGCAGCCGCGTCACCACCGCCTCGATCTTCGGCCCGAGCACCCGCATCAGGCTCCCCGCGGCGAGCAGGGCGATCAGCGCGATCAGCAGATTGAGCCACATCGCCGCGAGCACGATCAGGCTGCGCTCGAGGCCGTCGCTCCGCGCCATCAGCAGCATCACCGAGGCGATCGAGCCCGGGCCGGCGATCATCGGCATCGCCATCGGGAAGATCGACACGTCCTCCGCCTCGGCCGGGGTGACCTTCGCGGCGCGGTCCTCGCGGCGCTGGGTGCGCTTTTCGAACACCATCTCCAGCGCGATGAGGAACAGCATTACCCCGCCCGCGATGCGGAAGCTCGCCAGCTCGATCCCGAGCCCGTGGAGCAGTTTCTCGCCGAACAGCGCGAACACCGTGAGGATCAGCGCCGCGACGCCGACCGCGCGGACCGCCATCGCGCGGCGATGCTCGGGCGTCGCCCCCGCGGTGAGCCCGGCGAAGATCGGCGCGCATCCCGGCGGATCGATCACCACGAAGAAGGTGACGAACGCCGAGAGGAACAGCTCGGTCATCAGATGGCGTAAGCCACGCCGAGCCGGCGGCTCGCCGACACCAGGGTGTTGCGCAACAGGCAGGCGATCGTCATCGGCCCGACCCCGCCCGGCACCGGGGTCATCGCGCCGGCGACCTCGGCGCAGGCCGGGTCGATATCGCCGACCAGCCCCGTATCGGTGCGGTTGATCCCGACGTCGATCAGCGTCGCGCCGGGCTTGACCCAATCGGGCTTGACCATCGCGGGGCGCCCCACCGCCGCGACGACGATATCGGCGCGGCGTACGACATCGGGCAGATCATGGGTGCGCGAATGCGCCACCGTGACGGTGCAGCTTTCGCGGATCAGCAATTGCGCCATCGGCTTGCCGACGATGTTCGAGCGGCCGATCACCACCGCGTCGCGCCCGGCGAGATCGCCGAGCTGATCCTTGAGCAGCATCAGGCAGCCGTACGGGGTGCAGGGCACGAAGCCTTCAAGCCCGGTCGCCAGCCGCCCGGCGTTGACCGGGTGGAAACCGTCGACGTCCTTTTCGGGGTCGATGCTGGTGATCACCGCGCGTTCGTCGATATGCTTGGGCAAGGGCAGTTGAACGAGGATACCGTCGACCGCCGGATCGGCGTTGAGCTGCGCGACCAAAGCGAGCAGCTCGGCCTCGCCGGTGCTGGCGGGCAGGCGATGCTCGAAGCTCTCCATCCCCGCCGCAACGGTCGCCTTGCCCTTCGAGCGGACATAGACCGACGATGCCGGATCGTCGCCGACCAGCACCACCGCCAGCCCGGGCCTGCGCCCGGCCTCCGCGAATATCCGTGCCGCGCCTTCCGCCACGCGGGCGCGCAGCCCGGCGGCGAATGCTTTTCCGTCGATCATAGTTGCCGTCATAGCGCCTCGCCATAAAGCGCGCGGGCGCGTTCGGCCAGCGCCCGCGTGTCCCCCGTGATCGCCAGCCGCTTGAGCCGCGCGGTTTCGCCGCCGGTCACCGTCACGTCGCGCTTCGCCACGCCGAAGGTCTTGGCGACCAACGCGATCAGCGCCGCATTGGCCGCGCCGTCGACCGGCGCGGCGGCGATGCGCGCCGCGAAATACTCGTCCGTCCCGGCGGTCAACGCGTCGCGCCCGCCGCGCGGGGTGACGCGGATCGCGAGCGCGATGCCGCTATCGGTCTCGCGCCAGGCGCTCACAGCCGCTTGGCGCGCGCCGCCACGCCCTCCCCCGTCATTCCCGATCGGCGGCTCAGGCGCCGCCCAACACGATGCTGGCGGCGATATTGTTGAGGATGATGCGCAGGATCGCGATCGCCAGCAGCACCAGCGCCGGCGACAGATCGAGCCCGCCGAGATTGGGCAGGATGCGCCGGATCGGGCGGTAGAGCGGCTCGGTCAGCCGGTCGAAGCCATAAGCCAGGGTGCGGACGAAGTTCGACTGCATGTTGATCACGTTGAACGCGATCAGCAGCGACAGGACGAACTGGATCACGATCACCCACCAGGTGACATCGAGCAACACTTGCAGGATCTGGATGATGGTGAGCGTCAGCACGCGGCCCTCTTTACTTGTTGCGTTGCACCCCGACGCCTACCGCCCGGCGCAACAACTGTCGATGGGCAGCCGATATGGGGCGGCTTGCGCGCAAAGGAAAGGAGCCGCCGGCGCCACCGCCGACGGCTCTGTTGCAAGGCCAATGCGCCGCGATCAGGCCAACGCGCGCGCCGCGCGGCGGCGGTGGCGCATCGCGCCGGCGATCGCGCCGAAGCCGAAGATCATCATCGCCCAGGTCGACGGTTCGGGCACTGCGGCGGCGAGATTGTCGATTTCGAACGAGCTCTTTCCCGACATGAAGGTCGCCCCGACGATCTGCGGCCCGCCATTGGCATTATAGGTCACCACGCCGTTGCTCGTGGCGCTGGTGCGGTTGCCGCTCGCATAGGACAGCCCGCCGATGATCTCGCCCCCGGCATAGCTGACGCTGCTGCCGTCGGCCAGGAGCAGGTTCAGCGAGTTATAACTATCCAGCGATCCCAGCACGAAAGAGAACAGATTCGTCGGGCCGAAATTCACCGTATAACTGCCGTTGGCGCGTATCGCCGCGAAATTCCCGGTGCTGCCGAAAGCGGGACGCGCATTATTGGTGCCGGTCGGGTTGACGAACTGGGTATTGGTATCCGCCCACGAACCCGACGCATAACCCTCAAAATCCTGGAAAACCGTCGTTCCCGGCGCGGCCGTGCCCGTGCCGCCGGCAAAGCTGATCGTCGGCGCCGCATCCGCCGCCACCGACATGGCGGCCAGCGCAGCGGCCCCGAGCATTGCAATCGTCCTCATCACCCGACTCCTTGCGCAATCACGAAAGCCTAATCGGGTCTTCACTAGGTGATATGCAGCGGCGGAGGCCAATCAACTCTTGTAAAAATTCCTGACCCATTTTCGGACGTTAGAGATGATTGCGGCGTATAATCGCGCTTGCTTTCTCTTACCCGCGCCCGACTGGCGACGCCGTCGGACAAAACAAAGGAGCCGCCGGCGCGACCGCCGGCGGCTCCCCCGTTCTTACAATCGCGCCCCGATCAGGCGCGGACAGTCGCGCGCCGACGGTAGCGAACCGCCCCGCCAACCGCGCCGAAGCCGAGGATCATCAGCGCCCAGGTGGCCGGTTCGGGCACGCCGCCGCGCGCGAGATTGTCGATCTCGAACGAATTGCTCCGCGTGCTGAAGGTCGCGCCGACGATCAGCGGGCCGCCATTGGCGTTGTAGGTCACCACGCCGTTGCTCAGCGGGCTGTGCTGATCGCCGCTGATATACGGCAGGCCGCCGATGATCTGGTTGCCGAGATAGGTGACCGAGCTGTTATCGGCGAACAGCAGCGTCAGCTTGTTGAAGCTGTCGAGCGACCCGAGCACGAAGGAGAGGATGTTGGTCGCGGCGAAATTCACCGTATAGGTGCCGCCCCCGACGACCGACGCGAAATTGCCCGTGCTGCCAAAAGCCGGGCGGACCCCGAGGCTGCTGTTGGCATCGAAGGCATAGGTCTTGGTGCCGAGCAGCGTGCCCGGCGCATAGCTGTCGAAATTCTGGAAAACGGTCGTGCCCGCCGCCGTGGTGCCCGAACCGCCGTCAAAGTGAATCGTCGGCGCCGCATAGGCCGCCGGCGCCATGACCGCCAACACGGCGGCCCCCGTTAAAGCAATTATTCTCATCGTCTGCTCCCATTGCGCAAAGCTACGAGCTGGGACCTGATTCCGACTCGGCGGGGCAGCGTTTACCTTCTTTTTACGATTCCTAATTGGACGTTAACGACAATCGCACCCCAAAACAGGACGCGTTT
>NZ_MKRR01000124.1:0-4412 GCF_001897045.1 Sphingomonas sp. 66-10
ATCTATGTGGCGACTCACCTCCGGTCAACCCTTATTTCTCGTTTTTTTGGTCGACCTGCATTTTTTCTCGCCGCCCGCCTTCAGTCGAACAGCGGCAAGGCTGTGGTCGATTTGATCTCCTGCATCGCGAAAGACGAGCTGACGTCGTGCAGCGGCGCCACCTTGGTCAGCTTGCGATAGATTCGATCGAAGTCGGCGATATCGCGCGCCACCACCTTGAGCAGATAGTCGATCTCCCCGCTCATCCGGTAGAATTCGACCACCTCGGGGAATTGCGCCACCCCTTCGGCGAAGGTCTCAAGCCATTCGGCGGTATGATGCGCGGTCTTGATCGCAACGATCACCGTCACCCCCAGCCCGAGCCGCTCGCGATTGAGCACCGTCACGCGACGCGCGATCACCCCTTCGCGCTCGAGCCGCTTGATTCGCTTCCAGCACGGTGTCTGCGACAGACCGACGCGTTCGGCGATCTCCGCGATCGGTACGGTCGCATCCTCCTGAAGCAACGCGAGAATACGCCGATCGACCGCATCTAGAACGATATTCTCCATTTTCCCTCCATATGCCGCTCCATTTTCTCCATTACGCTACTGACGGAGCAAAATGAACACGGACATTTCGGTATCCGAACGATAGATTCCCGCTTATGGTTATGAGTGGAGACCCGTTGTGATCGACCGACTGTTTTTCGAACATCCGCGCTCGGTCGACGAAAGCTATGGCGAGCATATGCGTGCGGCCGGCGGGTTCGGGGTGGTGATGATCGGCGCCGGAGTCGCCTGTCTCGTCCACGCGCTGGTGCCGGGGCTGTTCGTCTCCACCGGGAGCAAGGCGATCGACCGGCTCCACGACAAGATGGTGCGCAACCGCCGCCGCCGCGCCGCCCCATCGGGCGAACGGCTGATTCGCTCGGGGAACGAAGCCGCATGACGGCAATGATGGCGGCGGACCTTTACGGGGACGTTCCGCCGGACAAGCCGCATTCGTGGCGCGAGATCGTCCCGGGGCTGGTCGTGGTGTGCCTCGGCACGCTCGCCGCGGGGTTCATCTCGGATCATTATGGCGCGCCGCTCACGCTGATGGCGCTGCTGCTCGGGCTGGCGCTCAATTTCCTGTCGAGCGACCGGCGGCTGCATCCCGGGCTCGGCTTCGCCTCGCGCTCATTGCTGCGGTGGGGAATCGTGCTGGTCGGCGCGCGGGTGACGATGACGCAGATCGTCGGGCTGGGGCCGGTCGCGCTGCTCGCGGTGGTGGCGATTCTCGTACTGACGATCGGCGCCGGGATCCTCGCGGCACGGCGATTCGGCTTCGACACCGGATTCGGCGTGCTCGCCGGCGGGGCGGTGGCGATCTGCGGCGCCTCGGCGGCGATGGCGCTGGCGACCACGCTCGGCAGCCGCCGCATCAGCGACGCGCAGCTCACGCTGGTGCTCGTCGGCATCTCGGCGATGAGCGCGGCGGCGATGGTGCTCTATCCGATCGTCGCGCATCTGCTCGCCATGTCCGATCTGCGCGCGGGCTTCATGCTCGGCGCGTCGATCCATGACGTCGCGCAGGCACTTGGCGCTGGCTATTCCTATTCCGACGGCGCCGGACAGATTGCGACGATCGTCAAGCTCACCCGCGTGGCCCTGCTCGCCCCGGTGCTGGCGGTGGTGGCGATGGCGCTGCCCAATGGCGACGGTCAGGCGAAGAATATCGGCGTGCCGTGGTTCGTCGTCGGCTTTTTCGTGCTGTCGGGGTTCAATTCGCTCGGCTGGGTGCCGACGCTCGCAGCGACCTGGTCGTCGAAGGTCGCGGCGGCATTCCTCGCCGCGGCGGTGACGGCGACCGCGATCCGCTCGCCCTTGCCCCAATTGCTCGACGCCGGGCCGCGCCCGCTGCTCATCATCCTCGCAGCGACGCTGACCGCCTTCGTGCTCGCGCTGCTCGCGGCGCTGTTCGTGCTCGGATAAGAGAATCACTGGCTGGGGCGGCAGGATTCGAACCTGCGTATGACGGTACCAAAAACCGTTGCCTTACCGCTTGGCGACGCCCCAGCATGATGTGCGGGCGCGCGCCTTAGCGCGCGCCGCCGTGAACCGCAAACGCTTATGCGACGCGGTGCAGCCAGTTGTGCGGATCGGCGGTGCGGCCGCGCTGGATCGCCCCGAGCTGCTCGAGGAAACGCTGGGTCGTCTGCCCCATCCCGCCCGAACCAATCTGGAAGGCGTAATCCGGCCCCGAGACCTTGCCGATCGGGGTGATCACCGCCGCGGTGCCGCAGGCGAAGCTTTCGACGAGCCGCCCGCTCTCGGCATCGGCGCGCCATTGATCGATGCCGTACAATTCCTCGCGGACGGTCAGCCCCTGATCGCGCATCAGCGTGATGATCGAATCGCGCGTGATCCCTGGCAGGATCGTCCCGGTCAGCGGCGGAGTGACGACCGATCCGTCGTCGAACACGAAGAAGATGTTCATCCCGCCGAGCTCCTCGATCCAGCGCCGCTCGGCCGCGTCGAGGAACACCACCTGATCGCACCCGCGGCGAATCGCCTCGGCCTGCGCGACAAGGCTGGTGGCATAATTGCCGCCGCATTTCGCGGCGCCCGTGCCGCCCGGCGCGGCGCGCGAATAATCGTGGCTGACCCACAAGGAGACCGGCTTCACCCCGCCCTTCCAATAAGAGCCGACCGAGGAGGCGAGCACCATATAGAGATAGTCGGCCGACGGCTTGACGCCGAGGAACGCCTCGCTCGCGATCATGAACGGGCGCAGATAGAGCGAGCCGTCGGGTCCGGTCGGGATCCAGTCGCGATCGGCGCGCACCAGCGCCTCGATCGAGCCGAGGAACAGATCATCGGGCAGTTCGGGCATCGCCATGCGCTGCGCCGAATTGCGGAAGCGCTGCGCATTGGCCAGCGGGCGGAACAGCGCGGTCGTGCCGTCTTCCATGCGATAGGCCTTGAGCCCTTCGAAAATCTCCTGCGCATAATGGAGTACCGCGGTGGCAGGATCGACCGTCAGCGTGGTGCGCGCGGTGATCTTGCCGTCATGCCAGCCTTTTTCCTGTGAATAACGCAGGATCGCCATATGATCGGTATGGACACGGCCAAACACCGGATCGACCAGCCGCGCGGCGCGCTCATTAGCGGGCACGGGGGAAGGGTTCGGCTCGAACGCGAAGTTCAAAAGATGCCTCCTGTCGATCTGGCGCGGCACGCGCGGTTGGCGGTTGCGATCGGGTAAGGCCGATGGCAATGCCGGTCAACATGGCTGCCACATCTCCTTCCGCTTCCCCGCTCTTCCTCCGCGAACCCGAGATCCGCCGCGGGCTGGAGCTGCTCTATTTCGGCAACAGCCACGTCACGCGCTCGATCGATCGGGGGCTGGCGCGGCAGGGGCTGGGCCGCGCGCACCACCGTGCGCTCTATTTCATCGCGCGCCGGCCGAACATGTCGGTCAGCGACCTGCTCGCGCTGCTCGCGATCACCAAGCAATCCCTGGGCCGCGTGCTCAACGAGCTCGCCGAACGCGGGCTGGTCGAGAGCCGCCCCGGCGAGCGCGACCGGCGCCAGCGCCTGCTGCGGCTGACCGATGCGGGCGCGAAGCTCGAAGGCGAGCTTTACGAAGCGCTGCGCGAGAAATTGTCCGGCGCTTATTCGAAGGCCGGGCAGGAAGCGGTGACCGGCTTCTGGGCGGTGCTCGAAGGGCTGATCCCCGAGGAGGAGCGCGAGCGGGTCGAGGCGCTGCGGCGCTGAGGCCTGGCGCCGCGAACCTTTCGCAAAGTTCACAAAGTTCACACGAGTGGCGCTCGCTGCGAGAATCGAAAATCAGTCAGTTATTCTTTGTAAAACAGCATCTTATGTTGCCCCGCTCGCGCTCGGCGCTTCACCCCCGCGCCGCCGCCGCCATTTCCTCGGCCCGCGCAGCGGAAGCGGCGAGCGTCGCCTGCATCAGCCGATCGAGCGCGGCGCCGTCATCGAGCACGTTGAGCCCGGCGCGGGTCGTCCCGCCGGGGCTGGCGACCGCATCGGCGAGCGCCCCCGGCGAACGCGGGTCGGTCGCCGCGAGCGCCGCCGCGCCGCGCACCGTCGCCAGCGCGAGCCGCGCGGCATCGTCATGCGCCACCCCCATCGCCCCCGCCGCACGCGCCAGCGCGTCGATGAAGCGGAACAGATAGGCCGGTCCGCACCCTGCCAGCACCGCCGCCGCGGCATAGACCGTGCCCGCCGCCCAGATCACGTCGCCGAGCGGCGCAAGCAACGCATCGACGCGCGCGCGAACCTCGGTCGGCACGTCGGGGGCGTTGACCACGCATACCCCCTGCCCCAAGGCAACGGGCAGATTGGGCATCATCGGCACCGGCACCGGGCCGGGAAAGGCGCGCGTCAGCACCGCCGCATCGACCCCGGCGAGGATCGACAGCAGGA
>NZ_MKRR01000124.1:4422-8107 GCF_001897045.1 Sphingomonas sp. 66-10
CCGAGCACCACGATATCCGGCGCCGCGCCCGTCGGCAGCGCGCGCGCCTGGCGGACCCCGGCGGGCAGTGCGCGGTCCTTGCGGTTGACCACGTCGACCGCTTCGGCCTTCACCGCCCCGCTCTCGATCCAGCGCGTCAGCATCGCTCCGGCCATATTGCCGCAGCCGATCATCCACACGCGCATCAGGCCTCCCCCTGCGTCTCGATCAATGCCGCCGCGATCGCCTCGCGCGGGGTCTTGCCGCCCCACAGAACGAACTGGAACACGGGATAGAAACGCTCGCATTCGTCGATCGCGGTCTCGACGAGCAATTCGGTCGTGGCGAGCGACATCGCGCGATCGCCGTCCTCGTCGCCGTCGACCACCATCGCGTGGCGATAGAGCAATACCCCGCTCGACGACCAGAGTTCGAAATGGCCGACCCAGAGCTGTTCGTTGACCAGCGCCAGCGCTTCGTGGATCGGCGCGCGGCGTTCCTCGGCGACCTTCACGTCGGGGAAGCAGAGGAACTGGAGGACGCTGTCCTCGTCGCGCCACAAGGCACGCAGCTCATATTCGGTCCAGCTACCCTTGACGGTCGCGCTGATCTCATCATCGTGGCGTTCGCTGACCCAGCCGTGCGCCGCGAAATAGCGGTCGAGCATGTCGAGCGGCGCGGCTGCCTCATGGTCATCTTCGGCTTCATCGAGCATCATGGCGCTCCTATCGCACGAAGGCCGCCACGGAGGCAAAGCCCGTGGCGGCCGATGATATGGGAAAAGTGTGAGTAAATTGCGAGTGTCGCTATTTTTGGGGCGGCGCCGGCCCGCTCCCCACCCGGCCTCCCACAAGCCTATCCCGATGGGTGGCCGGGTGGGGGAGCGGGCCGGCACAGACGAAATGCACCGCGGCGCATTTCGCAGATTGCGCTCAACCCTTGCTTTGTGCCGCCTCGAGCTTGTCGAGCCGCGCCTTGAGCGCATCGGCCTCGTCGCGCGCCGCGACGGCCATCGCCTTCACCGCCTCGAATTCTTCGCGGCTGACGAAATCGAGCCCGCCGATCCACTCCTTCGCGCGATCGCGCGCGCCGGCCTGCGCCTCGCGGCCCATCCCGGCGATCATGCCGGCCGCGCCGTTCACCAACTTCACGAAATCATCGAACATCCGGTTTTCGGACTGCATCAACCTGCGCCTTCCACTGAAACTCAGTTGATTACCTGGGACGTATGCGCGCCCGGCACAAGGCTTTCCTGTTGCGGGTTGAGCTGGGCGATGCGCCAGGTGAGCGCGCCGATCACCCCCAACCACACGATATAAGGCAGCATCAGCAACGCCGCGACGGTGCGGATCCGCGCGAACAGCGCCGCCGTCGCCACCGCGATCAGCAGCGCCGCGACGAGATCGATCAACGCCCCTGACAGATTATGCGCGCCGAAGAACAACAGCGGCCAGATCAGATGCAGCGCGAATTGCAGCGCGAACAACCCCACCGCCAGCCCCCGCCCCCGGGCGCCGCGCGCGTGAAGGATCATCGCCAGCGCAAGCCCGATCCCGACATAGACCGCGATCCAGATCAGCGGGAAAGCCGCATCGGGCGGGGTGAAGCCGGGCTTGGCGAGTCCCTGATACCAGGGATTGGCGGCGCCGACCGGCTCGCTGCGTGCCGAAAGCAGCCCGAGCAACAGGATCAGCGGGACGGTGACGACCGCCCAGCGCAGAAACGACATCCGCAGCTGCGCCTTTGACGCAATGCCTCCCACAAGCCCTCCTGTTCTGCCCCGCGCGCAACCTGCCGTGCCGCGCGCACGAGGTAAACAGATGATTGACGAGGACGGTGTGCCATTGTCGGTCGACGCGTTCGTCACATCGCTCCCCTCCCTTGAACAAGGGAGGGGAGAAAGAAGGACGGCCGGGGTCAGTCCCGCACAGCCGCGATCAGGAATTCGACATTGCCTTCGGGGCCGGTGATCGGGCTGCGCTCGATACCCAGCACGCGCCAGCCCTGTGCGATGAACCACGCTGCCACCGTATCACAGACGCGTGCGTGGACGGCGGGATCGCGCACCACCCCGCCCTTGCCCACTTCGTCGCGCCCCGCCTCGAACTGCGGCTTGATCAGCGCGAGCGCGCGCGCGCCCGGCGCCGCGAAGCCGAGCGGCACCTCCAGCACCTTGGCGAGCGAGATGAAGCTGGCGTCGCAGACGATCAGATCGACCGGCTCGGGAATCTGCGCCACGGTCAGGATCCGCGCGCTGGTCTGTTCGTGGACGATGACGCGCGGGTCCTGCCGCAGTTTCCAGGCGAGCTGGTTGGTCCCGCTGTCGACCGCATAGACCCTCGCCGCGCCGCGCGTCAGCAACACGTCAGTGAACCCGCCGGTCGACGATCCGACGTCGATCGCCACCGCCCCGGTCACGTCCCATGCGAAATGATCGAGGCCGTGCGCCAGCTTGATGCCGCCGCGCGACACCCAGGGATGATCGCGCCCGCGCACGTCGAGCGCCGCTTCTGCGTTCAGCGCCTGCCCCGGCTTCTCGACCTTGCGGTCGGCGGTGAACACGAGCCCCGCCATGATCAGCGCCTGCGCGCGGGTGCGCGATTCGGCCAGCCCTCGATCGACCAGCAATTGATCCGCGCGCACCTTCGCCATCCCCGCGCTATCGCGCGCCGATCGGTTCGTCGCAAGCCGTCTTCCATCGGGCGCGCCGCCTATTGCCTATCATTTTAGTAGGAAATAAGTTGGGCACGAGGTCGCGGAGTCGCTGTCCCCTAGATACGGCAACCCGCGGCCTCGCCCGAGCGACGAGGAGTGCCGGCGATGGAGCAATTCTCCCCCGATCTTGCCATGCGCCCGACGATCCTGACGGTGCCGGGGCTCAACGGCTCGGGCCCGGCGCACTGGCAGACATTATGGGAAAAGATGCGCCCCGATACTGCGCGAATCGAGCTCGGCATGTGGAACACCCCGCATCGCAACGCCTGGGTGACCAAGCTCGATCAGGCGATCGCCGCAGCGCGCGCGCCGGTGATCCTCGTCGGGCACAGCCTCGGCTGTATCGCGATCGCCTGGTGGACCGCATTGAGCCCGCAACCCTATGGCTGGCCGGTGGCGGGGGCGTTGCTCGTCGCACCGGCCGATGTCGATCGCGCGACCGTGCCCGACGAAATCGCCGGCTTCGCCCCTGCCCCCAAGACGATGCTCCCCTTCCCGTCGATCGTCGTCGCATCGAGCAACGATCCGTGGATCACGATCGAGCGCGCGCACAGCCTGGCGGCGGATTGGGGCAGCCATTTCGTCGATCTCGGCGCGCACGGCCATATCAATGCGGCGAGCGGGCTCGGCTGGTGGCCCGAGGGGCAGGAATTGCTCGATCGCGTGATCACCGCATCGGGCGGCCCGCGCGGCGAGGCGCTGACCCCCGGCGACGCGCGCGCGATCCTTGCGCGCGAGAATGCCGCAACGACGCTTTATTCGCCCCGCGCCGACTGATCCGGCTCGGCCTCGGCCCGCAGCCGCGCCGCGCGTAGCCGACGCCACAGCGAGAGATTGAAGCAACCGAGCGCGACGGCCATCAGCGCCGTCGCAACGATCACCTTGGTCCAGCCGGTCACGCCAGCGCGCCGACCGCGCCGGTCTGGTTCCACCGCAATGTTTTGAGGACGGTATTGACGATATGGTCGGCGTCGAGCCCGGCCTCGGCATA
>NZ_MKRR01000125.1:0-3577 GCF_001897045.1 Sphingomonas sp. 66-10
ACCCGCGAGGCCTCGTCAGGCAATTAGGGGGCAACGACAGCGAGTGCATTGGCCGCGGCTGCGTCACCTTGGCGGCAGCGGGCAGGGCGACGTGCGAATATGTGCGGATCGCGGGGTTTGCGGTAGACGACCGCCCGCTCGTCAAGAGGGCTGGTACTGCGGTCATGTCGGCTTCCTTCACCCGATGAAGGAAGCAAATGCCGCACCTTTTGGACAAGCCTCCAACGGGTAGGGTCGTCCCACCTCGAAAGGGGAACGGGGCCTGATCGCCGGGGGCAGGCTGTTCGCCGAGCGGGTTTCCGAGATGCCAGCGCTCCCGTTCGCCCGACCGCAATGCTCGAGCCGGAAATTTGTCCGGCCGAGCCTAGATTTCGATGAACCCGCGCTTTGCCGCGATCGCCACGGCATGCGCCCGGTCCGAGGCTTCAAGCTTGGCGAAGATGCTCTTCATATGCGCCTTGACCGTATCCTCGGATATCGAGAGGTGGCGGGCAATCTGCTTGTTGGCATTGCCTCCGGCGGCGAGCTGAACCACCGTGATCTCGCGGCTCGTGAGTTCCTCCTGACCGATATGCACCGCGATCTGGCATGCGATCTCCGCAGGCACCCGCCGCAGCCCGGCATTCACCGCCCGAATTGTATCGAGCAGGTCGCGTCGCACCGCGCTCTTGAGAAGATAACCAGCCGCGCCGGCCTTCAGCGCGCGCACGGCATTGTTCTCGTCGGCATAGGTCGTGAGGACGATGATCCGCGCCGCGGCGAATTCGGCGCGAATGGCTGCGATCGCGTCGATGCCCCCCATGCCGGGCATCTGCAGATCCATTAAGGTGACATCGGGCCGGGCCGAGCGATAGGCTTCCACCGCCTCGGCCCCGTTCGAGGCTTCTGCAACCAGTTCCATATCCGGCTGGCCGCCGATCAGCGCGGCGAGACCGTCGCGCAGCAGCGGATGATCGTCGACCGTCATCAGTCTGATCGCGCGGCTCTGGTTCGGCGAATTCACCTTCAATCCTCGATCAGCCAGCGACGGTGGGCGAAGCGACTCGATAGCCCGGATCTTTGCTCATAGGCGATCGATGCCGGGACGGTCAGCGTCACCTGCGTTCCGCCACCGGGGCGGCTGGCGATCGAGAATTTGCCCCGGACAACTTCGGCTCGCTCGCGCATCCCCGTCATCCCGAAATGATCGGGCCGCCCGCCGCCCGCGGCCACCTCCGGCGCGATTCCAATCCCGTTATCGGCAATTTGCAACAGGAATTCGCGCTTATGATAGATGATGTTCACGATGATCTTCTGGGCTTTCGAATGACGCAGGGCATTGAGGATCGCCTCGTCCCCGATGCGCAATATCTCGGCGTGAACAGGCGGACATAGCCGGCGCGGCGGCCCTTCGGTGACGACGTGGAAGGTCGCCGAGGATGCGGTGCCGGCTTGCGCGGCGGTATCCGCGAAATGCTGGGCGATATTGTCGCTGGTCGATGTAGTGCGCAGGTTGCGGACGCTGTCGCGTCCCTCCGCAAGCGCCGCGTCAGCCCGGTCGAGCGCCTCCTCCAGGTTCGCGCGGGCGCCGTGCGAAGGCGGCAACGTGTCGATCGCCGATTGGAAGCGATAGATCAGCCCTTGAAAGCCTTGCAGCAAGGTATCGTGAAGCTCTCGCGCGATCCGCTCGCGCTCGCGCAACCGGCCTTCGACCTGCTGGCGGATCGTGGACGCCACTTGCCGCATGCGCAGCGAATAGAGCAGCCAGCCGCCAGCGATGAACGCGATCGCGATGAGGACCTTGAACCAGATGCTCTGCCAGAGGGTCGGCAGGATGTCGAAGCTCACCGTCGCGCCGGAGCGATTCCAGACCCCGTCATTGTTGGCCGCGATGACCTGGAAACGATAATGACCCGGGCCGAGGCCGGTATAGAAAGCCTGTCGCCGGTGCCCCGGATCGACCCACGCGGCGTCGACCCCTTCGAGCCGGTAACGGAAACGCACGCGCTCGGGGATCGAAAGGCTGAGCGCGGCATAATCGATCTGGACGCCGGTCGTGCCGGCCGGAAGGTGGATCGGTGCGCCGGTCGCGAAGGATCTGCCGCCGGCAACGAGCCGATTGATCGACACCGGCGGAACCAGCGCGTTCTTCGACAGATGCTGCGGATCGATCCACGCGATGCCGTGGCTGGTGACGAACCACAGGCGGTGATCTTGTGCCTCGATCGCGGTCGGCGTGTTCGAATCCTGCTGCGCCACCCCGGGTAGGCCATCGTCGAGGTCGAAGAGGGTGGAGCGTAGTTCGCGCTCGGGATGGACGAAGGCGGCGGCGAGATCCGCGACCGCAACCCTCGTCACCCCGGAAATGCCGTTCAGCCAGACGGCGCCGTCGCTTCCCAGCACCATGCCGGACAGTCGGCTGAGCCGCGGATGTCTTTCCGCACGGAGCGTCTGGAAACGCCGTCCGTCGAAGCGCGCGAGCCCGAAGTCGCCCAATATGTAGATCTGCTCGCCGATTGACGTGACGAGCTCGATCCTGCCGGCCGCGAGCCCGTTCTCCTCCGAAGCAGCGATCTGCCGATTCTCGTCGAGCATGACGAGGTGGTCGACATAGTTGAGCCAGACCCGGCCGCGCGCATCCGACAGCATCTGGACCGGCGCACGGCGCTGGGCGCCGAGCGGCGGCGGCGCTCGCCTCCATCCGCTCGGATAACGGCAGAAGATGCCGTGCTCCAACACCGCCGCGCAGAGCAAATCGGCGCTTTCCAGCCAGCCGGTCACCGTGCCTTGCGCGTCGCGGGGCAGCGCCGCGAAGCGAAAATGCGAGCCTGCGAGGCGCGCGATGCCGTCATCAAACCCCGCCCACAGAGCGTTCGACCGGTCGACATGGAGCGACCGCGGCCAACCGCGGTAATGCGCGATTGGTTGCGCGGCGCGATTGGCGTGCGCCTCGAACAAGGTCTCGCCGGTGAGGACATAGACGGCGCCGTCCTTGCCGGCCGCAATCTGAAAACCCTTGCGCGACGTCGGCGGGAGACCCGGCGCGGCGACTGCATTGGCTTCCCGGAAGCGATCGAGACCGAGATTAGTCCCGACCCAGATATTTCCCTCGCGATCTTCGAGCAGCGGGCTGGCAATGTCCGAACTCAGCCCGTTCTTCAGCGTGAAGCGCTCGAGCGACCGCGAAGCCGGCGGCCGATCGTTGCCGATGACGCGGAAGATCCCGCCGGCCGCGCGCGCGGCCCACAACACACCGTCGCGATCGATCAGCATCGGCTCGCCACTCGGCTCGACACTGGACGGAACGCCCGAGGGCGGCGCGCTTTTCAGCCCAGCGGGCTGCAGCGAGCCGGCGATCGCGTGGATCGGCCGCGAGCCACCCGGCGAGAGCCAGATACGGCCGTCGCGCGCCTCGAAGATACGCGCGCGCGCAGCGGCCGGTTCGACGGTCCGCTCGAACCTTTGTGCCTCGGGGCGTAATACCCACAGCCATCCTGCGGTCGTGGTCCAGACCGATCCATCGCGCGCGACCACGACGCTCGAAACGGCGCCGGCGGGAAGGCCGGCTTCGTCGCCGATGAAGCTCCACCGGCCCGCC
>NZ_MKRR01000125.1:3692-8104 GCF_001897045.1 Sphingomonas sp. 66-10
CGCGCGACCTGGCCCGCCTCGAACCCGATCCACAGATCGCCGGCGGGGTCGACATATAACGCATTGATATTGGCCGACGGCATGCGGTTGCCCGGCGCGAGCCTGACCTTTTCGAAACGGACGCCATCGAACCGATAAAGGCCAGCCCCGGTGCCGAGCCAGAGGTAACCGTCGTGCGACTGGGCAAGCGCCCAGATGTCGGGCGGCGCGCCGTCCTTGATCGTCCAGGCGCTATGAAAAAGCTGGTCGAGGCGGCGCTGTGAGTCGAGCGCACCGAGCGGCACATGGGCAAGCAGCATCAGCGCGCCGATGGCCCATCTCGATTTGCGCAGGCCAACCCCCATCCAGCCGTCCTATCGCTCGATGTCCAACCTGTCGATCACGGCCATGCCTGCGCCGCCGATCGGCCGCAAACCCGAAAGGGTGATGGTTGCGCTACCCCATTCGGCGTGGCGTGATGTGCGCGCTTTCCATAGTTTTCGCCAGTGACCCGGAGCCTGTTCCAGTATCCGACCGGCATGGTGGGGGTGGCGTTGTTGCTGCTCCGCCTTTCGGTGGCTGGCGCGCTGGTCGCAGCGACGACGTTGGTCGCGATGCCCTGGGCTGTGCCGCCGATCCTTTTGATCGCCGTGGCGGTGATATTGGGCATCCTGACCCGTGCCGGCGCCGTGTGCGGCGTGATCGTGGCGATGCTGATCGGTGCGGAGGTCGGCGGCGCGCTCGCCGTGTCCGCCTGGTTGCATGGATTGGCTTCGCTCGCGCTCTCGATGACGGGCGCCGGCGGTTATTCGATCGACGCGCGGCTCTTCGGCCGCACCGTCCTGACACTGGAATAGACAGATAACGGGGCGGACCCGTGCCTAACGTCGCCGGGTTCGCCATGCCTCATCAAGCCGCCAAACGCACAGGAGATATTTCGATGAGCCAGGATTTCGTGACCACCAAAGATGGCGTCTCGATCTTCTACAAGGATTGGGGCCCGAAGGATGCCCAGCCGATCGTCTTTCATCATGGCTGGCCGCTGTCGGCAGACGATTGGGACAATCAGATGATGTTCTTCCTGCTGCACGGCTATCGCGTCATCGCGCACGACCGGCGCGGTCACGGTCGCTCGACCCAGACCTGTGCGGGCAACGAGATGGATACTTATGCCGCCGACGTCGCGGCGCTTACCGATCATCTCGATCTCAAGGACGCGGTTCATGTCGGCCATTCCACCGGGGGTGGAGAGGTCGCCCGTTATGTCGCGCGCGCGAAGCCGGGGCGTGTCGGCAAGGCGGTGCTGATCGGCGCGGTGCCGCCGATCATGGTCAAGAGCGACAAGAACCCCGGCGGCCTGCCGATCGAGGTGTTCGACGGCTTCCGCGCCGCGCTCGTCGCCAATCGCGCGCAATTCTTTCTCGACGTGCCGTCGGGGCCATTTTATGGTTTCAACCGGAAGGACGCCAAGGTGAGCCAGGGCGTGATCGAGAATTGGTGGCGCCAGGGCATGATGGGCGGTGCCAAGGCGCATTATGATTGCATCAAGGCGTTCTCGGAGACCGACTTCACCGAGGATCTGAAAGCGATCGGCGTACCGACGCTCGTGATGCACGGCGACGACGATCAGATCGTGCCTTATGCCGACGCCGCGCCACTCTCGGCCAAGCTGCTCAAGCAGGGCACGCTCAAGACCTACGAGGGGCTTCCGCACGGCATGTGCACGACCCATCCCGACATCATCAACCCGGACCTTCTGGCGTTCATCAGGTCCTGACCGGGGAGCCCGCGCATGAGCTATCTCGTCGCCATCACCTTGTTCCACACCGCGCTCTGCTTCATCGCAATCGGCGCGGGAGCGGTCGCCGTCGCCGGACTATGTCAGGGACGGCGCATCTGGACAGGGCGCTTTCTCGCACTGGCAACCGCGGTGAGCGTCACAGGCTATTTCTTCCCGTTCCACGGCGTGACGCCCGCGATGATCGTCGGCGCGATCGCATTGGGAGTGATCGTCGTGGCGCTCGCGGCGTACCGTCACTTCCACCTCGAGGGCGTCTGGGCGCGGGTATATGCTTCAGCGCTCGTCGCGAGCCTCTATCTTCTCGCCTTCGTCACCGTCGCCCAGGCCTTTCAGAAGATCCCCGTGCTCCACGGACTCGCACCGACGCAAAGCGAGCCGCCCTTTGCGATCGCGCAGATCGGCGTGCTGATATTCTTCCTCATCGTGGGGTGGAGAGCGACCTCTCGATTTCGGGCGTCAGTCTCCGCCGGACGGCCCGTTATGCTCAAGTGAGTAGATGTGGCTCCAGGTCTTGATCCGCTCAGCGCACCGTGGCGAAGCGCCGCCGCCGTGGTTCCCCTTCCACGACGAATATTGTGACGGACAAGACCGATATAGGGCGACCGAAGAGTATCCTCGCATCAGCCATCCACCACCCCTCGAAATTGCGGAGAGGGGATGAGTCTGGGAACGTCAGCGATGGCGTTCCGGTATTATGCGGAAAAATTATTCGCTTGGCGCGAATTAAATGGCGCACTCGACAGGATTCGAACCTGTGGCCTCTGCCTTCGGAGGGCAGCGCTCTATCCAGCTGAGCTACGAGTGCGTTGTCAGGCGCGCCTAGCAGCCGCGAAGCGCGAAGACCAGAGGGTTCGTCGACCTGATTACTTGGTTTTTGCGATCTTCACCGGCTGGAACTCGGCAAGCCCGCAACTCGCGCCGCGCATCGGCGGGCTTTGGTAGAGCACCGTGATGATGTCGGTCGAGCATAATTGGCTCAGCGAGGTCGAATAAGCGAAGCGCCGCTCGGAGCCGAGCCCGGGGCAGCTTTGCGGCAAGGTCACGCGATAATAGCGGTCGCCCGAGATGCGGAAGTCGATCACGCGATCGTTCCGCACCTGGCTTTCGCGCAGCGAGGTGATCGGCACGCAGCTTTGCGGCTTGCCGTCCGGCGTCGCGGCGGGGACCTCGTTGCGGTCCCGCGCCGCGCCGGGGGCGGCGACGGCAGCAATGGCGATGGCGGCTGGCAACAGGATTCGCATGATGCACCTCCGGCTTGGCGCGTGACCTCAATCCCCTGCGAACGCGTTCCTGAGCCGTGCGAAGAAACCCTGCGCCTCGGGGCATTCGTCGCCGGTCTCGGTCTCGCGGAACATCTCGAGCAGCTCGCGCTGCCGCGTCGAGAGCCGCGTCGGGGTTTCCACGTCGATTTGTATCACAAGATCGCCGTGTCCGCGCCCCTGCAGCACCGGCATGCCCGCACCGCGATGACGCAATTGTTTGCCGGACTGGATACCGGCCGGGATCTTCAGCTCGTGCGTCCGCCCGTCGAGCCCGGGGATCGCGAGCGTGCCGCCGAGCGCCGCGGTGGTGAAGCTGATCGGCGCGCGCGCGAACAAGGTAGTGCCCTCGCGCTCGAAGATCGCGTGGCGCTTCACATGGAGAAAGATGTAGAGATCGCCCGGCGGCGCGCCGCGCGGCCCGGCTTCGCCCTCGCCCGACATGCGGACGCGGGTACCCTCGTCGACCCCGGCGGGGATATTGACGGTGAGCGTCTTGGTGCGCTCGACCCGCCCGTCGCCGCGGCAGTCGCGGCACGGATCCTCGATCACCTGGCCCGAGCCGTTGCACATCGGGCAGGCGCGTTCGACGACGAAAAAGCCCTGCTGCGCGCGCACCTTGCCGTGGCCGGCGCAGGTCGAGCAGGTATGGGCGTGCGTACCCGGCCGCGCCCCGGTGCCGTGGCAACTGTCGCACGAGGCGGTCACGTCGATGGTGATGTCGGCGGATTTGCCGTGGAACGCCTCTTCGAGCGTGATTTCCATATCGTAGCGCAGATCGGCGCCGCGCCGCGGCTGGGCGCGGCCGCCGCGGCCGCCGCCCATGAATTCGCCGAAGACGCTCTCGAAGATATCGGAGAAGCCCGCGAAGTCGTGCGCGCTGCCACCGCCGCCGCCGTTCTGGAACGCGGCATGGCCGAAGCGATCATAGGCCGCGCGTTTCTGCGGGTCCTTCAGGCAGTCATAGGCTTCGTTGACTGCCTTGAACTTGGCTTCGTTGTCCTTGCACCCGCCGTTCTTGTCCGGGTGATATTTCATCGCGAGCTTGCGATAGGCCGATTTGATCGTGCTCGCGTCTGCGCCGCGGTCGACTTCAAGCAGTTCGTAATAATCGATTTCGGTCATTCCCGGCCCCCGCCGAGTGGTCCGGCGATCGCCGTGCCGGCCGAGGCCGGCATCTCAAGCATCGCTTCATTGTGCCTGAGCCCCCGGCACGCGCCGGGGCGACGATCGCGGATCACTTCACTTACGCCTTGTTGTCGTCCACTTCCGAGAATTCGGCGTCGACCACATCCTCGCCACCGGCGGGGCCAGCCGCTTCGCCGGCGCCCGCGGGGGAGGCTTCGGCCTGCTGCTGCTTCTCGTAGATCGCC
>NZ_MKRR01000126.1:0-6536 GCF_001897045.1 Sphingomonas sp. 66-10
ATCGCGCGGCACAAGGCCGCTGTGCGGCGGGCCGATATCGACTGGCGTCAGGGATTTGCCAGGGACGTGGCCCCGGGTACCGCCGACGCTGTCGTGTCGAGTCTCGTGCTGCATCAGATGCCGGTCAGGGAGAAGGCGGCAACCCTGCGCGCCATCCTGCGCGCCATGTTCGCCATGCTGCGCCCGGGTGGGCGCCTGGTGATCGCCGATTATGGCCGCCAGCAGGGTTTCATGCGGCTTGCCTTCCGCCTGACCGTGCAGCGGCTCGATGGCATCGATGATACCCGGCCCAATGCCGACGGCGTGCTCCCCGGCCTGATCGCGGCGGCCGGCTTCAGGCATGTGGCCGAGACGTTTCGGCTTTTGACCATCACCGGCGCGATCGACTTGTTTACGGCGCATCGACCGGCGCAGGACCACGGCCTTACGGTTGCCAATGACCTTGGCTGATGGCGGCCAGGCGAACGGGCCCGCCGATTTGTCCGCTTAGGCGATTACGTATTGACCCTGACACGGTGTCAGACCCTAGATCGTCAGGCGTCGAAAGGAGCAAGGCGATGAACGAGACACATGGAGCGGCGCATGGCGGCGGTTGCTGCGGCGGCCACAGCGCCGCGAAAGCGGCGACCGGCGTCAAGGACCGGGTCTGCGGCATGACCGTCGACCCGGCGACCACGGCGCATCAAGCCGAGCATGGCGGTGAACGCTATCATTTCTGTAGCGCGGGCTGCCGGACCAAATTCATCGCCGATCCCGAGCGCTATCTCGGCCCGCCAGCGCCGCCGGTCGCGGCGCCCGAAGGCACGATCTGGACCTGCCCGATGCATCCAGAGATCCGGCAGGACCATCCCGGATCCTGTCCGATCTGCGGCATGGCGCTCGAGCCCGCGACCGTGACTGCCGACAGCGGCCCCAGCCATGAGCTGGTCGATTTCACACGGCGCTTCCGGGTCGGCCTGATGCTGGCCCTCCCGGTGCTGATCCTCGAGATGGGCGCGCATCTCTTTCCCGCGATCCATCGCCTCGTGCCGATGTCGATCTCGGTATGGATCCAGTTCGTGCTGGCGACACCCGTCGTGCTCTGGGCGGGCTGGCCCTTCTTCGAGCGTGGCTGGGCCTCGCTCAAGACCCGCAACCTCAACATGTTCACCCTGATCGCGATGGGGACCGGGGTCGCCTGGATCTACAGCGTCGTCGCGACGCTCGCGCCCCAGCTGTTCCCGCCCGCCTTCCGCGGAGAGGACGGCATGGTTGCCGTCTATTTCGAGGCGGCCGCGGTGATCACTGTCCTCGTGCTGCTCGGCCAGATGCTCGAACTGCGCGCGCGCGAGCGGACCTCGGGCGCGATCAAGGCGCTGCTTAACCTTGCGCCAAAGACCGCGCGCCGGATCGGTTCCGATGGCAGTGAAGAGGAAATCAGCCTCGATCTCGTTGCGGTCGGCGACCGCCTGCGTGTGCGTCCCGGCGAGAAGGTGCCGGTCGATGGCGTGGTCGAGGACGGCCGTTCCTCGCTCGACGAGTCGATGGTCACCGGTGAGTCCATGCCCGTCACCAAGGCCAAGGCCGACACGGTGATCGGCGGCACGCTCAACCAGACCGGCGCGCTCGTTATCGTCGCCGACAAGGTTGGCCGGGACACCATGCTGGCGCGCATCGTCCAGATGGTCGCCGAGGCGCAGCGCTCGCGCGCGCCGATCCAGCGCATGGCCGATCAGGTGTCGGGCTGGTTCGTGCCCGTGGTCATCGCGGTCGCGGTGGTCGCGTTCATCGCCTGGGGCATCTGGGGCCCCGAGCCGCGCTTCGCCTACGGGCTGGTTGCGGCGGTCGCCGTGCTGATCATCGCCTGTCCCTGCGCACTGGGTCTCGCCACGCCGATGTCGATCATGGTCGGGGTTGGCCGCGGCGCCGGGCTCGGCGTCCTCATCAAGAATGCCGAAGCGCTCGAGCATATGGAAAAAGTCGACACGCTCGTCGTCGACAAGACCGGCACGCTGACCGAAGGCCGGCCTGCCGTCACCCAGATCGTGCCGGCGCCCGGCTTCGACGAAGCCGAACTGCTGCGGCTTGCCGCCTCGGTCGAGCGGGCCTCCGAGCATCCGCTCGCGCTGGCGATCGTCGAGGCCGCCAAGGATCGCGGCATCCCCACGAGCGACGTCACCGACTTCGATTCCCCCACCGGACGCGGCGCGCTCGGCACCGTCGACGGCCGCCGGATCGTGCTCGGTAATGCGCGGTTCCTCTCGGAAGAGGGCATAGCAACCGACGCGCTGGCGGAGCAGGCCGACGCCCTGCGCCGGGATGGCGCCACCGCGATCTTCATCGGCGTCGACGGCACCGTCGGCGGCGCCTTTGCAATCGCCGATCCCGTGAAGCAGACGACGCCGGAGGCCCTGGCCGCACTCAAGGCCGAAGGCATTCGCGTGGTGATGTTGACCGGCGACAACCGCACCACAGCAGAGGCGGTGGCAAGGCGGCTCGGCATTGACGATGTCGAAGCCGAGGTACTGCCCGACCAGAAGAGTGCCGTCGTCGCGCGGTTGAAAAGCGAGGGGCGCGTGGTGGCGATGGCCGGCGACGGGGTCAACGACGCCCCCGCACTGGCTGCCGCCGATGTCGGTATTGCCATGGGCTCGGGCACCGACGTCGCGATCGAGAGCGCGGGCGTGACGCTGCTCAAGGGCGATCTCATGGGCATCGTGCGGGCACGGCGGCTGAGCCAGGCGACCATGTCCAACATCCGCCAGAACCTGGTCTTCGCCTTCATCTACAATGTCGCCGGGGTGCCGGTGGCGGCGGGCGCGCTCTATCCGCTGTTCGGCATCCTGCTCTCGCCGATCATCGCGGCCGCCGCCATGGCGCTCTCCTCGGTCAGCGTGGTCACCAACGCGCTGCGCCTCAACCGGAAAGCGCTGTGAACATCGGGGAGGCGTCGAAGCAAAGCGGGGTCTCGGAGCGGATGATCCGCCATTATGAGAAGATCGGCCTCATCCCGGCGCCGCCGCGCCGGGGAGCGGGTTATCGCGACTATGGCGAGAGTGACCTCCATCGCCTGCGGTTCATCGCCAATGCCCGCGATCTCGGTTTTCCGATCGAGGAGATCCGGACCCTGCTCGGCCTGTGGGCCGACACGGGCCGCAGCAGCGCCGATGTAAAGCGGGTCGCGTTGGCGCGGGCGGAGGAATTGCAGCGCAAGGCCGAAGCGCTGACGACACTGCGCGAGACCCTCGTCGATCTCGCCGAGCGCTGTCATGGCGACGAGCGGCCAGATTGTCCCATCATCGCCGAACTGAGTCTCGACAGAAAATGTTAGCGCCGGCCGCCTCTCGGACCAGACCCGCTCTGGCGGCCGGGGTGCTGATCGCACTTGGCATTCTCACGACGGGCCTCGCGATATATTTCCTCGCAGTCCGCCCGCCACTGCTGGCGGAGGATCTTCGCCATATCGGCGGCAACCCGCAGACCCTTTCGCCGGTATTGCGGGACTGGTTCGGCGGGATAGCTGGCTCGCCCGTGCGACCGCACTGAGCCTCCTGATCGTATTTGGCCGCTTTTCATACAGCAATGTCGTGCTGAGCTCTGACTTCTGGGGCTGGCATATGCGAGGCAATCCCTCCGTAGGACTACGGAGTGCGCAGAGGCTTCCTGCGCTTCAGGGCTTGTTGCACCGCAGCAGGAGCGAAAATGTGCAGAGTCGAAGCAATATCCCTGACCCGTTGGACGGTCTGGCCACGACGCTGGATCGGTCGAGCTTCGCCGCCATCGCGCAGCTGACTTCAGGCCAGTCGCCCGCCACTTTGGCGCAGTCTTTTTCCGACTGGTGGACGCACATTCTCTGCTCGCCAGGCAGGCAGCTGCAGCTCGCCGCCAAGGGCGGGCGCAAGCTGATGCGGCTCGCCGACTATGCCATGCGCAGCGCATCCGGCAGCGATCCCGAGCCGGCGATCGATCCGCTGCCCCAGGATCGGCGCTTCGCCGACGCAGCCTGGAAGCGCCATCCGTTCGACCTGATCGAGCAGGCCTTCCTGCTCCAGCAGCAATGGTGGCATGCCGCGACGACCGGCGTGAGCGGCGTCACCGGGCACCACGAAGCGATCGTCGAGTTCGCGACCCGCCAGATGCTCGACATGGTGTCCCCGACCAATTTCATCCCGACCAACCCCGTGCTCCAGCAGCGCATCCTCGAAACCGGAGGACAATGCCTTGTCGAGGGTGCGCGATTTTTTTGCGACGACCTGGAACGCCTGGTACGCGGGGAGCCCGCAGCGGGCACGGAGGCCTATCGGGTCGGCGAGAAGGTCGCAGCCACGGCTGGCAAGGTCGTGTTTCGCAACAGGGTCATGGAACTGATCCAATATGCGCCCGCAACCGAGACGGTGCGTCCGGAGCCGATACTGATCGTGCCGGCATGGATCATGAAATATTACATCCTCGACCTCTCCCCGGAAAATTCGCTCATCCGCTGGCTGGTAGGGCAGGGCTACACCGTGTTCTGCATCTCCTGGCACAATCCCGACAGCGCCGACCGCGATCTCGACATGGAGGATTATCGCCTGCTTGGGCCGATGGCCGCCGTGGATGTCATCCAGGCGATTACCGGCACCGAGAAGATCCACGCGGCCGGCTATTGTATCGGCGGCACGCTGCTCGCCATCACCGCGGCCGCGATGGCGCGCGATGAAGATAAGCGTCTGGCGAGCGTCACGCTGTTCGCCGCCCAGACCGAGTTTAGCGAGCCGGGCGAACTTGGCCTGTTCATCGACGAGGCGGAAATCAACCTGATCGATGCGATGATGTGGGCGCGCGGCTTTCTCGACAGCAGTCAGATGGGCGGCGCCTTCCAGATGCTGCGATCCAACGATCTGGTCTGGTCGCGCATCCTCTCGACTTATCTCATGGGCGAGCGCGAGCCGATGACCGACCTCATTGCATGGAATGCCGACGGCACCCGCATGCCCTATGCCATGCACGCGCAATATCTGCGGCGCTTGTTCCTCGACAATGACTTGGCCGAAGGGCGCTACGAGGCCGGCGGCCACCCGGTCTCGCTCTCGGGGCTGCGCATGCCGATCTTCATGGTGGGCACGGAAACCGACCACGTCGCGCCGTGGCGCTCGACCCACAAGCTCCACATGCTGACGGGCGCGGAGATCCGCTTCGTGCTGACGAGCGGTGGCCACAATGCCGGGATCGTCTCCGAGCCCGGGCATCCTCATCGCCACTTTCGCGTCGCGACACGGATGCAGGATGGCCCGGCGCCAGGTCCCGATACCTGGCTGGAGCGGGCCGAGCTGCGCGAAGGGTCGTGGTGGCCGGAATGGAGTTCATGGCTTGGATCGCACTCGGGCAAGGCGGCCGCCCCACCGTCGATGGGCGCGCCCGAACGGAACTATCCGCCGCTCGGTGATGCCCCCGGGCGCTACGTGCTGGAGCGCTGAGCCATGGCCACCGCCAACCTCATCGAGAACCGCACGTTCGACGAGATCGCCGTCGGCGACACGGCCAGCCTCACCCGCACGCTGACCGCCGACGACATCCAGCTCTTCGCGGCGGTGTCAGGCGACGTGAATCCGGCGCATCTCGACCCTGTCTATGCCGAAACGGACATGTTCCACAGGGTCATCGCTCATGGCATGTGGGGCGCGGGGCTCATCTCGGCGATCCTGGGAACCGAGCTGCCAGGGCCCGGTGCGATCTATCTCGGCCAATCGCTTCGCTTCACCCGCCCGGTGGGCGTCGGCGACACCATCACGGCCTGCGTCACCGTCGCGCAGAAGCGCGCCGAGCATCATGTCATCGTTCTCGACTGCGCCTGCGTGAACCAAAAGGGCGAGACCGTCATCAGCGGCCAGGCCGAGGTCAAGGCGCCCACCGAGAAAGTCAGCCGGCCCCGCATGCCGCTTCCCGACGTGCGGATCGCCAGCCACGACCGCTTCCGCCAGTTGATGGAGCGCGCCAAGGACGGATCCGCGTGCGTCACGGCCGTGGTCCATCCGTGCAGCGCCGACGCCATGCGCGCGGTGGCTGAGGCCGCCGACGCCGGCATCGTCGTTCCAATTCTCATCGGACCTGCGGCGCGTATGACGAATGCGGCGAAGGACGCCGGTGTCGATATTGCCGCCTTCCGGGTGATCGGGGTCCCGCACAGCCACGCCGCCGCCGCCGAAGCCGTCGCGCGCGTACGGGCCGGCGAAGCCGCGCTGCTGATGAAGGGTTCGCTTCATACCGACGAGCTCATGGGCGCGGTCGTATCGTCCGACATGGGCCTTCGGACCGAACGCAGGATCAGCCACGCCTATGTGATGGATGTGCCCGGCTATCCGCGCCCGCTCATCATCACCGACGCCGCGATTAACATCGAGCCGACGCTTGAGGACAAGGCCGACATCGCGCGCAACGCGATCGACCTTGCCCATGTGATCGGGATCGAACAACCCAGGGTCGCGATCCTCGCCGCCGTCGAGACGGTCAATCCAAGGATGCGCACCACATTGGATGCCGCGGCGCTCTGCAAGATGGCGGACCGGGGCCAGATCGAA
>NZ_MKRR01000126.1:6638-7125 GCF_001897045.1 Sphingomonas sp. 66-10
CTGCTGGTGCCCGATCTGGAGGCCGGCAACATGCTCGCAAAGCAGCTGACCTTCCTGGGCGGCGCCGATGCCGCAGGCGTGGTGCTCGGCGGGCGCGTTCCGATCATCCTCACCAGCCGGGCAGACAGCGTGCGCACGCGCCTCGCCTCCTGCGCGCTCGCGGTGCTGCTGGCGCGGGCTGCAACCAAGGCGTCTCCCGGCGTTGCGGGACAGCGCCGCGATGGCTGAAATCCTGTGCCTCAACGCCGGTTCGTCGAGCCTTAAGTTCGCGCTCTACGCCGAGCCGGGCACTGATGAGCCCTCTTTGCTGGCGAGCGGCAAGATCGAGAATATCGGCCTTGAGCCGCACCTGATCGCGCGCGATGCGAAGGGGGATGTCCTTGCCGACCGGCGCTGGACGAAAGACGTCACGATCACGCATGAGACGCTGCTCAAGGATTTGCTGCGGGAGATCGAAGCTTCGGTCGGCGAGGATCTGATCGCGGTA
>NZ_MKRR01000127.1:0-423 GCF_001897045.1 Sphingomonas sp. 66-10
GCTGTGAATGACCTTCGACAGCGCCAATAATGTCCGGAAACCTTTATCTTTGCGGATTGTCCGAAGCGTATTGGGAAATACGATCAGACGGTAAGAATCTATTTTCAAAGCGTCGACCGTAAGCACCCTTTCTGCGGGCTTCGTTATATGCCCTCAGCATATTCGGTTGCTTTGCCAGCAACAAGGAAATTGTTGCCTATCTCACCTGAAAAAAACATTAACCAGAAAGTGGGTTTTTGGGAGATTTCTGCGGGTCTGCGCGGTTAATAAATCAGCGCGGAGGACGGTCTTGAATGCACCATTCTGGTTCCAATGGCACGGGTGCTGCCCGGGACGAGCCAGCGGCGATCAACGCGAGATCAGCATCATGGGTGTGCCCGCCCTCAACAGAATGAGGGACAAGGCGCGACCCAGATGCATGTC
>NZ_MKRR01000127.1:605-1031 GCF_001897045.1 Sphingomonas sp. 66-10
TCGGCCATGATCGCAAAGCGCGGATCATTCTGGGTGATGGACGCGATGGTTTTGGCGGCGCGCTTGGTGATCTGGCGCATCCGCTCCTTGGTGATTCCATCTTCATCGTCAGGCACGGTCTCTTCATGGCCGTGCAACTCGAAGAGGCGGCGGGCCACAAGGGAATGGTTGCGCTTGATGCGCTCATGCAGCTGCTGCACTTCATCCGCGTCGATGGCGTTGACCTTGAGGCGGGGCCGGCCATCGTCATTCGATGCGGCCTTGCTGCCCCGCGTCACCCGGGTACGGCGGCTGAGCTGTTCGATACCGACCTGGCGGAGATGCGTGACATAGCTGTCCATCAAGGAGCGCATCGCCGCGCTGGCGAGATAGTCGGACGCGCTGGCTTCCGTCCGGGCGAGGGCGTCTTCATCCTCGATCAGAAAT
>NZ_MKRR01000128.1:0-1772 GCF_001897045.1 Sphingomonas sp. 66-10
TACCGATCACCCCGCGAGTACATCACCCAAACCCGCGAGGCCTCGTCAGGCAATTAGGGGGCAACGACAGGTCGTGATTCTCCCCATCGGGTCAGTAAACGTCGTCGTCGCCGATGATAATGAGTTTGTGGATGCATATGAATATGTCGTTCCCGGCCCTGAAATTCCTGTTACCGTATTTATTGTGGTGGTAGATGAGACACGTTGCAAAATCGGACAAACACCCGTCTGATTAGCGTAATGGTAGTTTATTTTATATCCATTACTATCAGTAGCTGACGTTACTCTTGTACACAAAGTTGTACTGTTAAGTATATTAACTGAGATTGTGTCGTATGTTAACGATACGGTTCTTCCATTTGGATATTGTATCAAATTTGCGTTCTGCCCGACGGTATTTGTCGACCCATCGAACGTTATTCTTGTCCCATTCGGAGATGTATATATGTAATTAGTACCAGATTGGATCAGCGTCGAGCCATCCTGTTGATCAGATGTATAAGTTGATCCAGACAGCGTAAAAGTTACTGACTTGTCTGGAAGTGATACGCTTGCCGTAGAGACGGTCTTTGTGAAAACTATTCTATAGGTCGGTTGCCAGTTAAGACTTCCCTTCCATCTCATCGGATCCGCAAGAACCGAATTTCCTGATCCCAAAGAAACATTTGGCGCGACGAGCTGTAATGTGCCAGTTGCGAGGTCGACGTTATTGGGATCGATCGTCGACCGAACCAGCGAATCTGGAGTGGTCTGAGCCAATGCGCTCACGGACAGTCCACAGCAGAGCGCAGAAGAGGCAACGAGGAGCGCGCGGTGCACGCGCACACCTTTGCCTCCGACCAAAATCGGATTCATTGTGTGAGGTTCCCTTTTTTAGGTGCTTATTTTAGAGGAAGTGAGGCCGTGAGGACTTTTACGGGGCACCAGTCACTGTCACGTGCGTTCGATTGTCTGCGTGATCGTGAGCATATTGGACGGTCACCCCATTGTTCATCGTCCCGGTGTGCACAACCTTAGTCACGCGTCCCTTTGCGTCATAAGTATAGGTAATTTCTTCAGTCGCCAGCGCGGCTACCGCGCTTATCGTTGCTGCTGCTGCTGCAGTGACAATTAACGCCGTCTTCACGTGCATGATGACCCCCTGTCCGAGTCTTGTCGGTGGTGATCGCAGCACATCTGATCATCATACACAATCCATCAATGCTTGACTCATTCAAACTGGATCGAAAATTTGTAGCTTATACCAAGTTTTACTCCGAAAGATTATCTAAACATGATCGATAGATGATCTAAAAATTATTTCATGATTAAATGAGGCCGCGGTCCTACGAGCGTGAGCCGCCAACCATAATCTTGCAGCGGACCGGCTTATTGGCCTTTGCAGCGGCCAATTCACACTCATTGATGCCGCCTCGGTTCGCGCGCTGCATTTCGGCGACGCGGACAATCGCTTGCCAACCTTCTGGATCGCCAGCGCGCATCAGGCGGGTGCCAGCGTCCCATAGGGTCGCTTCACCCAGAACCCGACGAGCTACTCGTTCCGGCAAAAGCCAGCTTCGCGGGCCAAGATTGGCCGCCCAGCCCGGATAGGCGAGATTCAGCAGCGATACGGTAATGGCAACGCTCAGACCGCAATAGAGCAGATGCCAGCGATGTTCATCCTTGGTGCGAACCCTACCGATGGCCCGACTGAGTTGGCCCCCGAAATGACCTGACAGGGTCTCGCTCTTAGATAAGAGTGAGCCATATGACTGAGCATACGACTAGGCGCT
>NZ_MKRR01000129.1:0-2359 GCF_001897045.1 Sphingomonas sp. 66-10
CCATCCCATTGGCAACCGCGCTCCAGACCAACGCGCGCATCGGGTTGATCGGCAGATATTGGAGAATGACCGCCAGTAGGACGCTGATCGCGATCACGCCGTAGAAAGCTCGCGCGTCACCCGCGCGCCGTTCGAGCCCCCAGGTCCAGCCCATCGCCTCGCACAGTGCATAGCCACCTGAGCCTGCAAGGACCGGCACGCCGATCATGCCAACACCAAGGATGCCGAGTGCGAAGACCGTCTCGGCAAACGGCCCGGCGAGCGGCCTCAGTGCGCTTGCCGCTTGGGCGGCGGTGTCGATCTGGGTGATGCCGGCAGGGTGCAAGGTGACCGCGGTTGCAAGAATGATGAAATAAGATGTGGCATCGGAATAGAGCATGCCGCTCCAGGTGTCCCAGCGAATTCGTGCCAGCTCGGCCGGTGCCTTGTCGGGCGTCTCGACCAACGGCGCGCAGCCGCGCATGTCCTCGACCTCCTCTGACGCCTGCCAGAAGAAGAGATAGGGGCTGATCGTCGTCCCGAAGATGCCGACGATCATCATCGCGGCCGTGCCGTCAAGGCTGAGATGCGGGAGGACCGTCTCCCGCACAGTCATGCCCCAGTCGACATGCACGACGAAGAGTACAGCAACATAAGCGAGCAGCGAAAATGTCAGCCACTTCAGATAGAAGACGTAGCGATGATAAGGCACGAACACCTGGAGCACCAGCGTTGCCGCAACGAAGAGCACGGTCATGAGATGGCGATCGAGGCCGAGCACAAGTTCGGCCGCCTCTCCCATCGCAGCAATGTCGGCCGCGATGTTGAAGATGTTCGCCATGAGCAGCAGCAGGACGAGGGCTTGCAGGATGAAAGGCGGGAAGACGCGCCGGATATTGGCAGCAAGCCCCATGCCAGTGACTCGCCCGAGCCGCGCGGTCAGTTCCTGCACCGCAGACATCAGTGGATAAGCGAGCGGCATCGTCCAAAGGAGGCCAAAGCCGAAGGCCGCGCCAGCCTGCGAATAAGTGGCAATCCCGCTGGGGTCATCGTCCGCAACGCCGGTGATGAGCCCCGGCCCAAGCGAACTGAGTGGATGACGCAACCAGGGATGGCGCTCGAACAGCCGGTCGCGCCGCCGGCCGCCGCTCTTGCTTTCGTCAGGAAGCTCGTGCTCGCCAAGTGGCCGGGACATAGGGTCGTTCCGTATCCGATAAGGTGTCACACGCGCGTTTCGTCCCCGACCAGCCGGGCAGCCGGCGTCGCAAAGGCCCGCCGGCCATTGCTTAGGCTTCGAAGCCCGTCACCATCGGCCGGCCCCCGGCGAGTGTTGCACAGGTCTCCGCTGCGGTTTGACGGACCAGTTTCAATTTCTCGGCAGCATCGGCAGGGGCCAGGTTGGTGACAACCTCGTCGAGCATGACATGGCGGCTTTGCTTCATCCCGAAGCCCCGCCACAGATAAACGTCGAAGATTTCGCGCAACGCCAGAACTTGGCTCCGCTCATGGAGCCACGCCAACGGCGTGCCGGAGGTGCTGAACGACAGGAGCGGCTTGCCGACCAGCGGCGGCTGCCCGGCCTCGGCGCGGAAGCGATGGAACGAATAGTTCGCGCCGAGCACGCGATCGACATAGCCTTTGAGGATCGCGGGCGGCAGCCCGTACCAGATCGGGTAAACCAGCACGAGAATGTCGGCCTGGCGGACGAATTCGAGTTCAGCCGCGACATCGGGCGATGGCGCCCAGTGCGGCCCGTCGGGCCGCTCATCGATCTTGAGTACGGGATCGAAGCCGATGCCGTAGAGGTCACGCACGATGGCTTCCTGGCCGGCTTGCCTGACGATATCGACATAAGTCTCGACGACGGCGTGCCCAAACCCGCCCGGCGCGGGACTCGCGCAAACGACGAGATGGCGAACGGCTGCTTTTGCGTCGGTCACGATCTGCCCTTCTTTCTCAGCTCTCAATTGACCGGTCTTTCATCCATCACCAGCCGCTGGACCGCCATGAGGGGATGTACTTAGTCTGACGCTTATCCCTTCTTCCTCTCGCGCGTGGGAACGCCTGGTCTCGCCGCCCGATCGGAACGAGCTGCGCCTGCATTACGGGACAATACGAATATAAAGCGGGATCAGTCGGCTACATCGATTTGAGGCGTCGAGCGGAGATATCCTGCCATGTCGATCGAACTCATTTTTCATGGCGCCGCTGGCGCGGTTACCGGCTCCTGCATGGAATTGCGTGGTGCGCGGCATCGGGTGCTGATCGACTGCGGGCTGTTTCAAGGATCGCGAACGCTCGAGGCGCTCAATTTCCAGCCCCTGCCCTTCGATCCGCATAGCCTCGACCTGGTGATCCTGACGCATGCGCACCTTGATCA
>NZ_MKRR01000129.1:2371-6775 GCF_001897045.1 Sphingomonas sp. 66-10
TGCCCCCCAATCGCCAGCTTCTGGGTCCGATGCTCAGTGACGCGGCCAAGCTCCAGGCAGCCGATGCGAAACGCCGCAACGATCGGCCGGACCGCGCGGGGCGCAAACCATTCGAGCCGCTCTATGATGCCCAGGACGTGGCCCGCCTCATCGGGCGGCTCGATACGGTGCGAGCTGGTAAATGGATCGAGCCCCTGCAGGGACTCAAAGTGCGGCTATGGGACGCACATCATATTCTCGGCGCCGCTTCGGTCGAATTGCATCTCGACGGCCAGTCCCTGCTCTTCTCGGGCGATATCGGAGACGGCGCAACCCATCTTGCCGAGCCGTCATCTCCCGAAGGCGGGTGGGATCATGTGATTTGCGAGGCGACCTATGGCGATCGGGATCGCGATGTGCCGACGCCCGAGGATCGGCGCGATCAACTTGCCCGCGCCGTGAAGACCGCACTCGTGCGAGGCGGCAACCTCATCATCCCGGCATTCGCGCTGGAGCGCACGCAGATAATAATCGAAGACCTTGTCGCCTTGTTCGATGCAGGAAAGCTGGAACCGGTATCGGTATACATAGACGCGCCGCTCGCGGACAAGGTCACCCAAGCCTATCGCCGCTTCGATACTGCGCAACGCCACGGCCCGTCCCCGTTCGACCATCCCAAGATCCACTTCGTTCGCAGCATCGAACAATCGAAGTCGCTGAACCGCATTTCCGGGGCGATCATTCTCGCCGGCTCTGGGATGTGCACAGGTGGCCGCGTTCGTTATCATTTGCTGCGCAATTTGCCTCGCGCGGAATCGACAATCCTGTTCGTCGGTTACCAAGCGCGCGGGACCTTGGGCGCGGTGCTGCAAGGTGGCGCGCAACTCGTGCGGATATCAGGCGCGGACGTCCGAGTGCGCGCCGACATCATGTCGCTCGACACTTATTCGGCGCATGCCGATCATGCCGGCTTATTGCGCTGGATCGCCGCGCGCGCACCGATCAACGGCAGCCTGTTCCTCGATCATGGTGAGCCGCCTGCCGTCGCCCGGCTGGCGGCGGATGCCTCCACGCTACCCGGCATCCCCAAGCCAGTCACACCCTCGCTCGGCGAGCGTTTCCGGCTAGAGCCGCGCACCGCGTGTAGTCTTGCCGGGGCCGGGCGCGATGATGCCGCGCGGCTGATCGGCGGAGACGACTGGCATAATCGTGCTGCACGTCTCAGCGAGTTGCTCGACCGGCGTCTTTCGCAATTGCCATCCGACAGCGCGCGCGCCGACGCACTTGAAGCAATTGCCCGCGCGGTCGAAGCGCTGCCAGGGACGGAACTGGTTCGACCCAAGGCACAAGCCGGTGCCGCGCCCGCAGTGCTCGCAGCGTCTTAGCGGATACGGGCAATTGCGTATCGGCGCGTGCATGGCCGTGCAGCATTATGCCGTGCAGGCACTCCGCCCCGATCAAAGGCGCCCCTGCGATGAAGAATATCCTCCTTCTCGTTCATGATGACGATGGACAGGAAGCGCGGTTGTCGGCCGCGCTTGCCGTGCGAACAGCGCTCGATGGCCATCTCGTCTGTCTCGACGTCATCGTCACGTCCGACGGCTTTTACCGGATGGGCGGTGGACCGATCGGTATGCTGGTGCTCGAGGAAAGGCAGAAAGAAGAACGCCACAACAAGGCGGCGGTCCACGCACGATTGGTCGCGGACAATATTCCCTTCTCCTGGAACGATAGCGTCGGTGAGCTCGATACGATTCTGATCGATGCAGCTGGCCTCGCCGATCTCGTCGTTCTCAACAGCTATCTCTCGGACGATATCGCGGATCCGGACATGGCAGCGAAGATCCGCGCAATATTGCGCCGCGTATCGACGCCGATCCTGGCGGTGCCACGCCATCTCAAGGTGTTTGATGCACGCGGCAAGGCAATCGTGTTGTGGGACGGATCGCCCGACGCGGAGGCTGCACTGCGCGCAGCCGTCCCGCTTCTGGCGCGCGCCAGCGAGGTCACGGTCCTTTATGCCGATGATGGATCGCTTGGCGCCTCGTTGCACGATGCGACCAGCTATTTGCTCCATCAGAATATTATAGCGCATGCCGTTCGGCACGAGATTACGGGCAACGACGCGGCGGTATCAATCGAGCATTATTTGCAGCGTCACGAACCGGCTTATGTGGTGATGGGGGCGTTCGGTCATGCACGCGTCCACGACGTATTTTTTGGCAGCGTCACCCGGCATCTGCTCATGGCGAGCAGCGTTCCGCTCCTTCTTGCACGGCGGGCTTGAGTCGAGGCGACGCACGCTGCCTCAGGTCACCGCAGCAAGCGATGGCAAAGCGCCGACCGGCCTTCCGTAATTTTGCGAATACCGGGCTCAATCCACACAATCTAGCACGTTCAATGCGGCATCCTCGACCAGGAAAGGCACTCTTGCGATGAAAAACATTCTCCTCCTTGTCCATGACGATATCGGACAGGAAAGCCGCTTCCAGGTGGCGCTCGATCTATGCCGTGCAGTGAACGGGCACCTCACCTGTCTTGATGTCCTCTATATCCCACCGGCGATCGGCGGCGCAGGAATGTACGACACCTCCTATGTCGTGGGCACGCTTGTCGAGCGCGAGGCGGAGCGCGAGACCGAGAACAAGCACAAGCTCGAGGCGCGGCTTGCCGCGGAGGACGTGCCGTGGGACTGGATCGACGCCAGCAGCGACATCCCCTCATATCTCAAGAGTGCTGCGGAGCTCGCTGACGTCATCGTCGTCAACCGCCAGATTGGGAACTTCTGGTTTCCTGACGCGCCAAATGACGCAGCTGACCTCATCGTGCGCTCGGGCAAACCGATCCTCGCCGTCCCGGCGGAATGTAAACGCCTTGACCTCGACAGCGCGCTCGTTGCCTGGGATGGATCACCCTGCGCGGCAACGGCCCTTCGCGCCGCGGTACCTTTATTGCAGCAAACCGGGCAGATCACGATCTTCGAGGTGCAGGACGGATCGGTCACCACGCCCGCGGAAGACGCGGCGAGCTATCTGTCACGGCACAATATCCACGCGCAGATTCGGCGCATCGGCGCGATGGACAGCGGTGCCGGTGAGACGTTGCAAGCGGAGGCCAATTCCGGGCTGTTTGGCTATGCGGTGATGGGGGGATACGGCCATTGGCGGATCGTCGAAGCAATGTTCGGCGGGGTCACCCGCTCGATGCTGACTAAGAGCGCGATCCCCGTTTTCCTCGCGCATTGATCATCCGACGCCACAGGCCCGGGCGTCACCTGCCCGAGTCTTCGGCGTCCCGCAACATCTGGGCGATGATCGCGGCCATCGCCTCTTCAGCGCGGGTGCGGATCGTCGCTTCGGCTGAGGATAGGTCATGCCGCACCCATTGTGGCGCGCGCTCGACGGCAGCGAGTATGATCGGCTGGATATCGCCCATCAAGGGTGCTTTGCCAACGAGCGACGATTGGCGCCACAACGTAAAAATACACCACCCGCGCCGGGGCCGGCGCGAATACCTCAGCCCAACGCCGAACAGGTTTCTACCCCGCTCTCGGTAAACCCCGAGCGATGTCAGGCAACAAGCCCCCGGTGAGCTTGATCCGTTCGATCTAATCTATGTCCGGCACCGGGACGGTTATCGCTCCGGTGCCCCCCGTCAGGCCTCTATCGACCGCCTTACGATGCGTTCCGCGCCCTCGGCGGAAACTGTCTCGAACCCCATCTCATGTTCGAGCGCAAGCGCCGTCCGGTTGTCGGCGCTTTCGATCGATTCGATCGTCTCAATCCCTTCAGCGCGGGCATAAGCGATGACATGCTGCATCAGCGTCCAGCTCACGCCCCGGTCCTTGAATGCTGCATCGACCGATAGCGCGACCTCGGCGCGGGTGTGCGGGGGATTGCAGGCAACAAACGCGCTGGCGATCAGTCGGCCTTCGGTGAACGCCAGGAAATGCATGGCCCGGGCATAGTCGATTTGCGTCATCGCGACGAGCCGGTCGCGTCCCACTTCGCGCAAGCCCGTGAGGAAGCGGAAGCGCAAATCCTCCGGCGAGACGCGATGGAAGAATTCGGCGAGGAGCTCCTCATCGTCCGGGCGCACGGGCCGCACATGGAGCATGACGCCGCCGCGGGTCGTCAGGTCCGCGCTCCATTCGATCGGCATCGGCCGGATCGCCATTCGGCTCGACCGGGGCCACTCTGCAATCCGCACCCGCGCATCAAGTGCGATCACCTTCTCATGTCCCACAAGCAGCGGATTGATGTCGAGTTCGACGATATCGGGAAGATCGGCGACCATCGTCGCGACAGCCTCCAGCACGCGCACCACGCCGTCGACCGCCGCTGGGAGCACGTCACGATAACCCGCGAGCAACGCTGAGATACGCGTCCGCGCGATCATCGCCCGCGCAAGCTCGTCGTCGAGTGG
>NZ_MKRR01000129.1:6816-8230 GCF_001897045.1 Sphingomonas sp. 66-10
CGTCGTCGGCAACACCGACCAGCAATTCGATACCGTTGCGCTCGCGCACCATCGGCTCAATCTCAAACCCGTCGAGCCGCACCTCGGGATGTTCGCGCGCAATCCGCTCCTGCATCGCGCGCGCGGCGCTCGCCACGGCGGCGGCATCCCGAAGCTCGGTCACCACGCCCCCGGCGTCGGATTTGTGCGTGAGGTCGGAGGAGACGATTTTGAGAACGAACGGTGCCGTCATGCCGTCGCAGGCTGCGGCAACTTCCCTGACACTGGACGCTGCATGCCCCGTGACCGTCGGGATACCATAAGCCGAAAGGATCGCGCGCCCTTCGGCATCGGAGAGAAGGAAACGCTTCTCGAGACGCGCTTCGCTGATCGTCGCCAGTGCACGTTCGCGATCATGTTCGGGAATGCTCAGTCGCGGCGGCGCGCGCAAAGCCGCTGCGCGGCCTTCTGCAGCGCGACGCAGATAACCAAGACCGCGCACGATCTCCTCGATACTGTCGAACAGGGCAAGATGCGCAGCCTCGAACGGGCGCCGGACCTGCGCCGCATTATGCGGGCCAAGCCAGCAGGCCAGCACCGGTTTGCCAGCACCTGCGGCCGCCTGGATCGTGGCAGCGGCCATCGCGGTGCCAGTCTCGACCGCTGTCGGGCAATGGAGCGCCAGGACGATATCGACATATGGGTCTGCGAGCGCGGCCGCAATTGCCGCGCCGAAACGATCGGCATGAGCATCACCGACGACATCGATCGGATTATCCTGCGACCAGCCTGGAGGAAGCGCATGGTTGAGCTTGGCGATCGTCGCGGGCGCCAATGCCGCGAGCGTCGCGCCAACTGCGGGTAGTCCGTCGGCGGCAAGCACCCCGGCCCCACCGCCATTGGTCACGATGGCGACGCGGTTTCCAAGACAGGGCTTGTAACATGACAATGTCTGCGCGGCGGCGAACAGGTCGGTCAACGTATCGACCATAACCACGCCCGCGCGTCGGAATGCGGCGGCATGCACGTCATAGGCCCCGGCCATCGCGCCAGTATGAGACAATGCCGCCTTGGCGGACGCCGCCGATCGCCCAGCCTTGATCGCGATGACGGGCTTTAGCAAGGTCGCCGCCCGCGCTGCGGACATGAAACGGCCAGCGTCGCTCACTCCTTCGACATAGATGAGGATTGCATCGGTTCCGGGATCGGCGGCGTAGAAATCGATAAGGTCGGCAAGGTCAGTATCCGCCATATCGCCCATAGATACGATGCCTGAGAAACCGATCGCGCGCGCAGCTGCCCAATCGAGCATTGCGGTGACGAGCGCGCCGCTCTGCGAGAGGAAGGCAAGCTTTCCGGCGCGCGCACCATAAGGGGCGAAGGAGGCATTGAGCTTCGCACCGGGTATCACTACGCCGAGGCTGTTCGGCCCGAT
>NZ_MKRR01000130.1:0-1205 GCF_001897045.1 Sphingomonas sp. 66-10
TGGCCCCAGCGCCATCCACGCGACGCCCGCAATAGCGAGCGAACTGACGGCAGCGCCGGCGGCGATGACGCCCCGGCGAAAGCGCACCACGCGCCGCGGCGCGGCCCGCAACTGGAGCTTGTCGGGGCTGATCTTGGAGGGCGTCGCCGGCGATGCCTCAGCATCGTGCGGGATCTCACGGTCGGCGGGTTCGATGGTGGGTTCGCTCATTTCGCAGCCCTTCGCCTGTCATCGCGGCTCCTGCCGTCGTCGGTGCGGACGATACGCACGACCGATTGCGGGTTTTCGCCAAGGCGGAGTTCCGCCGCGCCGAACAGGCGATCGACGATATAATGGTTGCCCGAGACGCGGTAATTGACGAGCTGGCTCTGGCCCAGCGGCCCTACCACGAACAGCGGCGGCGCATCGCCCTGATCCAGACGATCGGGAAACTCGATATAAACCTTGTTGCCATCGTCCCACGCCCGAACCGGACGCCAGGGCGGATTGTCGCCGGTGATGGCGTAGCGGAAGCGCAGGTTGGTGAGCGCCACATTGTCGGCGACAGGCCGTGCCTGCTCGGCGCGGGCGTTCTGCCGCCGCAGGGCGACAAGCTGGTCAGCGGGATAGGTCCACGAGATCGCCGCCATCGCGGTGCGGTCGGTGCTTTCCAGCGCCAGATGATAGGCGCGGCGGTCGGTGGTGATGACCATGTTCGTCACCAGTCCGGCTGCGAAGGGCTTTACCAATATATGGACGCGCGTATCGTCGCCCCCCCCTCCGGCACCGCCGCTGGTCGTGTCGCCGATCACCCAGCGCACCGTATCCCCAGCCGAAACGGCCACCAGCTTCTCGCCAGCTTGCAAGGCGATGTCACTGACCCGTTCGGGCGCCGCATAGAGACGATAGAGCGCGCCATCGGTCCAGGGATAGACCTGCACGGCATTGATATAGCCCGCGCTCGACGGCTCGCGCATGGCGGCGCGATTGGCGGCTTCGACCCGCGCGGTCGGCAGGCCCATGTCTCGGCTCACGGTTGGACGCGGCAGAAGCTGGCCCGGCAAGGGCAGCGGCACCGGGGTCTGCACGATCTCGACCGGCCTCGGCGGTTCGGCCTCGCGCATGGCTGGCTGGAACTGCGCGGCATCGAGCGCGACGGCAGGCGGCGGGGTTTTCCCGGCGCAGGCGGTGGCCAGCGCCAGCAGTGGCAAGGCCAGAATCATTCT
>NZ_MKRR01000130.1:1236-8130 GCF_001897045.1 Sphingomonas sp. 66-10
GCGGTCCTATGTCCGGCGCGGTGGGCAGCGCGGCCCGTGCGGGATCGAACGCGGGAATCGCGGGCGGAGAATTATCGGGCGATTGCTGCCCTGCCCGGGACTGGCCTGCCGCTGCGTGGTTTGGCCCGGTTTGGCCGAACTGCGCAGGCTGGCCGTCGAGTTCGCGCGCCCAGTCGATGGCGTTGACATAGAGGCCGAGCGGGTTCTTGCGCAGCGTGTCAGCGGTCTTGGGCGGCTGCATCACCACGGTCAGCATCGCGGTCCAGTGTTCTGTTTTCGCCAGGCTGCCGCGCTCGTAGATGCTCTCGGTCCACTTGACCTGAAAACTGCTGTCCGAGGCGCGCACCACGCTCGTCACCTGCACCGACACGCTGCGCTCGCCGATCCCGGCGAACGGGTCGTTGGCGCGGGCATATTCGTTCAGGAAGATCGCGGCCCGGTCGGTCGCGAAGTCATAGGCGTCGAGCCAGTCGCGCTTGACCAGCACCGGATCGGTGGAGACCGAACGGACATTACTGATGAAGCGCGCCAGATGCCAGGCGACCTGGCCGTCGGTGGGCTGATAGTTCTGGATCGCGGGCGCGACGCTGCGGGCCTCGCCCAGCCTGTCCACCTCGACCACATAGGGCGCGACGCGGCTCTGCATCGACTGCCAGACGTTCGAGCCGATGAGAACGCCGGTCAGGCCAAGGCAGGAGAAGGCGACAAGCCGCCAGTTCCTCGCCTGCACGCGGGCAGAACCGATACGCTCATCCCAGAGCTGACCCGCGCGCTGGTAGGGTGTATCCGGTTCGGGCGTCAGCCCGTAACGCTGGATGGATCGCTTGAAAAACATAAGGTCTTACTCCTTTTCGCTGAGGTCGGGGTTGGCGGCGCCGCCGCCCCGGTCGCCGTCTTTGACGGTCTGCATCGCCAAATGACGGCGATGCCGGGCGGTCTGCTCGGCACGCAGGTTGCGCGCCCAGGCGGGGACGGAATCGGACGGAACCGCACCCACCGCGCCGCCGCTGGCGGAACCGGATGCACCTGCCGATGCGGGTGCGGGCGATGTGCGTGCCGAATCCCATGCGGCCTGCTGACCCCTGGCCGCGCTTTCGCGGATGGGACTGGTAATGCTCGATGCGGCGGACCTCATGCCCTGGGACGCCGCGCCGCCCGCGGCGGTGGCGATGCCGCCGAGACCAGCGCCTACACTCGCACTGCCGGATGTCTCCTGACCCAGCTTATATGCGGTGGACGCGGCCGATCCCATTGCCGTTCCGGCGCGAATAGCCGCCATGCCACCCGAGCCTGCCGCCATCGTGGCGCGCGCGCCAAGCATCGCGGCTCCGCCCGTCATGATCGCCGCACCAGCGGCGGTGCCGACCGCCGCCCCCGCGCCAAGCTGGGGAGCGCCCGAGACAAGGCCGGACGCAATGCCGGGACCGAAGATACCGAGGCCGAACAGGGTGAGCGCGCCCATCAACAGGGTTAGCGCCTGCGCCACCGTGGGATCGTCGCCCACCAGCGCGGTCATCTGATCGAAATAGTTGGAGCCGATGCCGATAATGACCGCCAGCACCATAACCTTGATGCCCGACGACACGACATTGCCCAGAACGCGCTCGGCCAGGAAGCTGGTCTTGTTCCAGAGGGCAAAGGGCACCAGCACGAAGCCCGCCAGAGCCGTCAGCTTGAACTCGACGATGGTGACGAATAGCTGGATGGCGAGGACGAAGAAGGCCAGAACCACCAACAGCCAGCAGATCAGCAGCACGATGATGGTGAGGAAATTCCCGAAGAACTCCGGGAACCCCATCAGGTCGGCGACCTTGGCGATCAGCGGATGGGCGGCGGTGAAGCCGGTGCCCGCGATGCTGCCCGGGTGCAGCAGCTTGTCGGCGGACATGCCGCCGCCGCTCGCGGTGATGCCGATCCCGGCAAAGCTCCTGTATATGATGTCGGCCAGGTGCGAGAAATTGCCGAGGATGAAGGCGAAGGCCCCGACATAGAGAACCTTCCTCACCAGCTTGCCGAGAATGTCGGCATCGCTGTCCATCGCCCACCACAGGGCGGCCAATGTCACGTCGATGCCGATCAGCGCCGTGGTCAGGAAACCGACATCGCCCGACACCAGCCCGAAGCCGGAGTCGATGTAGCGGATGAAGGTGTCGAGAAAGGCATCGACGATATTGAGATCGAGGTTGCCAATGTCGGTGGCCATCGCGGTTGGCTCCTATGGACGGGTGTAGAGGGAGGAGCCGCCGATGAAGGTCCTGGTCGCGGCGCGCGCGGCTTCGAGCGCCTGCGCCTGACGCGCGCGTTCGAGGGCGTCGGCGCGATATTGCGCGGCCATCATCTGCTGAACCTGCATCTGCTGCTTGATCGCCAGCGCCTGAAGCTGGTTGGCGGCCTGTCCGACCTGCACGCTTCCCACCGCCGACTGGCTTTGCGTCACCAGCGTGGCGAGCAGGCCGGCATCGTCACCGACATTCTCGACGACCTGCGCCTGCACCCGCATGGTCTGGCGATAGGCGTCCATCGCCGACTGCCATTGCGTCTGCGCGCGCGCCAGCGTCTGGCTGGTGGTCGCCGCCGCATCGAAGCTGTTGGGATACTGATCGCGCAACGCGGTCTCGGTCGCCGACAGGTTCATGGCGATGCCTTGCGCCTGATTCATTAGCGTGCCGACCTTCTGCATCGAGGTGCTGATCTGTTGCAGTGAAGAGAAGTCGAGCCGCTGAAGCTGCTTGGCCATATTGGTCAGCATCTGCGCTTCGTTCTGGAGCGACTGGATCTGGTTGTTGATCTGTTGCAGCGTCCGCGCGGCGGTCAGCACATTCTGCGCATAGTTGCTGGGATCGAACACGACGCCGCCGAACTGTGCCGAGGCGGGCGTCACGGGCCCGATCATTGTCGCCATCACGGCGGCGCCTGCGAGGCAGGCCGCGATGATGCGGGATTTTGTTTCAGGGATTCTCATTCGAACATCTCCTTTTGCCGGGGGTTGAAGGGATCGGTCGCGACGGGGCCGCCACCAGGAAAGTCGGGGATCAGTTCCGCGACCCAGCGCAGGCCGCGCGCTTCAAGGAAGGCGGCGAGAAAGCCCGCTCGCCCTTCGCGGGCCAGCAGACCGTCGATCTGCGCCTGGGTGTCGGAATCGGATGCGCCGCAGAGCGCCAGCGCGATCGGGCCAAGCGCCAGCTCGAACAGCCGGTTGCCGCGCCGCGATTGGAGATAATAATGCCGCTTGGGTGTCGCCCGTGCGATCAGCTCGATCTGCCGGTCATTGAGGCCGAAGCGCTCATAGGCGGCGCGGCTTTGCGGCTCGATCGCGCGGTCATTGGCGAGAAAGATACGTTGCGGGCAGCTTTCGATGATCGCGGGCGCAATGCTGCTATCGGCAATATCGGCCAGCGACTGCGTGGCGAAGATGACGCTGACATTCTTCTTGCGCAGCACCTTCAGCCATTCGCGGATGCGCTGGGCGAACAGCGGGTTGTCGAGGAACACCCAGGCTTCATCGAGAATGAGCAAGCTGGGCCGCCCGTCGAAGCGGTCTTCGAGCCGGTGAAACAGATAGGTCAGCACCGGGGCGACGACGCCGGCGCTGTGCATCAGCGTCTCGGTCTCGAAGCACTGCATGTCCGATAGCGCGAGGCTGTTCTCCGCCGCATCGAGCAGGCGACCGAACGGCCCCTCCAGCGTATAGGGCAGCAACGCCGCCTTGAGCGCGTTGGACTGCATGAGGACGGACAGGCCCGTCAGCGTGCGCTCCTCGGGCGGAGCGCTGGCGAGGCTGGTGAGCGCGGACCACAGCGCCTCCTTGACCTCGGGCGTCACCTCGACCTTTTCGTGCGCCAGCAGTGCGGCGATCCATTCCGCCGCCCAGGTGCGCTCGCTATCGCGGTCGATATGCCGCAAGGGCTGGAACGCCAGCTCATCGCCTGTCCCCAGCGCATGATGCTCGCCGCCGCACGCCAGCACCGCGGCGCGCGCGGAGTTGCCCTTGTCGAAGATAGTGATCTGGGAGTGCGGATAGCGGCGGAACTGCAAGGCGAGCAGCGCCAGCAGCACCGACTTGCCCGCGCCGGTCGGCCCGACGATCAGCATATGACCGACATCGCCGACATGCGTGCTGAGGCGGAACGGCGTCGATCCGCTCGTCTCCGCATAGAGTAGCGGCGCGTCGGAAAAGTGATCGTTCCGCGCCGGCCCGGCCCAGACGCAGGACAGCGGCATCAGATGCGCGAGATTGAGCGTGTGGACCAGCGGTTGCCGGACATTGGCATAGACATGACCGGGCAGCGAACCCAGCCAGGCTTCGACCGCGTTCACGGACTCCCGTATGCAGGTGAAGCCGAGGCCATTGACGATCCGCTCGACGATACGAACCTTCTCGTCGGCCGCGGCACGGTCCTCGTCCGATACCGTGATCGTCGCGGTGTAGTAGCCGAAAGCGACATGATCGCCGCCGAGCGCCTGTAGCGCCAGGTCGGCATCGACCACCTTGTTGTCGGCATCGCTGTCGGTCAGTGGAACCGGCTCGTTCATCATCACTTCGCGCATGAGCTGCGCGATGGATTTGCGCTTGTTGAACCATTGGCGGCGGATGCGGGTCAGCGATTTGGTGGCGGCTGTCTTGTCGAGCGCGATGAAGCGCGTCGCCCAGCGATAGGCGAAGCCCTGATGGTTTAGAGCGTCGAGGATGCCGGGGCGCGTGGCATTGGGGAATCCCAGCACTGTCACCGTCCGCAAATGCCGGTCGCCCAACATCGGTTCGATCCCGCCGGACAGCGGCGTATCGACCAGCAGCCCATCGAGATACATCGGCGTTGCCGGCACCGCGACGGGATGGCGCTTGGCTGATATGCAGCCATGCAAAAACGTCAGCGTCTCGGCATCATCGAGCGCACGGACCTCGGCCATGAAGCCGGAGAGCAGGTCCAGAACGCGGGTCGTCTCGGCGCGGAAGGCGCGCAGTTCCTGCCGCCAGTTCCGCTCCCCTTTGGGTGTCTCGCGTTCCAGCAGCGCGCTGGTTGCGCGGTCCACCTGATCGGCGGGCGGCAGATAGCAGAGCGTCAGATGGTAGCGGCTCTCGAAGTGCAGCCCCTTGCGCCCGTCGAAATGCGCGCGGCGTTCCTCGTCCACCAGCCATGACGCCGGGTTGGGAAAGCGGCTATCGGGATAGCCCATCGCCTCGATCCGCTCTGCATCGAAGAACAAGGCCCAGCCCGAGCCCAGGCGGCGCAGCGCGTTGTTGGCGCGGGCACAGACCGATACCAGTTCGGCTTCGGTGGCGGATTCAAGGTCCGGTCCCCGGAACCGCAATGTCCGCTGGAAGCTGCCATCCTTGTTCAGCACCACGCCCGGGGCGACCAGCGCGGCCCAGGGCAGATGATCGGCGAGCCGGTCGGCTACCTCACGATATTCTTTGAGATTCAGCATGAGAGACAGACCTTCTGCCGGAGGTGGCGCGCGAGGACGGGCGCGAAATCGGGATCGCGCTTGGCCGCGAACACGGCGAGGCTGTGTCCGGCAAGCCAGAGCAGCAGTCCGGCGATCCATTGCTGGAGGCCCAGCCCCATCGCGGCGGCGAGCGTGCCGTTGAGGATGGCGATCCCGCGCGGCGCGCCGCCCAGTAGGATCGGCTCGGTCAGCGCGCGATGCAGCGGGACTTCAAATCCCTCCACATGGCCAATGACAAAGCCATTTGGCGCGATGAAGCTGGCCCCCGCCATCAGACCAGCGCTCCGCCGCCGAAGCTGAAGAAGGAGAGGAAGAAGGAGGACGCCGCAAAGGCAATGGACAGGCCGAACACGATCTGGATCAGCTTGCGAAAGCCGCCGGATGTTTCGCCGAAGGCCAGCGCCAGACCGGTCGAGATGATGATGATGACCGCGACAATCTTGGCGACCGGGCCTTGCACGGATTCGAGGATCTGTTGCAGCGGCTGTTCCCACGGCATGCCCGATCCAGAGGCATGGGCGGTCGCAGGGATAAGGGTGGCGGCGGCGAGGGCCGCGATCAGCCACCTGTCGGGCAGACGGCGCAGCGCAGGCGCATTATGTGTATTCATGAGGGTCAATCTCCTGTCTGTTGGGGGATGATGAGGTCAGTGACGGCGTAATCGCCGTCGGCATCCAGCCCGCTGACCTCAGCCACGGACTCGATCCTGCGGCCGTTGCCCCGGCCGGAGATGAACACGATTATGTCGATCGCCCCGGCGATCAGCCAGCGCGGCACGGTGACGACGCACTCGCCGACAAGCTGTTCGATCCGGTAGAGCGCGGAGCGTGCAGAATTGGCGTGGACCGTGGCGATGCCGCCCGGATGGCCTGTGTTCCATGCCTTGAGCATGTCGAGCGCCTCGCCGCCCCGGACTTCGCCGACGATGATGCGGTCGGGGCGCAGGCGCAGGGTCGAGCGCACCAGGTCGGCCATCGACACGACGCCGGCTTTGGTACGCAGCGCCACGGTATCGGGTGCGGCGCATTGCAGCTCGCGCGTGTCCTCGATGATGATGACGCGCTCGTCGAGCGAGGCCATCTCCGCGAGCAGCGCGTTGGCGAGCGTAGTCTTGCCCGACGAAGTGCCGCCGGCGACGAGGATGTTCTTCCGCTCGACCACGGCCATGACCAGCGCCTGCGCCATCTCGGCACGCATGATGCCGTCGTTCACATAGTCGAGTAGCGAGTAGATACGGGCGGCGGGCTTGCGGATCGAGAAGCATGGCGCGGCCGACACCGGTGGCAACAATCCCTCGAACCGCTCGCCGCCCGACCCGTTTTCATTGGCGGGCAGTTCGGCGCTGACGATAGGCGCATCGGCATGGACCTCGGCGCGCGCATGGCTGGCGACAAGCCGGATGATCCGCTCGGCTTCGGCGGGTTCAAGCCGCGCGCCGGTATCGAC
>NZ_MKRR01000130.1:8148-8780 GCF_001897045.1 Sphingomonas sp. 66-10
GTCGAGCCGCAGCACGCCATCGGGATTGGCCATGATCTCGACCACTTGGGCGTCGGACAGCGCCGCCGCGATCACCGGCCCCATCGCCGTGCGCAGCATGGCGTGACGGCGACCCTGTGCCGCCAGGTTGACGCCGCTGGTCATAGCCCGGCTCCGGCGTCGGGCGCGGCCGCGCCGATCGAACGGCCGCTGGCAAGTTGCCGTCCCACCTGATCCACGAATCGGCGGAAGCGTTCGCGCCCCACCGCCTGCGCGGCCTTGTCGGCATCGGGCAGCGGCGCGGTAACGGTGAGCTGGTAGCGCACGAACAGCGATAGCGTTTCGAGCAGCACCTGACCATTGCGCTCGATCCGGCCAAGCTGCGTGCTGATCCGGTCGAGCCGGGTTTTGAGCAGATCATCGACTTCGCGGGTCGCGCGGCGATTGAGGTAATCGCGCAGCGCGTCCGAAACGATCGCCGATTTGGACGTGCCGGGTTTCGATCCCAGGCGCTCCAGTTGCTGGGTGAGATCATCGTCGAGATAGAGGTGATGGCGGGGTTTCATCGCTGCCGCTCCCATCAGAAGCTCGGCAGGAGGTCGTCGCCGCGATCCTCGCCCTCGTTGATGCCATAGGCGCGCTGGGCGGGGCTG
>NZ_MKRR01000130.1:8824-34434 GCF_001897045.1 Sphingomonas sp. 66-10
CTCGTCCTCGATGCCCGGCAATGCGTCGCGGTCCGCTTCGGGTACGGGCACCGCCTGTTCTTCGGCAAGCCCCGGATGCCGCTGCTGTTGCAAGCCGCCTTCGCCGTCCTCGTCGAAGGCCGAACCTTCGTCCTCGGCCGCCGGGATCAGCCCTTCGTGCAAACCCCGGACTTCGCCGCCCCAGTCGTCGGGACGCGGATCGGGGCAATCTGCATAGATTCCATCGCCGCCATCCTTGAGATCGGGCGCTGGCAGCACGCGCGAGGTGAAATTGCGATCCTGATAGTAGCGCAGCTTCTTCGCCCGGATCGGCGCCAGGCCCGACACCAGCACCAGTTCGTCGGCGGGCGGCAGTTGCATCACCTCGCCCGGTGTCAGCAGAGGGCGCGCCGTCTCCTGTCGGGACACCATGACATGGCTGAGCCAGGGCGCGAGCCGATGCCCGGCATAGTTGCGTTGCGCGCGCAATTCGGTGGCGGTGCCGAGGGCATCGCTGATCCGCTTGGCCGTGCGCTCGTCGTTGGATGAAAACGCGATGCGGACATGGCAATTGTCGAGGATGGCGTTGTTCTCGCCATAAGCTTTGCTGATCTGATTGAGGCTTTGGGCGATGAGGTAGGCGCGGATGCCGTAGCCCGCCATGAAGGCCAGCGCCGTTTCGAAGAAGTCGAGGCGTCCCAGCGCCGGGAACTCGTCCAGCATCATCAGCAATTCGTGCTTGCGGCTTTTCTTCGGGTCGCCTTCCAAACGTTCGGTCAGGCGGCGGCCGATCTGGTTCAGCACCAGGCGCACGAGCGGCTTGGTCCGCGAAATGTCGCTGGGCGGAATGACCAGATAGAGCGACACCGGCGATTTCGCATCGACCAGATCGGCAATGCGCCAGTCGCAGGCCGCGGTGTTCCGCGCCACGATCGGATCGCGGTAGAGACCAAGAAACGACATGGCGGTGGAAAGGACGCCCGAGCGTTCGTTCTCCGACTTGTTCAGCACTTCGCGCGCCGCACTGGCGACGACAGGATGCACCTGCGGATGCTCCTTGGTGCCGAGATGATTGGTCGCCATCATCCGGCGCAGCGTGTGCGCGAACGACCGCTGCGGATCGGACAGGAAGGTCGCTACCCGTGCGAGGGTCTTTTCTTCTTCCGCATAGAGAACGTGGAGGATCGCGCCCACCAGCAGCGAATGGCTGGTTTTCTCCCAATGCGATCTACGTTCCAGCGCGCCTTCGGGATCGACCAATATGTCGGCGATGTTCTGCACATCGCGCACCTCGTCCGCGCCCTTGCGCACTTCGAGCAGCGGGTTGTAGCGGCACGAATGCGGGTCGGTCGGGTTGAACAGCAGGCAATGCGAGAAGCGTGAGCGCCAGCCTGCGGTAAGCTGCCAGTTCTCGCCCTTGATGTCGTGGACCACGGCGCTGCCGGTCCAGGACAGCAGCGTCGGCACCACCAGGCCGACGCCCTTGCCCGAACGGGTTGGCGCGAAGGCCATGACATGCTCCGGGCCATCATGGCGCAGATAGTGCGAACCCAATTTGCCAAGGAACACGCCAGCGTCGCGGAACAACCCGGCCTTGCCGATCTCGCCGTGCGTGGCCCAGCGCGAAGAGCCGTAGGTCGTAACCTGCTGGTTCTGGCGCGCGCGCCAGAGCGAGCCGACGATCGCAGCCGCGCAGCCGAGAAAGCCGCTGGCGCCTGCCAGCATCCCGGCCTCGTCGAACACCTGCGGCGCATAGGCGTCGAAGTGATACCACCAGTCGAAAAGCTGCCAGGGCCAATAGACCGGCCAGCCCAGCACGATAGCCCAGGGTGCACCAAGCTGCGACTGATAGCCCAGCATCGTGGCGGCCCATTGGGTCGATGCCCACAGGCCGGCGATGACGATCAGAAATACGACGACGATCTGCCCGATGAGCAGTTTGGTGGGGGTCATGGGACAAGCTCCGAATCAGGAACCGCAGCAGGCGGTTCGAACGGAGCCAAGGCTGGATCAGGTCAGGCCTGAGGCGTGATGACCCTGATGTTCCTCAATGTTCCCGGAACTTCCCGAAGCGAAGGCCACGCAAGCCTCGGTTCAGCTAGTGAAGACCTTTTCGACCGGGATTGCGGGGCAGCTCTCGCGCGTTGAGCGGAATATCGGTCGCCGCATCATAGAGAACAGCGCCAGCCAATTTTTCGCTTTCCGGCCCCGTCATTGCGGCACGCACCATCACTGCCCGTTCTGTGCCGATTTCCGCCGCGATGACCTTGCGCGTGAAATCCCAATGCGCCTCGTCAACACATTCCGGCGCGTTGACCCCGATGGCAAAGCCATAACCATCGGCTTCTTCGGCCACTGATAGCGGGGCCGTCAGCACAATGTGGACAATTCGGGCATCATCCGCTATCGCGCCGCCACCGTGGCCGAATGTGCTGCGGATGATGCGCGTGATCTGTTCCGTTTCACGCTGCGCGCGCACCGATAGATGCCCGACGCGAGCCATGACGGCTTCCGGAGAATAGTCATCGTCGGGATCATCCTGATTGCCGCGCATGGTGCGACTCCACCAGTAAATATCCATATTGCCGGAAGTGATCGGCATTAGACACGTCGCCGAACTCCCGCGCACTGAACGCGGGAGCCGCCGGAGCTGCTAACATGACGAAACGACATGCGCCGCCGTCTTTAACCCGAAGGTCTGGACATGCACGGCGACACCCCGGAAAATCTGGTTTTCCGAGACGGTTTCGTTTCGTTGGGATTAGCAGTCCCAGCGCCGCCCTATTGCAGCGCGGCACCTGACTAGCAGGAGAACGCGATTCCGCCAAGCAACCGGCTTGACGAGAGCCGAGCAATACAAAACGTCGGCATTTATTGATAAATGCCTGCATTTGGTATCATCTGGCGCAATGGAAGCCAGCGCGACATTTTCAGAGCAAGCCGTCGCCATCGCGCGTTCGCGCGGGATCGCACGCGCACGGGATTTCCGTGATGCTGGTATTCCACCGGCAAGCATCACGCGTCTGTGCGAACAGGGCAAGCTCGTCCGCCTCGCACGCGGCCTCTATCAACTGGCCGACACGGATGAAATCGACGCGGCGCATAATGTGGCCGAGGCCGCCCGGCTTGCACCGCATGGCGTCATATCCCTCCTGTCAGCGCTCCAATATCATGGCCTGACCACACAGCTTCCCCATACGGTCTGGATTTGCTTCCACCACAAGGCGCGTGTTCCCCGGACGCTGCCTTTTCGGATCGAGGCCGTGCGGGCATCGGGCGAAGCCTTTGAGGCAGGCCACATGACAGCGGATATCGAAGGCGTCGCCGTGCCGATCACCGATCCGGCCAAAACCATCGTCGATTGCTTCAAATATCGAAGCCGCGTGGGTCTGGATGTTGCGATCGAAGCCCTGCGCGACGGCCTGCGCCAACGAAAGGCGACCCATGCCGATCTCTGGCGGTATGCGACCATCTGCCGGATGCAGAATGTCATGCGACCCTATCTGGAAAGTCTGACGTGACCAAGCGGGCTAGCGAAGATTGGTCGCTTCACGGGATTCCTTGCCGACTATGGATCGAACAGAACATACACGAACCATGACTTGAAAATGAGGTAGCAAAATGCTACCTCTTGGTGCGGAGGTGACGCATGGCTCAATCCATCAAGTTGGCCGACGACATCATGAAGATCGTCCGGCGCGAATCCGAATTGCAGAGCCGGTCGGTCGCGGGACAGGTCGCGCATTGGGTGCGGATCGGTCGCGCGATCGAGAAGTCGGGAAATTTCGACCATGCCCGGATCACGGCGGCCCTTTCGGGACAAATCGACACCATTGAGCTCACCAGCGAGGAAAAGGACGTCTGGCTCGACAGCTTTGTCGAGAAGATGGGACAAGCCGCACCCGATGAGGAAGCCTGGTTTGCCCGGCGACGGCAGTTGGGCCGCGGTGTCGGCCTCGATGCTGCCGGCAACCTCGTGCGCGAGAAGAACGCAAGCGAGACATGAATCCGACGATGATTGTCCTTGCCGGGCCGAACGGTGCCGGCAAGTCCACGCTTTATGCGAACCGCGTCGAGCCCAGCTTCGCGGGGCCGTTCATCAACGCCGACATCATTCAGCGCGACGAACTGCACGATCCTTCGCCACAGGCGTCCTATGAAGCGGCGCGCATCGCCTCCGCGCGGCGTGCCGAGCATCTCGCACAAGGCCGGGATTTCGTCACCGAGACGGTTTTCTCGCATCCGTCCAAGCTGGCCCTAATCGACGATGCCCACGCCAATGGGTTCACCGTCATCGTGATGCATGTCGGGGTCGATACGCCCGAACTCTCCGTGGCCCGTGTCGGCGCGAGAGTCGAAGAAGGCGGGCATATCGTGCCGGAGGACAAGATTCGCGCGCGCTATGACCGGAGTGCACCTTTCATCCGTGAGGCCGTCCTTCGTGCCGACCGCGGCATGGTGTTTGACAATTCCAGCCTCAATCAGCCGCCGCGTCACTGCCTGACATTCGCGGACGGTCGACTGGTCTTCGCCTTGCCTTGCCTGCCGACATGGATCAGGGCAACCTATGAAGCAGACCTCATCGTTTAAGTTGAGCGGCAGCGGGCGACCAACTCAAGCCATTCCACGGCGCGCCGGTGAAAGGCCGCTCCTGCCGAAACCTGCCATTCCTGTCCCGTTGAGCGGTCCTGCGGCAGCGCGCCCCAATGGCGGACGTTCGAGCTCCGGCGTGGCAATCCCAAAAGCTGCCGTCCTTCAGCGCTCCAAATTGGCCCGCTATGATGGGGCGACACGTCCCCGTGCCGCCCCTTCGCAGTTAGACCCAGAAGACATTCATCTTCGCGACCTAGTCGTCGCTGCATCAATTATTGTTGACCGTTCGGTCGCACGTCTGCCGGCGGCGGAGCGCATCATGTGTAATGCCGCGCTGATACACGTTCGCGATCTCCGCCTCCTCGGCCTCCGCACAGAATTTGATCGTCTGTCCGTCGGATTTCTCGACGTAAATCGAGCGGGCATATTCCTTTCGACGGATGGGTGAGCTTAATAGGAAACCTATCTGAACTTTGGGAGGGGCACAATTTGGTCGGAGCTGAACTATCGAGGATAGCGCTTGCGCTTTGGCCGCATCAGCATGCAGCGCTCGATACCATTGACGCCTATTTCGCGTCAGCGAGCGCCCGCGCCTGCCTCGTCAATATGCCAACCGGAACCGGCAAGACCGGGGTGATGGCGGCAGCCGCGCGTCAACGTGCAGAAAGCGGGCCAGTACTCGTCGTTTGCCCTTCGGCGGCCTTGGTCGAGCAGCTAACTGACCAGTTCGAAAGTCGCTTCTGGGACAGGATCGGCGCCGACCCCGACTGGAAGCCTGACCGGGTCTGGAATGTTCTGCCAAGCGAAATAGAGGGGCTCGCAGAGCGTCTCGACAGCCATGGCGGCGATCGGATCATCGTGGTCGGTACTGTGCAGGCCATCCAGCAGATCGACGCCGACGGCAAGATCGACCAGCTTCATGGCCGTATTGGCACGATCTTGTTCGACGAGGGGCATCGTGAACCTGCGCCGAGCTGGGCACGTGTCGTGCGAGGCTTTGCTGTGCCGACCGTTCTTTTCAGTGCCACGCCGTTCCGAGGCGATCTCAAGATCTTCGACGTTGATGACGACCACATTCATTTTCTTGGTTTCGCCGACGCGGTCGATCAGCATCTCATCCGCGGGGTAGAGATTGACGAACAGCCATTGCCGCTTTCGCCCGAAGACTTTGCCCTAGACCTTGTCGCCAGAGTCGACGCGCTTGTCGCCGGGGGACGATTTACCGCTGCCAACAAGGTGATCGTGCGCTGCGACAGCGAAGAGTCGGTCACCGAAATGCACCAGGCGCTGACGACGGCGCTGGCGGGGCGGACCGATGGGGTGATGGCGATCCACCATAACCTCCCCGAAAGGCCAGACGACGGCCTGTTCGACGGGGTTCCGCGGGATCTGGCTGGGCGGCCCGAACGCTATCTGGTCCACCAGTTCATGCTGATTGAGGGCATCGACGACCCGCGTTGCACGATGCTCGCGCTCTACGAGCCGTTCAAGAATACGCGGATGCTGGTTCAGCAAATTGGCAGGCTGATCCGTCACCCGGGGCCGATCGGCGCCGCGGTCCCGCCCGCCTATGTTCTTGCGCCTGAAGGTCGCGCTATCGGGGACGAATGGCGCAGCTTCCTCGCCTTTGACGCAGCCTCGAAGGCCAATGGCAATAAGCCGCTCGTCCGAAACGACGCGACAATCCTCGAAAACCTGATCGCAGCGCTTCCGAACCTCGACTATGTCATGGGACGGTTTCGCGAACGGCCCGATCTCGACGATCCCAGCTTGCACGACGATCTGCGCTTCCCGAGCGCGGCGGTCGCTTTCACGATCGAGCCGGACCTCGACCTAGACGATCTTCAAAAGGCGATCCGGGAAGAGCTATCGCGCGAAGATCGCTACGAGGCACTGACAGGTCAAACCGCCGATGGCCAATGCCGCTACCATATCTCGCTGCGGCTGACGCCGTCACCCTTTCTGTCGGGCAGCCTCTTCCAGGCGCCGAGCCTGGAAGCGACGATCTATGCGAAGAAGAACAAGCGTCTGTTCTTCTTCGACAGCGCAGGCCTTTGGATCAATGAACTCGAGGGGATCGGTCCGCGCGTCAACGCCAAGACCTTGCGCGCCCTTTTGCCGGATAGCCCCGGCAACAGCATCTCGTTCATGAGCGTCAAGAATACCGATCTTGGCCCGCTGGCGTTGCGGTCGCGCAGTCTTTCGGCACGCTCCCTCGATCGGTCAGGCGTGTTCATGGGCGAGCATCTTAATGTAGTGACGCGCGCGACCGGCTATATCCATCCCAAGGCAGCGGCTGACGGTTTCCGGCGGGCGGTCGGTTTCTCGCGCTCGCGGGTGCGCGACGGCAAGGGAAACGATCTCAGCGCGCAGCAATATGCCGATTGGTGCGGCACGGTCGACACGCAGCTCGACGCCGCCGCCCGGACAGCGTCGATCTTCACTCGATTCGCCGTGCCCGACAAGATTCCCGCCGACACGACGCCCATCAACATTCTCGTCGATATGGTCGAGATGGGGGATCAGTTCGTCGCCAAGGGACAAAGCGCGGCGGTAAGCATCGAGGATTTGTGTGTTTCGGTCGAGGAAGACGCCGACCCCAAGGCCCCGGGGCGGTTTCGCTTCCACCTGCATGTCGACGGCGAGGAGCATCCGGTCTGGATCGACTGGAATTCCAAGAAGGCGAAGTATTGGCTCGTGTCGCCCGGCCTCAGCCGCATCAAGACCAAGGACAATCCCAAGATTTCGCTCACCCGGCGCCTGAACCAGTTGCAGCCCTTCCGGATCATCACCCGCGACCTAGCCCACACCTATGTCGGCGGCGACTTCTACCGTCTCGATCTTGACCTCACCGACCCGAAAGGCGCCGCGAGCCTGGTGCTCGATCTGATCACCGCCATTCCGGGGCTCGGCGCGGTGACGTCGGAGAAGGGCGAGCTGGTCGATGGTCAGGTCGACTACTGGGCCGATGGCTCGCTTTTTGAGTTTCTCGACAAAGCTCTCAGGCCTGACCGTGGCCCTGCACTGTTCGGCGCGAGCTTTCCCGACCTGGTGTGCGACGATCTTCAAGACGAGGTCGGCGACTTCCTTGGACTTGATGAGACATCTACCAGCCCGGCGGTGGTGGCGGTCGCTGGCAAATGGAAAAGCGGCAATCCCGGAGTGTCAGCATCCGCTTTTTACGATGTATGTGCCCAGGGCCTCAAAAATCTGGCGTATATGAAGAGCGATGGTGTCGCCCTCCCCGGCAGCCAAACCCGGTTTGATGGCCGCTGGCGACTGTCGAAGCGAAACTCGCCGGTCACCCAGACGGTGGATCGCAAGCGTCACGGCCGCGGGTCGAAGGCCTTTCGCGGCGCCTTCCAGCGTCTTCGTACCGCCCCGACGACCGACCGAGCCATCTGGCTGGTCTGTTCGGGCGGCATGCTATCGCTGGCAAAGCTCAAAGTCGAGTTCGCCAAACATCAGCCTGAGCCGCACGTCCTGCAATTCTATCATCTTGTACTATCGACATATTCGGCATGCCAGTCGGTCGGCGTTCAGCTCCGGATTTTCTGTGCCGAATAGCAGCCGTCAGGCCGCCCCCCGTGCGATCGCGCGGGCGCGAGCGGATCTGGAGGCGGCGTAACGGACATCGTGGGAACGTATCAGGACCACCACGTTCGGCAAGCACGGTCGCGCGCGGAGCCCAATCCGCTGTTTCAACTTCTTATCGACTGTAGGAGGTTCGACTAGAGTTTGGCCGCTAACAGGCTAGAGACGAGATGGATGATCTTCCTTGCAAGGCAAGTTGACGAAGATCGACGATGGGGTGGGCCTGACGTGACAGAGATAGCTGTTGCCAGCGAAAGACAGACGGCCATTCGGCTGCTCGCCTGTATACAGGCGGCAGGCGACACACAGAATATCGCGCAATATGGTAGCGATGTCATCTGTGTCCTACGGGCGCAGTCGCGCCTGCAGGCACTCGAATTCTGGATGCGCAATCCCGATTATCTTGCGAACGAGCTTTTGACTGAGTTCGAGTCGTCGGGGGAACGCGATCTGCTGAAGATTGCGCAGCGCATCTTCGACGATCGCGAGCCCGATTTGCGCCGGCTGCCGATGGTGCGCTATTTGTTCGGGGCGTTCGAGCCGTTGGACAATGCGCTGGCGATCCTGCGGGCGGCCGATCTTGTGCGGATCAAACGGGACGGCGTCCCTGGCGGCAAGATCCGGGAACATCTCTATCTGCTGACCGTGGCGGGCCGGGACGCCCTTGATCGCCTGGCGTCCATGGCGCCAGAACTCGCCTGGTATCGCGACCGCGCCGCCATTGTGGCGCGGGTGGCGGGCACGCAAGGCGGCAAGGCACTCAAGGACCGGCAATATCTGCAGGCCGAATATGCGGGGACGGAACTCAGCCATGTAATCCAGCCGGTCACCGACCGCGTGCTGACCCGTCTCGCGACAATCATGGAAGGGCTCGGGGAATGAGCGGTAGTTGGCTGGAGACGGTCGCGGCGAAAGCCGGGATGCGGCCCGCGGAGGCCGAGCTTGCGCTGCGCAGGAGGGGGATCGTGGCCGACAGGCCGTTGCGCCCGGCGCGTACCCTGACAGTCCGGCGCATTGCCTTTCAAGGAGAGAAGCGCGGAACCGCGCAGGGCCCGATCGACTTTGACTGGTCAGAACTGACCGCCGGCGTCTGGGCGGTGACGAGCCAGCGCAATCTTCGTGGCAAGTCCACAGTGCTGGAGGTCCTGCTCTGGGCCCTGCGCGGAACGCCCAAAGGCTTGCAGGACGATGTGCGCCGGTGGCTCTCTTGGGTGTGCGTCGAATTCGATGTCGACGATCAGCGCTATGTCGTCGATTTTGTGGTCGAGGAACGTGTTCCACGGGGGAGCTTGGTGCGTCTGCGTGCATCGGGAGAACCGGACGAGCTCGATCGCTTCATGTCGGACGAAGGGTTCGAAGTGGCGATGGCGCGCTTCATGATGCAGACGCTCGATCTCGACCCGATCACGGCAATGCAGGGCAAGGAAGACGAGCGCCAGGTCGTCGAACATGGCTGGGCTGCACTTTCGGGCGGTCTCTATTTCGGCGGCGACCACAAGCAATTGTTGGGCGACGTCCAGATGGCGGGCCTGCCCGCGCGCATGCTGCAAATGTATATCGGCATGCCTTGGGCAACGACGGTGATGCAGGCGGGTACGGCGAAACGCCAGCTAGACCAGGAGACCGAAAAGGCGTCCAAGGCCGCGACCTCGGCGGCAGAGGATGCGCAAACGGCGCGCACCCGCATCGAGGGTGAGCTTGAGATAGCGAGGAAGACCCTTGCCGGCTTTGCGCAGGAGACAGGCACGGCGGCTGAGCTAGAGCGGCTTGCTGGCGAGGTTGCCCGCCTGTCGCCGATCGCGCTCGATCTCGTCCAGCGCCATGCCGGCGCCGAAGCCGACGCAACCGAGCTCGAGCGCCTTGCGACTGTCGACGAGCGGGCGGTGCGCGACCTGCGCGAGAACATCGTTGCGACGCAATTTTTCAACGGTCTTCAGCCCGTTTGCTGTCCGCGCTGCGAGACCCGCGTGTCGAGCGAGCGCCTGAAACGCGAAAGCAAGGACCTGAACTGCTCGCTTTGCGCCGAAGATATCCCGATCGGCGAGATCGAGGGTGCCAGCGACGAGCTCGATGCGGTCGAGCAGCGCTTCGCGGCCGCCAAGGCCGCCGCCACCCGCGCGCGCATCGCAGCTAAGTCGCTCGCGGAAAAGTCGAAGGCCAGCAATACTGAGCTCGAAGTGGCGCGGCAGGCGCTCGCGAAAGCAGCGAGCAGCGCGACGTTCGAGCAACGCCGCAAGGCGGAACTTGAGGTCGCGCGGTTGGAGGGGGCGTTGAAGGAGCGCCAGACGGTCGCGAAACCCGCGACCGTCCCGCCAGACGTGGCGCTCGTGAACGCGGCGCTGGCCGAAGCCAAGAAAGCCTATGACGCCGGACGCGGCGACATTCTCGATCGGCTGAACGCTGAGATTCTCGCGCTGGCGCGGCAGCTTGGCGTGCCGATGCTCGAAGAGGTCAACCTCAACACCAATGCGTCGTTGCGGCTGACCAAGGGTGGCGAACCGACAACCTTCAGCGCTGTCACGGCGGGCGAGCGGCTGCGGCTGCGCATCGCCACTGCGATCGCCCTGCTCCGTGTCGGGCAGGAACGGGGACTGGGCCGTCATCCCGGTCTTCTGATCGTCGATTCCCCGGCGGCTGAAGAGGTGAGTCCCGACGACCTGACCGCGGTTCTCAGCGAGCTTCAGACGATCGCGCAGGAAACTGAGGGTTTGCAAATCATCGTCGGCAGCGCCAATGCGAGAGCGATCGTCGCGCAGCTCGGCGAACAATGGTGCCGGTCGGCGATGGGCGACGATTATTTATGGTGACGCCGACGCCATCGCGCTGCCCGGCATGAGCGCGCTCGCGCTCCTAGAGGCGCGCCTCGCCGAGAGCCAGACGGTCAGGATCGCGGACCTCGGCGGGGTGGACGTCATCCTCGCCGACGCCGACCGACTCCACGCCGCGCCCATCCTCGACATCCTTGTCGATATGGTGGCCGCGGGATCCGACGCGGAGCGTGGGAGGCTCTGCGATTTCCTCGTCGGCGGATTCGACAGCGCCCGCGATCCGCAATCTTTTCGCGATGCTATCGAGCGGCTGCTCCGCAGCGCCACATTGCGCGCGGCCATGGCGCAGGCGCTCGTGACGATCCTGACGCGCCGGGTTCAGGAGCGCGCAACCGAGCGCGAGGCGCTGATTGCCGCCTATGCGCTGGAAGGCCTGTTCCGCCTGGCGCTCGAAGGCGAAGTCAGCCGGCACCGGCCCCTGCTCGAGCTCGCCGATGTCGCGAGCGACGCGCCAGGCACTTACGCCCGGCATGTTGCCAAGATTGGCGGCGCGGCCTTTCACCTCTGGGGCGGCGACGATCTGCTCTCGATGCTGCGCCGCCTGCTCGATAATGAGGAAGCCGAGGGCGAGGCAGCTTTCGAGCTCGGCCTCGCTCATCTTTCGCGCGCGCTCGACGGTGCTGACATGGCGACGATTCTCGCCGGCCTGGAAACCGCGCACCTATTCTTCGAGCGCGCCGCCCAGGTCGATGACGAGCGGGCGGATGCGCGGGCTTACCGATCGGCTATTGATATTGTCACAGGCTTTGCGGCCAACCGAGACGCCGGGGAGATGCAGGATGCTTTCGCCGACCTCATGGCAGCGGGGCGCGAGCGGGCAGCCGTGCTGCACGGCGGCGGCGTGGCAGCATGGCTCGCGCCTCGCCTCGATGAGGATCTTGAATGGTTCGAGCTTGCTCGCAGGCTGCGGTATGCGGCGGGCAACCTCGGGCGTCCGAGCTGGGTCCATGCGGCGGCAACGATGGATCAGATTCTCGCTATCTACAACGCTCGCTGCACGATCGCCCATGGCGACGGGCTGCGATCGCTTCTGCGGCCGCGGATCGAAGCGTCGTTCGTGCGCGAGCGTGGGCTTGCCGCCCATCTCGACGATCTCCTGGCCGAAGCCGCGTGGCCCGATCCGCAGCGTGCGATTGCTGAGGAGCTGCGCGCTAGGCTCGATGTAAACCATCGATCGGGCCCCGGGCAGGGAAAAGCCGGGGGGAATGACCGATATCCGCTGCTCGCACGCATTCTCCCCGCCGGCTCCGCCCTCGAGCAGCTTCCGGAAGCGATGGTGCGGTCCGTTGAGCTCGCGCTGGTCGACTATGAGACACGTCCGCAGGCGGTTGCCAATCCGGTACTTCAGCGGACGCTGGCAACAATCCGCGCCGCCCTGTCGGCGAGTAGCGAGTATGAGGGCTCCGTGCGCGAGGCGTTCGATGCCGTGCTGCAGCAAATACTGGTCTTCTGCAGCGATCGGCAAAATGCCGAGATTCGAGACCTCGGCACGCGGGGCGAATATTTGCGTGCCGAACATCCCAGCGAGAGCGATCTCCAGCTCGATCTACGCGAATTCTTGGTCGGCAATTTGACCGGCGCGGATGTCCTAGCTGAAGTGCGCGGGGTTGCGACGGGCCGCACCGACCTGCGCGTAAGTTTCGGCGGACCGACGTTCATCATCGAGCTCAAAAAGCATGACGGTCACCTCTCCCAAGAGGCAGCCAACCGCTATCGCGCGCAGGCGGCAAGCTATCAAGCGTCCAACGTTCGTTTGGGGTTTTTGGGCGTGCTGGAAGTCGTCGATCGGACGGGACCGGTGCCGAGCCTTGAGGAATGTTTCTGGCACAGCGCTTACGTTCCGGACGGCGGTGACCTCACCCGCCACCTGATTGTCTTCAAGGTTCCTGCGCGTCTCAAACCACCGTCGAAATTGCGCTAGGGAAAGCGGGCAACGCAGATCGGCCTGACTGATGACGGCCGACTTCAAGCCATTGAACCAGCGGGTTTTGTAGCAACTCTGCGGATTGGAACCTGAAGGCTGTCGGGCCGCAAACGGCCCAGACTTGCTCGTTAATTGGGCAAGGTGGCCGAACGCGCGAATGTCGTCTCGTGTCGGAAGCCGACATTTGAAGAGACGGGCGGGAATGACGGGTTTGTCCCAATCTTCGCCTTTCCTCCATCACATAATTTCCGGCCCGCCGCGCTGGCGCCCGATGGTCCAGTTGATGGCATCGCCGCGCATGATGCCGGACACCGGCTTGTCGATCTGGCGCTCCAGCACCGGCCGCCACGGCACCAGCGTAAATTCGCGGCTCTTTTCGATCAGCGCGAAGCGGCCCGATGCAAGGTCAACGGGGCGACGATAGATGCCGTCGATCCGTTCGCCGGATTTGGCTTCGAAATAGCCCAAGCCCAGTTCGTCGGAGAGTTGCCCAGCAACGCGGATGAGTTCGCGCCGCCGCAGGCTCACCAGCAGATTGGCGCGATAGGCGATGCCGCCCTGTTCCTCGCGCGCCAAATCCTGTGCGATTAGCCATTGCCGCCGGCGGTCCAGCGCCTCGCGGGCCTCGCGCCCAAAACCGGCATCGCGCAAGGGTTCGGGATCGCCGCCGATAAGTTGCCGGTCCAGCCAGGTCGCGCCATCGCAATCCACCTGCTGATCGAGCGGCAGGGCCGACAGCGTATCGACGATCACCGGCGCGGCCTTCGCCTGATGAGCCTCGAAGACGGCGGCGCGGGTCACATGATCTGAGGCGATGATCCATGTGCCATCCACCTCGCGCTCGACGCTGCCCATGAGCTTCCGCATCGCTTCCAACCGCCGCACATGGGTTTCGGCGAAAGTTTGCGTGGCATTGGGATCATGGCGCAGATGGATGTCGATGCTGTAACGCCCGTCATGGGCAGCAGCGATCTCGGCGACGGTGCGATCCACTGCCCGCGCCTCGACCGGCTTGGGCATGATCCGCACCACCGCGCCCGCCGGGATCGGCGCGACGGCCTCGCCCCGGCCGATCTCGACAAAATGGCTCCGCCCGTCGGTGGCATCGACGATCAGGTAATGGCGATCATTGATCTCGTTGGACAGGCCGCGCTCCACCACCCGCCCGGTGATCGGCTGCATGGTGGCCGGATCGGCGATGGCATAATCGGTTCCGGCGCGTTCCAGTCCTTGCGCGGTAAAGGCGCGCTGCATGGTGCGAATGATGTCGCCGCGTTCGCCCATGCGGCGCAATGTATCGTCCATGCCCTCGGCAAGCTGCCATCGGCCCGGCGCGATCTCGTCGGCAAGGCCCAGATGCTCCAGCTTGCGCAAGCGCCCCGCGCGCAACGATTGCTGGAAGGGATCGCGGTCAGTGGCGATCACAGTCCGTTCGCCATCCATATCGCGCAGCAAGCGCCGGTCGATGCTGGTCAGCCGCTCCTGCTCGATCTCATGGCGCAAACGCGCCTCGATCTCGATGTCGGTGCGCGGCCCCAGGTCAAGCGACACCAGTTCAGCGGCACGCTCGCGGATGCCCTGCGTCAAATATTCCCGGCCGATCACCAGATCATGGCCGCGATGGTCCTTGCCGCGCACGACGATATGGGTGTGGGGGTGGCCGGTGTTGTAATGATCGACCGCCACCCAATCGAGTTTGGTGCCCAAATCCTGTTCCACCTGTGCCATCAGGCGGCGGGTCATCGGCTTGAGGTCGTCATAGTGCTGGCCGTCCTCGGCGGAGACGATGAAACGGAACTGATGACGATCGCCATCCGCCCGCTCTATGAAGGCGCGGCCATCGGCCTTGTCCTGATCGGCGGAATAGAGCTGGCCGGGCGCGCCCTCGCGGGTGACACCATCGCGCTGGATATAGCGCAGATGCGCGCGGGCCGCGTCTAGGCCCTTGGCGCGATCGAGCCGGACGATGCGGGTCTTGACCATGACGCGGCGCTGACGGAAGGCCGCCAGCCTGTCGCGCGAAGCCAGCACCCGGCCCACCCCGACGCCCACGCCGGAGCGGTTGCCGTAGAAGCGGCTGCGCCGCCCACCAGCGCCCTTGATCCCGCCCGTCAGATTGGCCGCCTGCAAGACCTGGCCGACATAGCTGCGCCCGCGTCGGATCGGGGTGTGGCGCGGCTTGCCGAGATGGGGTTCGAGATCGTCGTCATCCATGATGAGCGCTCCTTGCCGCCTGCGCGGTATCGAAAGGCGATGGCGCTATGAAAAGTCCTGGAAATCTGCGCCTTTGCGGCAGGCATGGCGCTATCCGCCGGGGAATGGCGCCATCGGCGGCCTTCTCGAAAACGTTGTGCAGACAAAGGCTTATGGTGCGATGCCCGCAGGGCATGGCGCCATTTGTTTCATCTTGCCTTAGCGCCCTATCCTTCCAAACCGCCCTCGATCCCTCAACCGCTCCCCCGACTGTTGCCCCCTCCCGATCATGCCGATGCGGGAGCAACGCCCGCTGGCGCTGCCCCCTCTCGCCGGTCAGCCTGCCGCTCGCTCGCGTTCCAGAGCCTCCAGCGCCGCCGCCAGTTCGGCCCTGATCTGGGCGATCTCGGTCGGCTCGTCGTTCCATGAAAGTTCGGCCCGAAGCTCGTCGATATGCTGTTGAAGTTCCATCTTCGCCTCCTGATCCTGTAAAGACAGGGGCTGCGCCCGGCATGGAGCGGGCCGGGTCAAGGACCGCGAAGCGGCCGCCCTGGCGGCGATGGGGGTGCCGATTTTGCGTCAGCAAAATTGGGGGAACCATCGTCCTTGAGGCGGCCCGCTCCATGCCGGATAATGGGCAGGACTGAGCGGATACCCCCCTCTCGTTCCGCGCCCCACGGGTCACTGATCGCCCTCCCGTGCCTGACTCAACGGCACGAACAGCGGATTGGCCGGGGCCTGTTCCTTGCGGGAAATGCTCGTATCGGACGCTGGTTTTTCCGCCGTTCCCAGCGCGAAGAACAACCGCATTCCCGTCAGGATCGCGGGCGGCATGGCAGGCGTTGCCGGTGCCTGCGCAAGCTGGGCGATATAGGCGCGCGTCTCGCCGGGAAGCGCCTTTCCACTGCGCAGATGCTCGGCATAACGCCCCGGCCCGGCATTGTAGGCAGCGAACAGGCCGGGATAGCCGAAGCGATAATACATGGCGCGCAGATAGGCCGCGCCTGCCATGATATTGTCGTGCGGGTCGTGCGGATCGGGTCCAAGCCCATATTGCGCGCGCATGGTTGCCCATGTCGCGGGCATGACCTGCATCAGCCCCATCGCGCCAGCCGGACTGGTGATGGGGCGCCCGCCAAGCTGCGTATTGCCCCGGCTTTCGGCCTGCATGACGGCGGCAATCCATGCCTGCGGCACACCGAATCGGCGCGAGGCTTCGGCGATGAAAGGCCGCCAGCGTTCGACATTTGGCGGGGCGAGCGATGGCGCTTCGCTTGTCGTCTGGACCGGGTCGGCGCTGACCCCAATCGGCATGACGACAGCGGCCAGCAGCGCCGTGCCGATACGGATCAGCGCAGCCATAGCGGCGTGGCCTTGCCGATTACGGCATCCTCATCGACCGGCCCGAAATAGCGCCCGTCGAAGGAATCCGGCGCGTCCATGAGGAGCAGGACACGCCCGCCCCGGAGCAGTTCGCAGCCGCTCCACCACGGTAGCGGTCGGCCTCGCCGGTCGGCATCAAGCCGGGTCGCAACCCATGTGCCGTTGACATAGATGTCGTGGCCCAGCGCGCAAACATCGTCGCCACTCTGCGCCGCGATCCGTTTCAGCAGCGGGACGATGGCGGGAATATAACGCCTCTCGGCGGCAAGCTCCCGGACACTCGCGGGCGTCACCGCCAGCACCATGTCGCCAGCATGGAACCGCGCATGGGGATCGACGCGCCAGAAGCCGATCGGGGCGCTCGCAGAGGCATTCCAGACTAGACGCGGTGCGGGCCGGATGGCGAAGTCGAAGGCGGCGGCAAGGCCGATCAGCGCGAGGCCGATGCCGCCTGCCATCAGGATCGGGCGACGGCGCGCGCGAAGCTGGCCGGCCAGCGGCGGATGCCATTCCAGCAGCGGCGCGGGCTTGGGTTTGGTGAGTGGTTTACGCATCGCCACCTCCATTCTTGCGGGGCTTGCGACCGTTGGTGCGCGACCATTCTTCGAGATCGTTGATATGGTAGCGGACCTGTCCGCCATGGCGGCGAAAGGGCGGGCCTTCGCCGCGCGAGCGCAAGTTGGCGAGCGTCTTGGCGGCAAGACCGAGATAGTGCGCGGCCTGCTTGACGGTCAGAAACGGGCTTACCTTCCGCGCTTTGCCAGCGCGGTCGAAATCATCGTCCATAGGGGTGTCCTTTCTCGTGAGGCCGGGGCGATCCGGGATCGTTCGGGGCCGATAAGGACAATGCGGGCACACAAATCCGCCCGGCAGGGTCGATTCCGCAGGCATGACACTTCGACCCCCCAAGCCGATTCCATCGCCGAGCAGGAGGAAGCCCCCGCGCCGGAAAGGCGCGGGGGCGATTTGCGGCCATCAGGCGGCGGCGGGTCCGTTGACGATCAGGGCCAGCACGTCGTCATCGTCCTGCCCGGCGGCGCGGCCGAGATTGGCGTAGATCGGAAACGGTGCGATCATCGGGTGGAAGATGCGGAGCGAAACATAGCGGCTCCCGCGCTCGCGGCTGACCTTGACCCAGCCCGCGCCCAGCTCGTTCGGGCCGTTGTAAATGCGGAAATCGGGCTGCGTGTCCGACCGCTTGCCGGGGTTCGGGACGATCTGGATGGAGAGCGGATTGCGGCGACCCAGAAGGCCGATGCTGCCGTTCATTTCATTGGTGTCGGGATTGCGGACGACGATACCGAGAGCGGACATGATGATATTCCTTTCGTTCTTCGCCGGAGCCGATCCCCGGCGATGCTGGCACCGTGATGGGCAGCCCGGGACGCCCGCACCCGAAGGGCCGGAGCGGCAGCGGAGGACCGGGCTGCGGCGCTATTTTGGAGCGAAGCGTCCGCGAGGAGCCGCGTGCAGCGCGGCGGGGAAAATAGCGCCGGGCTGCCCGGTTGTGCGGCGTCCAGGACAGCCCATAGGTCCAGCAGCGACAGACGGGGTCGCTTCTGGCGACACGAAAAGGGATGGATTTATCACCCGCTTGTGCGTCGGACTTTTGGCCCGATACGGCTATGAGACGGCGGCTCGGCAGTGGGCAAGCTATCGCCGTCAGCCGGTCCCCGCCCCGCCGGGTGGGCGGATATGCCTGCATTTCCTGCATCATGCCGGAACGGCAAGGGCGCGGGCTGGGTCAAGGTCGGGCGCGTGGAGAGGCCACGGTGCGCACGTCGCCCCCCGCCAATAGCGCAGTGGGACGATGCCCGGATCGGCCAGCGCGCACGGGGCGAGGCATGACGCGGACGCGCATGATCCGTCCGCGCGGCGCTGCCGAAACGCGCCAATGCCCCCGCGCCTTTCCGGCGCGGGGGCTGCGTCAAAAAGAGAGCAAAGGGAGGTTCTGGCCGCCCCTTGCTCGATCATTCCGCCGCGATGCTGTAGGGATCGCCCGGCTCGCTTCCAAACACCCCCATTGTGAACGCCACCGGCGCGGGCAGGTTCTTGAACCGGCCCTCGATCCGTTTCCACTTGGCAAGCGTGGCGAAGGGCCGCGCGGTGTAGCTGGCGGCGGGGAAGCTCAGCCATTTGGGCACCCAGCCGTCAACCTGCTTGCGCTCGTTGCTGCCGGTCAGACAATCGCGGATGATCGCCTTTTGGGTCTTGACCTTCTCCGCCACGTTGGCGTCGGCCACCTTCTTGCCCGCCACCTCGCGCAGCATGGCATTGGCCACCTGCCGGTCGCGGACAAAATCGAAAAAGGCATCGTCCGCTGTCCAGAGGCTGCCCATATCGACGGCAAGATATGCCCCGACCGCTTCCACCACGGCGCTGCCCGCCTGCATCGTTTCGCCCATGACCACGGCAAGGATGGCCAGCACATCATGATCGGCAAGCCCGATCAGCCGCGCAAAGATCGTGGCCGTATCGTCGTCCTTGCCGTTGCGGCCCGCCACGCTGGGTTCTTCGGGCGAGAAGCTCAGCAGCGCCAGCGCCGCGCGGCGCTGCTCATCGAAACGGGTTTCGGCGGGGCCGGTTTCGACGCTCTCGGCAATGCTCTCGTTGCGGCAATGCTGCGTCTCGATCCGCACATTCCAGAGCGGCGAACCGGCGATGGCATGAGCAACCATGAGCCGGAGCGCCACGCCCGGATGATCGGTCAACACGGCACGGGCGGCGGCATGGCGGTGCAGGTCGATATAGGTCTGCAAGCTGCTCGTCGTCTCGCTGCGCTGGTCGCGCGCGGCCTGCTTGTCGGCTTCGGTCGCGCCGGTCTTGCTCTCCTGCCCCCGCGCTTTCTTGGCGTCCTTGCTCGACAAATAGCCTTCGTGGATTGCGACTTCGCCGCCGTGAGTGACGGTGACAAACACCTTGCCGCCCTTGGCCTTGGGCGTCCGTTCATGTTCCCACGCATGGAAATAGCGCCCCGGCTCCATGATTTCGACACCTGCCCAGCCATCGGCCAGCAGCGCATCGCGCTTGGCGGCAATGGCTTCGTTCTGCGCGCGCCAGAACTGATCGGCATCGGCAAAAACCGCGTCCTCCCCGAACAGGTCGGCCACGATTTTCCCTTTGTGGCTGTCCAGCGGAAACAGGGCGTGCTTGGTGGAAATCGACGCACCGCCGAACAGCCACGATTTGAGTTGCTGGCCGGTGGGGCAATAGTCGTCGGCACTGTCGAACAGCGCCAGCCACGCTTTTTGCTGCGCCTTGGTGGCAAGGGTAAGGTGCCGGATGCTGGCGACATTGATGCCCCCGTCGCGGTAGAGGTGGCGGATACGGGGCAGCAGATTGCCCAGCGCGAGGACGCGGCGGACGTAAAGATCGGTAAGGCCGAACGTCTGGCCGATTTGTTCCACGCTGCGCCCTTCTTTCTGGATCAGCCGGGTGAAGGTATCCCATTGCGCCACCTCGTCGGGATCGAGCCGGGCGATATTCTCGATGAGCGAGGCTTCCAGCGCGGCGGCATCGTCACCCGGCTGCATGATCGCGCACGGCAGCGGTCCGGCTTCGCCCGTCTCCTGCGCGGCAAGGGTCGCGGCATGGAAGCGGCGCGCGCCCGCGACGATGCCGAACATGCCGGGTTGGCCCTCATCGTCGCCGGGGCGAACGATCAGCGGCACGATGACGCCCCGCGCCTTCACGGTGGGGAGAATGTCCGACACGTCGGGCGACTTGTCGGCATGGCGCATGTTGGTCTTGCTGACGAACAGCTTGCCAAGGTCGATGTTTGCGAGTTCCATGATGGTTCATCCTTTCTTGGGGTGAACCGGCTGCATCCGTTCGTCTTGCAAGGGTGGCGGGTGCAGCCGGGATTGGCGCGGGACAAGCCCCGCGCGGGCTATTCGCCCGGATCGGGCAGAATCGCGGTGTTTTCGGATTGCTGGCGCAAGAGTTCCCGCGCCCGCGCGGCGGTCGCCAGCAGACTTTCGTTCTCGGTTATCTGGCCCGCGATGCGCGCGGCATCGGCGTAAACGGTCGGGAAATGACCGCTAAAGTGCAAATCGCGCTCGATACGAAGGCCATAGGGCAAGCGAACGCTGGCGATCTCGGTGAGGCTGAAACAGCCCATTTCCGGGCAACCGAAGCCAAGGTCGGCCAGCCCGAACAGGGTGTCGCCGTCCTCATAGAGTTCGGAGGCCAGCCACGTCGCCGCGCCGCATGGGTTGAACAGTTTCAGTAGCGGCACATGGTCGGGGCCGTGTGTCGAGCCGTTCGCCAGCAGCGCCGCGCGAAGGTCATTGGGCAAGAGGATCATGCCGCGATCCTCCCGGTTTCTGCCCCGTCAAAGGCCAGAATGAAATCGGCGGCCTTGCTGGCTTGGCCGGCTGCGCGAAAGATGGCGCGATTGTCCTCGCGCAGCACCTCAAGCCACGATCCGACATAATCGGCATGGCGGACGGTCGGCGCGATGCCCAAGGTGGCGCACAGGAAGGCGGCGGAAATCTCCGCGCATAGTTCCTCGCGCGCATAGGGTTTCGATCCGAACGCGCCGGACTGGTCGCGGTCGAGCCGGGTGCGGTGGCCCGTCCAGTGCGAAAGCTCATGGAAGGCGGTGCGATAGTAATTGACCTGATCGCGGAAGGCCGGTTGCGGCGGCACGACCACGAAATCAGCGCCGGGCGCATAATAGGCTTTGGCCCCGCCGATGCGGAAATCCGCAGCCGTCGCCTGTATCAGTGCCTCGGCATGGGGGAGGATCTCGCGTTCTGGCAGTGGCGCGGGATCGCTCGCCAGCCCCCCGCGCAAGCCCTCGCACTGCGCGACATTGAACACAGTGAAGCGTTTGAGGAACGGCACCGCCTTGGCGTCCTCGCCGCTTTCGACGGCGCGCGCCTTTTCGGCTTCGGGAATGAAGCGGTCGGCATAGACAACGGTTGTGCCTTTCTCGCCCTTGCGGACATTGCCCCCGGCTTCCAGTGCTTGGCGGAAAGTGAGCCAGCATTGCGAGGGGTATTCCCCGGCGATGGCCGCGCCCCACAGCAACAGCACATTGACGCCGGAATAGCGCCGGGCCGTCAGCGCGTTCATGGGCAGGCCGGGGCCGGATGCGACATGCGAATCCCACGGCTGTACCCAAGGGAAGCGGCCTGCTTCCAGTTCAGCGATGATCTTCGCGGTTACTTCATCATAGAGATTGACGCGGGGCTGTGCCCCCTCCTCGCGCACCTCTCCACGCGCGCGACGCCTGCCGGAAAACCCCATAGCTTGCCTCCTTCACTGGCCAAAAACCGACCGCAAACCCGCCGGGCGGGGGGGGTGGGCGGCAGGAGCGACCGGAAAGGCCCGCGCCAAGCGGCGGGCGGCACCCGCAGGGGCGAAACGAAGTGGAGCAGCCGGGCAACGCCCGGCTTGCCGCACGGCGCTGCGGGCCTATCGGGGTGCGCCGACCACCCTCCCCGCCCAAGGGGTTGCCACAAACAACGTCGGCGCGACGCAGGAGCGCCGGGCAGCAAACCGGGGCCGCCCGCGGCCCCGGCCAGCGTCAGCGATCGTAACCTCTGGCCGGGACGCGCCCAGGCGCAGCCCGGCTTCGGTTGACGCCCTGCGGGCGTCTAGCGAAGTAGAGCGCGGCCGGCCGGGAACCGGCCGGGACGCCAACGTATCTCTGCCCCTACAACAGCTTCCGCCATCCTCCACCAATCAGCATATTGGCGGTTTGCAGCAGGCGTTTAACCTGTGTCCGCTGGTAATCGGATGTTCCGCCCCAGTCGCGCCGCACGGCCTTGTCGCCGAACAGGGCGCCCGCAATGTCGCGATGGCTGGCTCCGGCCTTACGACCATCCCATGCCTGCAATGCGCGCGCCCAGCGCCGCGCCCGCTGTTCGGGCGGAAACAAGGTGCGGGGAAATCGGCCGAGGCGGTGCAGTGCCGCGAGACGGCGGAGCGACAGGATGCGGCCATCCATGCCATTATCGCCCGGAACCAGAAATTCCAGTTGCACCGGTCCCGCCAGCAGCGTGCCCTTGCGCACCTCGATGCGGATGCAGCGCGGCCCATCGGCGATCAGCACATGCTCGCCCTTGCCGCGCGGGCGCAGCACGATCGCGGGGTGGCGCAATGCCCGCAAGTCAAAACCCGTTGAACAGTCGTCAGCCAGGGATCTGGCGTGAGCCTTCAGGACTGGAGCGTGGTTGTCGGCACACCAGACGACATGACCTGTGAACACTCCGGCATCGTTAAACACAGCGAGCGGCAGCGTTTCGGAACCGCCCGGCTGCTGAGCCGCGCCCGTCAGGACGCACAGCGGCGGGTCGGAACGAAGAATACGATGCCTGGTCGTGCGAAATATCTGGCAATCTTCGCCCATCGCCCGACGCAGACATTCCCATGCCCAGGTGGCGCGATCGAAAGCCGCCAGACGATCATAACGCGCACAATCCCGCCATGCGGATGCGTCGGCATCCGCCTGTATAGCCGCTGTCATGGCCATCTCCCCCTGAACGCCATATTTTTTCGGCGTCAGATGCCAGGCAACTCATTGGAGTGGCCTGAGCGCTTCACCACGCCCATGAACGAGCGATTGGCAGCATGTAAATTTTACCCAAAGCCGTGCAATGTCTCTCGGAAAAATCCTGTGAATGACGGAAAACCGGGATGCTGTGATGATCTCGCCTCTCCGTGACGAGACGCTGAGGTAGAGCGAGAAAGGCGTTGGAACAGGTCGCCGTGCCGGCGGCGACGGGGCGTCCATCATCCTGGAAACGTGATCCGAGCCTGCTCGACTGGCTCGATACCCTCTGAAATAATGCGAAGGAGTCTTGGGCAGAAACGCCGATAATCGAACGATCCGCGCACGTTCCTTCGCATTTTGAGAATCTGATGATTAGTGAAGTAATGGATAGGTGATCATTACTTTACGTAAGGTTTGACGTACGCGGGGGGCATCAGGCGCACTTCATGCCCACGAGGCAGGGAGATAGCCCTGCAAAGAAACGGAGTACCTCGGCTCGGCGCAGCTTGCGGCGGATCAGCACTGCACCATCGGCGGCAATCGCATGCACCTGGAAAACGTTCTTCGCCAGATCCAATCCGACGGTGGCAACCTCCTGCTCCATGGAACGACTCCTAGACGTGGACCTACAACGACCACATCATGCCACGGCTACGCTGGTGCGGAGGCCGTCCACCACATCACGTCAATCCCGGCATACGTCTTTGAAAGCGCCTTGCCCGACGAGCAAGCCGATGCTGCGCGAGTACGTCGCTAACAAGTCCAACCAAGGCCGGGCCGCACCGACGCAGGCGAAGCGGATGAAAAGCAGCAGCATGGCAATCTCGTGCAATGGCGCTGTCATCATGTCATGGAGCAGGTCCAAAGTGGGAGGCAAATAGTCAGCTTGGCGCGGAGGATCCGGCCTGTGGGATCCGCTCGTCGAAGTGCCTCTGGATTTACATCAGGCGTTGCCGCTGCCGCAATTGCCGCCGGCGCGCATCGGTTCAGGACCGGCCAGCGGCTTCAGGCCGAGGCGCGCGAACATCGCCGCGTCGTTGTCGTCGCCAGCATTGGGCGCGGTCAGCAGCGTGTCGCCGGTGAAGATCGAGTTCGCGCCTGCCAGGAAGCACAGCGCCTGGGTCGCCTCGCTCATCGATTCGCGTCCGGCGGAGAGGCGGACCATCGACAGCGGCATAGTGATCCGGGCGGCCGCCACGGTGCGGACGAACTCGATGTCGTCGATCTTGGCGAGCGGGGTATCGGCGAGCATGTCGCCCAGCACGGTGCCCTTGATCGGGACCAGCGCGTTGACCGGCACGCTCTCAGGATGCTGGGGCATCGTCGCGAGCGCGTGGATGAAGGCGACGCGATCCTCGCGCGTCTCGCCCAAGCCGACGATACCGCCGGTGCAGACGTTGATCCCGGCCTTGCGGACGTTGTCGATCGTCTCTAGCCGGTCTTCAAAGGTGCGCGTGGTGATCACTTCGCCATAGCGTTCCGGCGAGGTATCGATGTTGTGGTTGTAGTAATCCAGCCCGGCCTCGGCGAGCTGCTCGGCCTGGCTGGGCGTCAGCATGCCCAGCGTCATGCAGGTTTCCATGCCCAGCGCGCGCACACCCTTCACGATCTCCACGATCGCTGGCATGTCGCGGTCCTTGGGATTGCGCCAGGCCGCGCCCATGCAGAAGCGCTGACTGCCATTGCCCTTGGCGCGGGCAGCATTCTGCAGCACCTCACGCACGTCCATCAGCTTGGTGGCCTTGACGCCAGCCTCCGCGCTGGCGCTCTGCGCGCAATAGCCGCAATCCTCCGGGCAGCCGCCGGTCTTGATCGACAGGAGAGTGGCCAGCTGCACTTCGCCCGGCGATTGGTGGGCACGGTGGATCTGGGCGGCTCGGAACACTAGTTCCGTGAAGGGCAGGTCGAACAGCGCGGCGATCTCGGCCCGGCTCCAGTCGGTGCGGACGAGCGGTATGGCAGCGTTCGACGGGGCGGCGGCCGGTTCGGCGGGGCCGGCGAGAGTGCAGGCGCTGGTCATGGTTGGGTTTCCCTTGAGGTCTCGTTGAGGTTCGTGGGCTAAGTCTTGGTTTGGGTTATGGCGTGGTCCAACGAAAGGACCGATACGTGTTCAAAATTCTATACGAAAGAAGCAGTTGAGCTGCGCGTCGCACCACAGGGTGAGCTTTACCGAACGCCCCGAAACGCTCCACGCAATTCCTGCGCGAAAACATTTGGTTGCTCTAATGCTGCAAAGTGACCACCTCCGCTCAACTCGTTCCAATACATAAGCCCAGGAAAGGTCTGCATTGCCCAACTTTTCGGAGCTTGATATATCTCCTTTGGAAAAACGCTGATGGCGACTGGGAATTCTATTCGACCACTTGAGAAGCTCACGGGGTGATTTTCCCAGTACATGCGGGCAGACGAGGCTGCCGTTCCGGTTAGCCAATACAGGCTGATGTTATCGAGCAATTCGTCCCGGTTTATCGCCTCCTCAACATCGCCAGAATTATCACTCCAAGAATGGAACTTCTCGTAAATCCAAGCCGCTTGTGCGATCGGAGAGTCAGCCAACCCGTAGCTTATGGTCTGCGGCCTTGTGGCCTGTTCGAGAAAATATCCAAATTCGTTT
>NZ_MKRR01000130.1:34470-34547 GCF_001897045.1 Sphingomonas sp. 66-10
TCTTCTGGCGCAAGATCTGGGGGTGTATGTTTTGGAAACACGAATGCCAAGTTAAGGTGAATACCGACCAGACCGGC
>NZ_MKRR01000130.1:34578-35016 GCF_001897045.1 Sphingomonas sp. 66-10
GCTGCCCCCCAGTCACCTCCTTGGGCAACCCAGTTATCAGAGCCCAGCCGTTGCATCAGGACTGCCCATGCATTGGCAATGCGGGATGTATTCCAGCCGACCGCCTGAGGCTTGTCGGAAAAACCATAGCCGGGGAGTGATGGTACTACGACATGAAACGCGTCCTCTGCCGTACCGCCGTGTGCCTCAGGATCGGTGAGCAGCTCGATGACGTTCAAGAACTCAATAACTGAACCTGGCCAGCCATGCGTGAGTACAATCGGCAGCGCATGCTCGTGCTTGGACCGCACATGTATGAAATGGACCCCCAGGCCAAAAATCGAAGTTCGAAACTGCGGAAATGCATTCAGCCGTTGTTCTAACCGCGTCGGAACGTAAATGTCTCGCCAATAAGCCGCCAATTCCTTGATTTTGGCTAATTGCACGCCTTGCGACGAG
>NZ_MKRR01000130.1:35078-42500 GCF_001897045.1 Sphingomonas sp. 66-10
CACTCCTGCTACCGACGCCTTGGCATTCATATTCGTTCTCCCGGGCACAATACTCAACGCCTGCCGATGTCTTGACTTGGTCAAGTTCATTGCCTGATCGTCATATCGACCTTGTCGCCAGTATCGCTCTTCGACGGCACCCGGTGCACAGCGGCGAAAGATAACATCCTTTGGCGCTGGATCTAAAAGACCATGGACGCATACGACTTTGGAATTGAGGAACGCATCAGGCACTCATTTCCAAGGTCGCGTAAGCGTACATCGGGCTGGCGCGTATTGCTCAAATGTCGCTAACTCCGTCAGAGAGAACATGAGTGCAGAGATTATCGCTCGATGCACATCGCGATACCCATGCCTCCCCCAATGCAGAGAGTTGCAAGCCCGTTCCGAGCGTCACGCTTTTCCATCTCGTGGAGCAACGTTGCGAGGATCCGAGCACCAGATGCGCCGATCGGATGTCCAATCGCTATTGCCCCCCCGTTTACGTTGACAATTCGATCATTCAGACCCAACTCGCGCGTGACGGCCAGAGCTTGGGCTGCGAACGCTTCGTTCGCCTCGACAAGGTCGAGATCGGCGACCGCCCAGCCCGCCTTGTCGAGCGCCTTGCGCACCGCCGGCACCGGACCGATGCCAAAGCGCGAGGGTTCGACGCCAGCAGTGGCCCAGCTTCGGATATGCCCCATCACCTTGACGCCGCGCGCGTTGGCTTCCTGAGCTGACATCAGCACCATGGCAGCCGCGCCGTCGTTGATGCCCGAGGCATTTGCGGCGGTGATCGTTCCCTGTTTGTCGAACGCAGGCTTCAGACCCGCAAGCGAGTCGATTGTAACGTCCTCCCGGATGTATTCGTCGGTATCGACGACGACGTCGCCATGTCGATTCTTGATGGTGACGGGGACGATCTCGTCACGGAATCGCCTGGTCTTGCGCGCGTCTTCGGCAGGGTTTTGCGACCGACAAGCGAAGCGATCCTGTTCGTCGCGAGTGATCTCCAGTTCGGCTGCGAGCCGGTCCATGTGCAGGCCCATGTGTTCGCCGTCAAACGCATCGGTGAGCCCATCCCTGAGCATCGTGTCGACCATCTGGACACTGCCCATCTTCGCCCCGTTGCGCAGCCGCTGTGCATGTGGCGCATTGGACATGCTCTCCTGCCCGCCGGCGATTACCATGCGGGCATCGCCGGCCTGAATCGCCTGTGCACCAAGCGCGACCGCACGCAGCCCCGAACCGCAGAGTTGGTTGATGGTGAGCGCGGTCGCATCCGCCGGAATGCCTGCGGCAATCGCCGCCTGACGTGCTGGCCCTTGGCCGAGTGCACTAGTCAACACATTGCCCATGATGACCTCGTCGACGTCGGACGGAACGACTCCTGCAGCGTCAAGCGCTGCCACGATTGCAGCCTTGCCCAATTCATAGGCCTGCAATGGCGCCAGAGCACCCATGAAGCTTCCTACAGGAGTGCGCTTCGCAGAGGCGATTACCACACCAGTCATCTCGTTCCCCTTATTGAATATAGTGCGCGGTCGTCTTCGCCCGCACTTCCTCGGCGCTCACGCCGGGCGCGCATTCCTCGAGGCGGAAGGGCGAGGAGTGATCGGGCCGGCGGAACACCGCGAGGTCGGTCAGGATCATATCGACCACGCCCACGCCGGTCAGCGGCAGGGTGCAGGCCGGGATGAACTTCGCGGTGCCGTCCTTGGCGCAATGCTCCATCACTACGATGATCTTCTTCACGCCGGCAACGAGGTCCATCGCGCCGCCCATGCCCTTGATCATCTTGCCCGGAATCATCCAGTTGGCGATGTCGCCGTTCTCGGCCACTTCCATCGCGCCGAGCACGGTGAGGTCGATCTTGCCGCCACGGATCATTGCGAACGACTGCGCGCTGTCGAAATAAGCCGAATGCGGCAGTTCGCTGATGGTCTGCTTGCCGGCGTTGATAAGGTCGGGATCGACTTCATCGTCATAAGGGAACGGGCCTATGCCGAGCATGCCGTTCTCGCTCTGCAAAGTCACCGTCATACCGGCGGGGATGTTGTTGGCCACCAGCGTCGGGATGCCGATGCCGAGGTTGACGTAGAAACCGTCGCGCAGCTCCTGCGCGGCGCGGGCGGCCATCTGGTCGCGGGTCCAGGCCATTATGCGGTCTCCCTATCGCGCACGGTGCGGAATTCGATCTTCTTATCGTAAGGGCTGCCGACGACGAGGCGTTGGACGTAAACCCCAGGCAGGTGGATCGCGTCGGGATCGAGACTGCCAACGGGGACGATGTCTTCGACCTCGACCACGCAAACCTTGCCACAGGTGGCGGCCGGCACGTTGAAGTTGCGTGCGGTCTTGCGGAACATCACGTTGCCGGTGGGGTCGGCCTTCCACGCCTTGACCAGCGACAGGTCGGCGACGATGCCACGTTCTAGGATGTATTCGTCGCCGTCGAACAGCTTGGCTTCCTTCCCTTCCCCCACGAGCGTCCCCACGCCAGTCTTGGTATAGAAGCCGGGGATACCCGCGCCGCCTGCTCGCATGCGCTCCGCCAAGGTACCCTGCGGACAGAACTCAACCTCAAGCTCGCCCGAGAGGTACTGGCGTTCGAACTCCTTGTTCTCGCCCACGTAGGACGAGATCATTTTCTTCACCTGACGCGTACGCAGCAGCTTGCCGATGCCCTCGTTATCTATCCCGGCATTGTTCGAGCAAAATGTGAGATCCTTCACGCCCGACACCATAATGGCATCGAGCAGGCGCTCGGGAATACCGCAGAGCCCGAAGCCGCCGCTGGCGATCAGCAGCCCGTCGCGTAACAATCCGTCGAGCGCGGAGCAGGCATCGGGATAAATCTTGTTCATATTTCCTCTCCGGCTTGAGCCAGCAACGCTCGCGCTTGCTTGAGATGGGGCGCATCGATCATCGCCCCGTCGAGCTGGAGTGCCCCCGCTCCCGGCGACGCTTCGAAGGCCGCGATGATCCGGCGGGCCCGGTCAATCTCGTCCGGCCCCAGCATGAAGGCCGCGTTGATCACCGGCACCTGGCCAGGGTGGATCGCCATCATGCCGACGAACCCATCGCGCCGTGCCCGACGCACATAAGCGTCAAGCGCTTCCGGCGCGTCGATTTTCGGAAAGACCGTTTCGAGCGCGGCGACGCCGGTGGCGTGGGCGGCAAACAGGGTCAGGCTCCGCGCCAGTTCGTAGGGGGCGGTATAGCTGCCGTCCGGCTCCCTCGCCGAGCTCGCGCCAATCGCCGCAGGCAAATCTTCTGCCCCCCAGGTCAATCCCACCAGGTGATCCCGAACCTCGCGGTAGCTGCCGAGTTCGAAGACCGCGGCCGGGGTTTCAGTGGCGATGGGCAATATCGGGGGAACCGGAGCGCTCCCCGCCATCCCCAGGATGGCCCGCACGCTAGCGGCCCCCTCCGCCTTGGGGAGCAACAGTGCTGCCGGGTCCGTCCCGAGCACCGTTTCTAGATCGTCGGCGACGAAGGCGCTGCCCAGCGGGTTTACGCGGACGAAGCTCAGGCATTCCCGGGGCTCCGACAGCCAGTCCCGGATCGCGCCGCGTGCGTAATCCTTGCGGGCTGCGGCAACCGAGTCCTCAAGGTCGAGGATGATCGCGTCGGCCCCGCTCGCAACGGCCTTGGCAAAGCGCTCCGGCCGATCCGCCGGAACAAACAGCAGCGATCGCAATCTCACGACGGCGTCCTGAGGATCAGGGCAGAGCGGCGACACCGGCAGACGATCTCGTTGCGCTGATTGAGCATCTCGTGGCGGAACGTCACCACACCTGCATTCGGTCGCGACCGGCTTTCGCGCAGCTCGACCACCTCGGTCGCCGCGCGCAGCGTGTCGCCGATGAACACCGGCTTGGGCATCATCAGTTCGTCATAACCGAGATTGGCGACGAGCGTACCGGCGGTCGTGTCCCCGACCGACAGGCCGGTCATCAACGAAAAGGTGAAGGTGCCGTTGACAAGGATCTGCCCGAACTCGCTGGCTCTTGCGGCCTCCGCGTCGATGTGCAGCGGCTGGGAATTGTGGGTCATAGTCGAAAATAGGAGGTTGTCTGTTTCGGTGACAGTGCGGCGGATTTCGTGCTCGATCCGTTCGCCCACCTGCCATTGATCGAAATACCGCCCTGCCATCACTGCACCTCCTTCTCGACCCGTGCCAGCAGCGCATCCACCTGCACCTGTGAGCCCGCCACGGCATTGAGCTCCGCGATCACCCCGTCGAACGGCGCCGTCAGCGTGTGCTCCATCTTCATCGCCTCAAGGGTCAACAGCCGTTGCCCCTTCTTCACTATCGCCCCGGCGCTTACCTCGACTGAGATGACCCGGCCCGGCATCGGCGAAAGGATCTGGCCGTCGCTCGATGCGCTCCCGCCAGTGCCGTCCTGGCGCCACGGCGCGAGCAACCACGCCTGTCCTTGGTCGATCACCAGCGTCGATCCGGCGGGACGATCACTGCCGCCACCTTCCAAGGCGATCTCCGTAGCCTGGCCATCGAGCAGGAAGATCGCGCTCCGCGCGGGTTCGGAGTTGAGCCTGAAGCCGGCGAGGGGCTGGTTGGAGATCAGCTCGCGGGTAGCACGCCTCATCGCGGCCGCCGAGGGATGCGGCGGCACCGCCATCGCCTCGCCGTCCCGCGCGATCAATCCGGTATCGACCTGCCCTGCAACGAATTCCGGATGTTCCAGCGCGCGCGCCAGGAAGAAGGCGTTCGTTTTCACTGGCCAAACGGCGGTCCCACCGAGCATCTCTCCGAGCCGCTGACGCGCCTCGTTCCGGGTCGCGCCCTGGGCAATCACCTTGGCGATCATCGGGTCGTAGAAGGGCGACACCTCGGCACCCTGGTAAACTCCGGTGTCGATGCGACCGCCGGTTGCGCCCCCGAAAAGCAGGAGCTCGAGACGGCCGATGCTGGGGAGGAAGCCCTTCGCCGGATCCTCCGCATAGAGCCGCGCCTCCATGGCCCAACCGCGCAACGACAGTTGGTCCTGGCTCAGCGGCAGGGCCTCGCCACTGGCGACGCGCAACTGCCATTCCACCAGGTCGACCCCGGTGATGGCCTCCGTAACCGGGTGCTCCACCTGGAGGCGAGTGTTCATTTCCATGAACCAGATTCGATCGGCGCGAAGCCCGTCGGAAGCGTCGGCGATGAACTCAATCGTGCCGGCGCCGACGTAGTCGACCGCCCGGGCCGCACGGACCGCGGCCGAGCACAACGCCTCGCGGGTCGCCGCGTCCATGCCCGGCGCAGGCGCTTCCTCGATCACCTTCTGGTGTCGGCGCTGGAGCGAGCAGTCGCGCTCGAACAGATGCACGACGTTGCCATGCCTGTCCCCGAACACCTGAACCTCGATGTGGCGGGGACGCTGGATATACTTCTCGATCAGGACGTGGCCGTTGCCGAAGCTCGAAACGGCTTCGCGCTGGCAGGACAGCAGCGCGTCGGGGAAGTCCTCCGCCCGCTCGACCATGCGCATGCCCTTGCCGCCGCCACCGGCCACCGCCTTGATGAGGACTGGATAGCCGATCTGGGTCGCCTCTCCGGCCAGAAAAGCGGGGTCCTGGTTCTCCCCCATGTAGCCCGGCGTGATCGGTACGCCGGCCTCGGCCATCAGCTTCTTGGCGGCGTCCTTCAACCCCATCGCGGTGATGCTCGAGGGGTTCGGGCCGACCCAGACCAGCCCGGCGTCCATTACCGCCTGCGCGAACTCGGCATTCTCAGAAAGAAACCCGTATCCCGGGTGGATGGCTTCGGCGCCGGTCGCTTTGGCCGCAGCGAGGATCTTCTCGCCTTGAAGGTAGCTTTCCCGCACGGCCGACGGGCCGATATGCACCGCTTCGTCTGCCTGCCGCACATGCAGGGCATCGGCGTCGGCATCGGAATAGACCGCCACGGTGCGCATGCCCATGGCCCGCGCCGTGCGGATCACGCGGCAGGCGATTTCGCCGCGGTTGGCGATAAGGAGAGAATTGATCATGCTGGGTTGGATCCCCTGATCGCCCTGGATTGCATCACGTCAATCCCGGGCCTGGAATGAAGGGTGGCGTGGCCTGCCGGAGCACGCGGCGACTGGCGCTGTGCCCGGCCTCCCGTCGTCACATCCTGAACACGCCGAAAGCGGGACGCTCGGGTATCGGCGCGTTCAGCGAAGCGGCCAAAGCTAGCCCCAGCACGTCGCGCGTCTGGGCAGGATCGATTATGCCATCGTCCCACATCCGGGCCGTGGCGTGCCACGGATTGCCCTCTTCCTCGTAGCGCTGGCGAATAGGCGCCTTGAACGCCTCAGCCTCCTCCGCCGTCCACTTGTCAGCATCGCGGTGAACCGTTGCCAGCACGCTGGCTGCCTGTTCGCCGCCCATGACCGAGATGCGGCTGTTGGGCCAGCTGAACAGGAACCGAGGGGAGTAACCGCGCCCGCACATGCCGTAGTTGCCCGCGCCGAAGCTGCCTCCGATCAATATGGTAATCTTGGGCACCGTTGCCGTTGAAACTGCAGTGACGAGCTTGGCGCCATGCTTTGCGATCCCTTCTGCTTCGTACTTGCCTCCCACCATAAACCCAGAAATATTCTGGAGAAACAGGAGCGGCGTGCGCCGCTGGCAAGCCAGCTCGATAAAATGCGCGCCCTTCATGGCGCTCTCGGGAAAGAGCACGCCATTGTTGGCGATGATGGCGACGGGGAATCCCCATATGTGGGCGAAACCGCAGACCAGGCTGCTGCCGTAGAGCGCCTTGAACTCGTGGAATTCGCTTCCGTCAACGATCCGTGCGATCACCTCGTGGACATCATAGGGCGCACGGACGTCCTGGGGAATTATCCCGTACAGGTCCTCGGCCGGAAAGGCTGGCGGTCGCGGCTCTATTGCCGGAACCTCTGGCGCGCATTCTGCGGGCAGATGCGAAACGATGTCGCGCACGATGGTGAGCGCATGCTCATCGTTTTCGGCAACGTGGTCCACCACACCTGACTTGCGGCCGTGCAAATCACCGCCGCCGAGGTCTTCGGCGCTGATTTCCTCACCAGTGGCGGCCTTTACTAATGGGGGACCCGCCAGGAAGATGGTGCCCTGATTGCGCACAATGACGCTCTCGTCAGACATCGCGGGAACATAAGCCCCTCCAGCGGTGCAACTCCCCATGACACAAGCGATCTGTGGAATGCCCTTCGCGCTCATGTTTGCCTGATTATAGAAGATGCGCCCGAAATGATCGCGGTCGGGAAACACTTCCGACTGGTGCGGCAGGTTCGCGCCCCCGCTATCGACCAGATAGATGCACGGCAGGCGATTGGCTTCGGCAATCTCCTGCGCTCGCAGGTGCTTCTTGACCGTGAGCGGATAGTAGGTCCCTCCCTTCACCGTGGCGTCGTTGCACACGATCATGACTTGGCGCCCGGACACTCTGCCAATCCCGGC
>NZ_MKRR01000130.1:42598-59702 GCF_001897045.1 Sphingomonas sp. 66-10
CCGCCCAGCGCGACGGCGGCAACATCGGAGTACAGGCGATCGACCAGCGCGCGATTGTGCCGGTGGTTGGCCGCAAATGCCTCGTCCTCGCGGACAACCCGCGTTTCGAGCCGGGGGCCGCTCACTGTGCCCCCACCAATTCGCGGCCGATCAGCATCCGGCGCACCTCATTGGTGCCGGCACCGATGTCGAGCAACTTGGCATCGCGAAGGAACCGCTCCACCGGCCAGTCCTTGGTATATCCAGCGCCGCCCAACGCCTGGACCGCCTCGCCGGCCACCCGGAACGCGTTCTCACTGGCGAGCAGGATGGCACCCGCGGCGTCGAAACGCGTGGTCTTTCCGGCATCACAGGCGCGGGCCACGGCATAGACGTAGGCGCGTGCCGAATTCAGGGCGACATACATGTCGGCGATCTTGGCCTGCATGAGCTGGAACCCGCCGATCGGCTTGCCGAACTGCTTGCGCTCGCGAACATAGGGCAACACGACATCGAGACAGGCCTGCATGAGCCCGAGCTGGATGCCGGCCAGGACCGTGCGTTCATAGTCCAGACCCGACATGAGCACGCCCACCCCGCCATTGAGCGGCCCCATGATGTTTTCTTCCGGCACGTGGCAGTCATCGAACACCAGCTCTGCGGTGGGGCTTCCGCGCATGCCCATCTTGTCGATCTTCTGCCCGATGGAGAAGCCGGGCATGCCCTTCTCGACGATGAAAGTAGTTATGCCGCGCGAACCTTCTCCGGTCTTAGCATAGACCACCAAGGTGTCGGCATAGGTGGCATTGGTGATCCAGAACTTGGTGCCGTTCAGGACATAGCCCCCGGCAACCTTTTCCGCCTTGAGCTTCATGCCGACAACGTCAGACCCCGCCCCGGCCTCAGACATCGCGAGACTGCCAATATGTTCGCCGGAAATCAGCTTTGGTAAATACTTCGCCTTTTGCTCGGGGTTGGCCCAGCGGCGAATTTGATTAACGCAGAGATTGGAGTGCGCACCGTAGCTGAGCGACAGGGAGGCCGACTGCCTGCCGATCTCCTCCACGGCGACCACGTGCTCCAGATAGCCGAGGCCGAGGCCGCCGAACTCCTCCTCAACCGTGATGCCATGGAGGCCCAAAGCTCCCATCTCGGGCCAGATTTCGCAGGGGAACCAGTCCTCGGCATCCATGCGGACGGCCAAGGGAGCGATCCGATCCTCAGCAAACCGGCGAGTCGTATCGCGGATCATATCTGCCGTCTCACCTAAAGCGAAATCCAATTCCACAAGCTGCCTCCAAATCGATGTGTGCCGAATCTAGAAGATTGCGCCCGTGAAGAACCCTACCCTCACCGGGTAGTTCAGATCTGCGCCCAGGACGGCAACTTTTCTGTGCCCTGTCTTCGGCAGGCGGCATCGCTATTACGGGAGGTCAGGGTGAAGGGATTGGTTCTGCATGGCGCCGAGGATGTCCGATACGAGGGAATCGACGATCCCGAGATTGCAGACGCTCGGGACATAATCGTTCAGGCCAAGGCCTGTGGCATCTGCGGAAGCGATCTGCACCTTTATCATCAGCATGGCGATTTCACCGAGATCGGAGCCGGCTTCAGCACCGCAGGCAAGATCTGCGTCGGCCACGAAGCCGTCGGCGAAGTGGTGGAGATCGGCAAGGCGGTCACCCGCCACCGGGTCGGCGACACCGTCATGCTCTCGGGCTTCGTTAGTTGTGGGCGGTGCGCTGAGTGCCTGCGCGGCAACAGCAAGATGTGTCGGGGTGGCGGGTGGAACGTCTATGGCCTCGGCACTGGGCTGGGAGGATGCCAATCCGAACTGATCAGGGTTCCGGGCGCGGACCACAATGCAGCCGCACTACCCGAGGGCGTAAGCATCGAGCAGGCCATCCTGCTCACCGACAATCTGCCCACTGCCTATTGTGCCGTACTCAACGCTGACATCCGGTCCGGCCGGACGGTCGCTGTGGTCGGCCTAGGCCCCATCGGCCTGATGGTGATCGAACTCGCCCTAATGATGGGTGCCTCCGTCGTTTATGCGATCGACCTTGTACCTGAAAGGAGACGGCGCGCTGCCGAACTGGGGGCAGTGCCGGTGGACGGCGGAGATGTCGTCGAAGTCCTGGCCGAGGCCACCAAAGGCAAGATGGTAGACTGCGTTATCGAGGCAGTAGGCTCTGATCGGACTGTAAAGCTGGCGTTGGACCTCGTCGGCATCGACGGCACAGTATCGATCTTGGGGGTCAACAACGAAATGGACTTCCGAATTCCCCCCAAGGCGTTCTTCAACAATGTTACCATCCGAGGTAACTTCGCAACGGAAATCACTCGATATTGGCAGGATTTGATAGCTTTATTGCAGGCCGGGCGCATCTCGCCAGAGCGCTTTATCACGAGCCGCTACAACCTCTCCGATGGCACCGCAGCCTACCGCCAGTTCAGCGATAACAAGGCCGAGAATCTCAAGACGATACTCTTTCCCTAACTCGCCTTGCCCGTCCATTTCAGCGTCCGAATGCTATTCGAACAACTGCATTTTCCTGATCGCCTCGCTTGCCGCAACCCGATCGTGGACGCCCAGTTTCTGATAAATGTTCTTGAGATGGAATTTGGCGGTGTCAGGGGAAACGTCGAGCGCCCTGGCAATGTGCTTCACCGGAAGGCCGCGCTCGATCAGGAAGAGCACTTCGCGCTCTCTTCCGGTGAATGCCAACAGCTCCGATCGCCCATTGTGCGGACCAGGGGGCAACGGGTCGACACGTTCGGCGCCAGTTTGCGTTTTTGCATCCACCTCGGCGCGATGCATGATGCCGACGAGTTCTTCACGTAACGTGTTGCCCCCAGCGCCTAGTGCCCGGCGGAGCCCATCCTGCTCCAACAGCGCAGGGTCATCGATTTCATCGACGATTGTCCGCTTGATCCCGAGCGGCGCTCCCATCTCGAGGCATTCCGCCAGCACGTCGACAGCGCGGCTGGAGTTGCCGGATGCCCATGCGGCAGAAGCCAGCAGCGCCATGATGGCGAGTTGGTTTCGTCTCCACGGCGTGGACCTCAGTGTCTTGAGCACCTCTTCCAAATCTGCCGCTGCGCGCGCGGGGTTGGAGCGGGCCTGAACCCGCCCCTGCGAGATGACCGCGAGAAAGTTGACCGCTGCCTGACCTGTGCCACCAAGGCCCACGCTTTTGTCAGTCATCGATGTCAGACGGTCGAGGATAAGGCGGACATGACCGGATCGGCCCTGCTTGAGCGCAATCCAGATCTGCGTCGCAAACGCGTTGGCCCGCAACCGGTCGAGCATGCGGTTCGATCCGACTTCTTCCAGGCGGTGCAGAAGGGCTGCTGCATCCTCGGTCGAATTGTCGAGAAAGAGCGCTTTCGCGATCGCCGATGCGCCAGAGGCAAGCCCGCCGGGAAGGCAGGCCCGAAAAACGAGATCCAGCCGTCCAATGAGCAAAGATTGCAGTTCGTCTATCCGGTTCATCTCGTAGAGCACGTCGAGCCATGGACCTACCGCGCTCGCTGCCACCGCCGAGGCGTAGCCACGTCGCCCCTCCGCGACAGACACGATACGGCGATATTCGGCATCGGCTGCTGTCATGTCTCCTTCAAGCGTAAAGGCTTTCGCGATTCCCAAAGTCCCATAGACCCAGGCCAGATGACCCTGGGCTTCAGGGCCATAGCGGGCAGCACGGTAAAGTTCCGAGCGTCCTTCCTCAAACCTGCCAACCGAAATGCTGTGCCAAGCCGAGAAATTGGAATAGCCGGCGTGGATGAACGGCGATTCAGGACCTTGCTGTATTGAAAAACCGGATTTGACCACTTCAAACGCCGTTACGAAGTCATCCATCATCGCATACCGAAAGGCATCCGCGAGACAAAGCTCCAGCGCGGTCCCCACGTCTTTTGCACCCGTCGAAAGTTCCCGGACCTGCTCGATGAGTTCAGCGCCGCGAACCAGATCGTAGAGCGCGATACGTGCCCAAGCCTCGGCCATCAGAAGCCCGATATCAGGCTCGTCCGGCCTTTCAGGTAGCCGCTCGAGCCAGGAAATGCAGCGATCCGGCACCCCGTCGAGGGTCACCCGCCTGCCCTCTCTCCCCAATAACTGGATGGCCCGCTCGAAAGCACCGGCATCGATCAATTCATCGATCGCCAGGTCCGGCTGTCCGATGCGCTCGTGCCAATCTGCAAGTTGCAGCGAAAGAGCCTGAAATTTCGAGAGGTCGGATGATTTGAGTTCCTCAACGAGATAATCGGCAAGAAGCGGATTTATAGTGATCTCCCTGCCACCCGCTGTCCTCTCGAACACCGGGTTGGCCGCGACGAGTTCACCTACATCCGGCGGCCCGTCCAATCGCGAGAAAATCCTGTTCAAGAGCTTGGGTTCGGCTGCACCAACGAGTGCTACCAGTCTGAGAAGCTGCAATTCCGCATCGGTGCAATCTGCCAGGACCTCCTCTTTGATGAAAGCCGCCAGGTCGCCGTTCGCGCTCGCCATGCCTGTACCCGGCAGCGCCGGGAACCGGGACAACTGACCACGTGCAAGAACCTGAACCGCAGCCGGCCAGCCTTGCGTCATGCGATATTGAGAACCGACGAGGAATACGTCCGGAGCCGTCACAAACCGCTTGCGGATAAGTTCGTGCATATCAGCAAAGCTGAGGAGCAGCTCATTTGGGGGGACTGGTCGGTATCGGCCAGTCGTCGAAATCTTGCCCAGTCGGACGAAAGGAGTCCTTCTCGCGCTGAACGCTATCCGAAATGTGTCGAACTCGGGCGAAAAAAGGCGCTCAATGATGTTTGCAAGCTGCGGTTCCAGAACGTCGATGTCATCCAGAATCAGTGTGACAGTCTTGCCGAACTGTTCGATGGCGGATTGCAGTTGCATCACCGCCAAGTTGGGCGAGGAAATGCGTTCGATCTCGAGGCCGACACCGATCCCGGAAGCGCGCAGCGTCGCAGACAGGTGTGAAATCAACGTGTTTGCATCGAGTTCGACATCGCGGAGCGAAAGCCATGCCACCGCATGACCAGCAGCCTTCGCTTCCAAATGAATTTGGCGCAGATATGAAGTTTTACCGTACCCTGCTGGTGCCAAAACCCCAACGATCGCAGCGGGTTGTGACTGCAACCACCGCACGGAATGACTCACCGCTTTGCGATAGATCTCATACTTTGGGGCCGATGGCGGTGCCAGAAGGGATTGCAGGACAACCATTTACGCAATCCGATCTGAAGCTATTCCTTGTGCCCATCGAGGGCCGATGTAGCAGGTGCTGGTCTCTGAGGGCGAGTATAATACACCTCAGTCCTGCATGCAAAGCCTTGAGCGCGAAGCGTTTCCGCCTCGCGCCCATGAACTTCAGAAGCTGAACCTGACCCTCGCGCCGTAGGTACGAGGATTTGCGACAGCTAGATAGTTGTAACCCAAGCCACCCGAATAAAGGTCGAGTCCGTAAGCGTAGGTCTTCTCGTTGAAGAGGTTCTTGGCCCACGCGGAAACTCGTACGTTCCCCTTTTCCCAACTGATCTCACCGTTGACCTTGGCGTAGCCAGGCTGAACCAGTTCCTGATTTTTCGAACCAGACCCTGCTCCATTCTTTTCGTTCCAAGGCGAGAGCCACTGGCGGCTGTAATAGTTCACGTTGCCGTTCAGGCGGACGTCGCCGCCGGCAACTGCAAACGCCCGCCAGTCGAAACCAGCCTGGATTGACCAACGGGGCGCTTGCGTCAGATCGTTACCGTCAAGCCTTGTCCCGCTCCCGGGAATGGGAACGCTGTTCGCGTCAAGCAGGGTTCCCAGTTCAAGCTGCTTGTAGGTGGCGTGGAGATAGCCAATCGAGGCATTCAAGGTGAGCGCGGGCGAGACACGCAACTGAAACTCGCCTTCGAGGCCGTAGATTTCCGACTTCGGTGCGTTCAGCAGGAAGCTGACCGGTGCCGGCCCGACAATCGTATTGTCCGTCCGAACATCCTGAAGCTGTTGATTGGTGTAGTCGTAATAGAAAGCACTGACGGCCGCGGTCAGGGAATTGTCGAAATACCGCCCTTTGAAGCCAGCTTCGAAGGCGTTGACCTTTTCCGGTGCAACGTAAAAGATGCCTCTTGCCGACGTGAAGCCGCCGCCGTTAACCGCCCCAGCACGATAGCCCCTGCTCGCGCTCGCGAACAGCAGAGTGCCGTTTGCAAGCGTATAGCTCAGCCCAATCTTGCCGGTTACCGCACCCTCTGAGTCACACAGATTCACACTGTTGTCAGGCTTTGTGGCGCACTGGCGCGAAGCCGGGACGTCAGTTCCGAAGACGGTTTGGAGAACCTGTGTGACCGGGCCGGCCTCGAACGGCAAGACAACGAAAAAGGACTTTCCATCCTCATATCGAGACTTGTCTCGCGTGTAACGAATGCCCGCAGTCAGGACCAGGTCACTGGATAGGTTGAAATCTCCCTGCGCAAAAGCCGCGTATGACTTTCTCTTCTGCACAAAGCTTTGCAAAAAGCCTGTTGTTCCGCCAATATTGAAAAGGTTATTGGTCGCGTTTCGATCGCTTCCATAGTAAGCACCGCCGACAAGGTGCAATCGATCCGTATCATAATTCAAACGGATTTCTTGGTTGAACTCCTTTGTTTCGGAACGGAGATCATCATACAGAACTGGCAGCGGCGACCCATCGGCTTCTTGAACCACGTAGCCCTTGCCGCTCTGGAGCGACGTAACAGAGTTCAAGGTGATGCGATCGCTGATGTCGATCTTGATGTTCGCTTGCCCACCTTGAACGCGCATCGGCTGTTCTGCTACAATCCCATGCGCAGTTTCGAAAAATCCCAGTCCGGCCCTTGATGCCGTGATCCCATGGACGCCGACCTGAGTTCCGTCGCTACGAGCCGCAAACCCCTTCAGTCGAATATCAACCGCTCCGTTGCCCGGCTTAATGCGAAGCGTCACGCGCCCTGACAGGCTATCGGTTGAATTTGGCCGCGGAGTCCCCGGCACGACATTTCGGATCAAACCGTCGTTCTTTTCGTAGGTGCCAGCAATCCGGAGTCCCAACTGATCATCTACCAGCGTTAGCTCAACTGCTGCTTGCGCTTGGCGATCATCGAAGTTGCCGTATCCCAGTTCGACAAATCCATTGTTTCCTGAGAGCTTGGGCGCCCTGGTGACGAAGTTGATTGCGCCGCCGGTTGTGTTTCGCCCGTACAGCGTGCCCTGCGGCCCTCTCAGAACCTCAACGCGTTCAAGATCGAATATCTGGAGGCCTTGACTCGCTCGTGATGCGACATAAGCGTCATCAATGTAAACGCCGACCGGCGATGCCTGGTTGGCGTTATACTCATTGCCCACGCCAATGCCGCGCATTGTAAAATTGGGAATAATGCTGAACGGGCTGCTGACCTGCAGGTTGGGCACCGCGCTCGCGAGCTCGCTTGATGCTGAAATTCCCTTGCTTTGAAGAGCTTCATTCCCAACGACCGAGATCGCAAGTGGAACCTTGAGGAGCGACTGCTCGCGACGTTGGGCAGTAACAACGATATCTTGGGTTGCGCTGGATTCATCCGCGCTGGCCCCGGCCGGTTGGTCAGCAGCCTGAGCAAGTGCAGGCGCGCCTGAAAGCAGCGCAATTGGCGACGCAACCGTCAATAGCTTGTGACTTACCCTCATCCATCCCTCCTTCGGATTCTGTACCGACCGCGAGGCTTCCACCTTGCGGATACTCTTATCTCGCACCACATGGCCGAATAGGGGAACGATGTTGACTACCCGAACTGGGTGGGCTCCTAGATGGGGAGCCGAGCCAACCGACCGTATCGCGCTGCTTGCAGGCAATGTGCTGGCTGCACTCGGTGATTGCCCGCGTCGGGGCCGCTGCAACGCGGCCCCAGAGAAACCTGACAGAGCCAGATCACGCGACCGCTGAGCGTGAGGGGGCGTGCGGAAGAACTTTCAGAGGCTGACCGAAAAAGAAGGTGTGCAATATCAGTAGCATTTGATTCAGGCGTTGTTGCGACACGACGACGGAACGACACATGTGGACCGATATCACCCGGCGGCGGCATGCCAGAGCCGCTCTGTTTTTGCCCAGCGATTTGACCGATGCCGAATGGGAAATTCTGGAGCCGTTGCTCCCGCCGCGCGGTAAACTCGGTCGCCCGCCGGTCTGAATTACCGGCAGATAGTCGAGGCGATCCTGTACCTGCTGCGAGGCGGAACCACCGCTGTTCAGGACGGAGACGACTGGATTATTACCGGCGAAAAATGGTTCGCATCCAATTGGAGTGGGGCCCTGGGTTCGGACAGAAGTCAGGCGGCAGTTTTGACCATCAGGCGGGCGTGCTGCTCCTCGAACTGGACCGGGCTGAGATATCCCAGAGCCGAATGTAGCCGGCGGCGGTTGTAGACGTCTTCGATGAATGGCGGAAGCAGAGTTGCTACGTCAGCGTAGGTCTCGAAGGCCATCGGGTATACCGCTTCGACCTTGAGCGCTTTCATGAAGCTCTCGGCCTTTGCATTGTCGTACGGATTTCCTCGTCGGCTCATCGAGCCGACGATGCCATTGGCAGCCAGGATTTCTCGGTACGCGGCAGCCGCATAAGCGTCGCGCTCGAGCACGACCGTCTTCATATTATCGAACAGCACGTCCCGCGGCACGCCGCCGAAGGCAAGGAAGGCGTGCTCGTGACACGCGATCAGCGTCTCGACGCGTTCATCCTCCACGAACTCGATATAAGCGGCACGGCTCCAGCCCAAAGTCGCGACGAATAGGGACAACCGGTTCTCACCGCGCCGGATCGTCGCCCAGTCGACCTGCATCTGCTGGCCAGGCGCCGTCTCGAACCGCACCACTGGCTCAGGTACCACGACCGCTCGCAACGACGCGATATAGACCTTCACCATCGTGTAGCCGCCGCCATAACCCCGCTCGCGGATCTCGCACAGCAACACCTTGGCAGGGATCACCTCGGGCAGCGCCGATCGCAGTCGCTCGGCGATGTAATCCTGATAGGCATCCAGCTTGGTCGCTCGGGCCGGCCGTGATCGATAACGCGCCGCCGCCGGCTCCCGCAGATGACGACGCACCGTGTTGCGCGAACAGCCGAGCTCGCGCGCAATCTCCCGTACCCCTTTCCCGTGCTTCGCCAAGACCCGGATCTCCATCGCCGTCTCTTCCCCAACCATCCGGGCCTCCTCACAGGGAGGACCACGATATCGCATGGGTCAGATTTCAATCGGCGCCCGGGTCACTTTTACTTCGGCGCTCACAGCGGATAAGCAAGCGGCCGGGCCGCGAGCACCTCCTCGACCGTGAAAGGTCGCTGAAACTGGCACAGCGGGTTCATCGTCGAGTGCCAGTGGTTCTTCGACGCAATGTGCACAAGCTGTATTTGCGTCGAACCAAAGTCGCGCATGTGTGCGCGTGCCCAATGACCGTAAATATCCATGAAGGCCGAACGTTCCCCCTCGACGGGTGGGCTTTCGCCCCCTCGCTATAGCGCGCCAGCTCCCTGAAAACTCCCTCGCGATCATGCACGTCGACGCCGCCGAGGAACACTGCTTCGCGTCAGGTGACATCGTGGGTCGAAAGCCTCTCGGCCCCGACCGCCAGCGCAATGTCCGCCATTCCGGCGCGCACCTGCATCACCGCAAGCCACAGCGCACTCGAACTCGACGCTCAGCCATTTTCCAGATTGGTGATTGGCGCCGTTTCGAACCCGAGCGGACGAAGCGCAATCTGTCCTGGGGCGGCAGACTGACCCTCGATAAGCCCCTGCCCGACATTGCCGAAATACAGCCCTTCGACATCGCTAGGCTGCGCCGACGCATCCTTCAGGCAAAGCTCCACAGCCTCACGCACCATCGCCTTGATGCTGCGCTCCGGGCAAAGACCGAACTTGGTCATCCCGACGCCGGCAACATACACCGGATCATACCTGCCCATCAATCAGTCTTCCCAGTACCGACCGGCGCCAGCCACCCTTCACAGGGGCGCTTGGCTGCGTATCGCGCAATTAGAACTTAAACGAAACCTCACCGCCAATCACGCGCCCTTTTTGCAATACCGAATAGCTTGCACCTGGCCCGCCAAAAGCAGTTGGCAGTAACGCATCTGTTCCGAGCGTTGACTCATTGAGCAGGTTCTTGCCATAGACAGAGAAGGTGAACATGCTCGCTTTCGGTGTCCAGGAGAGGTTGGCATCGAGGATATTGGCGCCTTGCAGAAAACCTGCATTGTTATCGGTAAAAAATGCCCGGTCGCGGTGCGCGATCGACGCATTCGCAACGATCCTGCCGACCGCGTCGTCATTGATCTCGTAGTTGAAGCCCGCGCCGTAGGTATATGGCGACAGCCGCGGCAGACCGAGTGCAAGATCGACGCCGTTCACCACCCCGTCGCCCGAAATGTCGAGCAGGACGTTCTTATACTTGCCGTCGACATAACCGAGGAAACCGGTGAGCGAAAAGCCCTCGAACAGTTCGACCTTCCCATCCACCTCGATCCCGCGGATTCTCGCGTCTGCGGTGTTCCGAATGGTTTGCACGAAGCCCAGCGGTCCGGGTACGATGATTTCGCGCTGCAGACCGGACACGTTGTTCGTGAATAGCGCGACGTTGACATGCGATCGCCACGTCCCGTACTTTGCGCCAATCTCAAAGCTGTCCTGAGCTTCCTGATCGAATGGGCCTGGCGGAACGACAGCGTCGGTGCTGCGAAGATTATAGCCACCACTTCGAAAACCGCGGGTGTAGAAACCATAAACTTGCAGCTCGGACATCGGGTTCCACTGGAATCCCACTTTGGGGGTAAAGCTTCCCCAAGTCTTTTTATCGCTGAATGTCTCGCCGCAAACGCGCGTATCGACGTTACATCCGCCGGCACGCACCTGCTGAACAGAAGCGCGCTTCCGCTCACTGGAAAAGCGAGCCCCCAAATTGACCGTGAACGTTTCGGTAAGCTCCCAATCCGCTGAGACAAAGGCTCCCAGCGTTCGCTGTTCGAGCGTCCCGCCCCCTGACACGTTGACCGTGCCGCCATTCAGCGCACGGCTTTCAACATACAATATGCGCTGGTCGAAATAATATAGGCCGGTAACCAGATTGACCGAACCCAGCTTTGCCGAATACCGCAGCTCGTTACTGAACTGATGCTGTCGCATCTGCAGGCGGACGTTGGCGAGAAACTGGGGCGTGGCATCCAGATCATTGACCGCATCGGTATTAATTTTGCGATAGCTCGCGATATTCGTGATGGTGCCGCCGGCCGCGTCGATGTTGAGCTCGCCCGTTATCTGGTTCCAATCGGCCTTGCTGAGTCCACGTGTATCCTGCGAAACGCCGAAGGACCCACGTGGAAACAATGCGTGGTTCTGGCCCACCGAGCCATCTCCATCAAAACTGCCATGTTCGCCGCGGATGATAAACTGGACGTCGTCCGACGGCGTGAAATTTAAGGCCGATCGCAGGACGAATTGTTCGGCCTTGCCTAGCGACTGGCCATTCGCCTGATTGCGAAACCAGCCATCATCCTTGTTGTAATAGACCGCAATCTTGCCCGCCAGACGATCGGTGACGAGAGGCCCCGTGACGTGCCCCCCTGATTTTCCTCCAAGCTTGATTAGAGTCCGGCCCATTGGAAGGACGGACAGATGAAGCGAACGAGGTTCACGGAAGAGCAGATCATTGGCGTGCTGAAGGAAGCGGAGGCGGGTGCGAAGACCGCTGACCTGGCACGGCGGCACGGGGTGTCGGAAGCGACGATCTACAACTGGAAGGCCAAGTATGGCGGGCTGGAGGTGTCGGACGCGAAGCGGCTACGGGCGCTCGAGGACGAGAACGCCAAGCTGAAGCGGCTGCTCGCCGAGGCCATGCTGGACAATGCCGGCCTGAAAGATCTGCTCGCAAAAAATTGGTGACGCCCGCTGCCAAGCGAGAGGCGGTCGCGCGTCTCCAGGCATTCCTGGGGATGAGCGAGCGGCGGGCGTGTCGAGTGATAGGCGCTGACCGGAAGAGCATGCGCTACCGGTCCCAGCGGGATGACGATGCCGAGGTTCGGTCGAAGCTGCGCGAGTTGGCGCAGCAGCGGCGCCGGTTCGGCTATCGCCGTCTGCATATCCTGCTGCGGCGGGAGGGTATCGTGATCAACCGCAAGAAGACCCAGCGGCTTTATCGGGAAGAGAAGCTGGCGGTTCGGCGCCGGCGTAATCGGCGCCGCGCCATTGGTGCACGGGCTCCAGCCCCAGTTCTTGCGCTGCCCAACCAGCGCTGGAGCCTGGACTTCGTCCACGATCAGCTCGCGTCAGGCCGTCGGTTCCGGGTCCTGAACATCGTGGATGACGTGACCCGGGAGTGCCTGCGTGCCGTGCCGGATACCTCGATCTCAGGACGCAGGCTCGTGCGCGAGCTGGCTGATCTGATCGCCGAGCGTGGCAAGCCTGGCATGATCGTCAGCGACAATGGCACGGAACTGACGTCCAATGCCGTGCTCGCATGGTGCGGGGAGGTCGGCGTGGAGTGGCACTACATTGCGCCGGGCAAGCCGATGCAGAACGGCTACGTCGAGAGCTTCAATGGGCGCATGCGCGACGAACTGCTCAACGAGACCCTGTTCCTCAGTATGGATCATGCCCGCGTCCAGATCGCGGCATGGGTGGAGGACTACAACCACGAACGGCCACACTCAGCCCTTGGATACGAGACCCCGGCGGCCTTCGCCGCCGAACTGCATAAGCAATGGCCTGCTCCGCTACGCCCTACGGGCTCCGCTGCACAGGCCATTGCTTACCCGGCGCTCATGCGCAACAAAACGGCCCGGCTCTAATCCCAGCTGGTGGAAAGCTGGGGGTCACGTCACCCGAAACCAAACCGCTGGCAATGACGTTTAGACCGGTTTCCACCGCGACACGGCCGGCCACACGCAGGGTCTGGCCCGGCGTCGTCGTTCGTAGCAGCACGGCGCCGCCCGTCACATTTTTTCCAAATAACAGACCCTGGGGGCCCCGCAGCACCTCCACGCCTTCTAGGTCGAAATTGTCGAGAACGAGGCCGGCGCTCACACCCATATAGACACCGTCCACGAAAACCCCAACGGTCGGCTCGATAGATGGAATGGTGCTGTTCACGCCCTGACCGCGAATTGAGAAATTCGCGTAACCAGGTTGATTACCGGTTGCTTCGAGCTGCACGTTCGGCACGTCGTAGCTCAGATTCTGGAGGCTCCGGACAAAATTGCTTTCCAACTGGTCGCCACCGAACGCCGTGATGGCCATCCCCACGTCCTGAACGCTCTGGCCGTCGGCACGCTTTGTTGCGGTAACGACAATGTCTTCCTGGTCCGCAGCGATGACAGGCGTGTCCTGAGCATGTGCAACACCGCATAAGGTGCCCGTTGCCAGCATGGACAACGCTACAGTGTGAAAGAGACGCGCAGTGGCGCGCGAACGATGCTTCGACATCCTATTTTCTCCCGGATCAAGTGGGTCGCGCTCAGGATCGACCGCGATCCGCTGGTGTTCCAGCTTGCCGTCGCCTTATGCCGCAGCCATACTTGGCGTCAAGAAAAACTCGCGGAACGATCGTCCAAAATGTAACTCGATGATTAGCCGAACATTCGCACTAATATTGGACCCTTCATTGTCAGGCGTCGTAGCGGTCCAGACGCTCCCGAGATTGACTTATCCGTCAAAGTGAGGCCTTTGAAATTGATGATGGACAACGTTGCTAAGTCACGAAGCACAGCGCAGGATGCTGATCTTGTGGAGAATGCCTGGCTCGATGAGTTGACCCCTCCGTCGACTACGAGGGAACGGTTGCTCGACGCCGCCGAAGAGCTTGTTGCGCGCTTTGGGTTTGACGCGCCTTCGGTCCGTGACATCGCTGCGGCGGCCAATGTGCGCCTTGCCGCGATCAGCGAGACATTTGGTGGTCTCGACAATCTCACCAGTGCAATTGTCGAACGCAGATCGCCTACTTTGGCGAAAGCAAGGCTGGAGCAATTGGCAGACGCTCAGGCTGACGGACCAGCGTCCTTGGAAGCGGTGGTCGCTGCCTTTATAAAGCCGTTGTTCGCTCGTATGGAAGTTTCCGAGAAGTGGCGACATTTTGCGCAGGTTTCGGCGCAGCTCGGGTCATCGGCTCAGTGGGACAAGCGGCTTGGGCATTTCCTTGAGATAGAGGCACCCGCGTTCTTGGCTGCGATGCGCAACGCGGAGCCCGATCTCAGTCAAGAGCAGGCCGCCTGGTGCTTTGCCTTTCTTATGGGGGCGGTCGCAAGCGCGACGTCTGCAACAGGCTGGGTTTCGCAGCTCTCCGATGGGATGGTAGAAGAAAACGATCTGGAGGGTATGCAGAGCGAACTGCTTGTATATGTACCGGCAGCCATTCGTGCCGTAGCTCAGGCAGTCGACCAAGTGCGCATCGGCACGCCCCTCCCCAATCCCCCTGCGTCTACAAAGACACGCGATCGCATCCTCGACGTGGCCGAGCGACTGTTTGCAGCGCACGGCTTTTACGGCGTTTCAATGCGCAAGATCGCCAGCGCGGCCGGAATTTCTGTCGGCCTGTTCCACTATCACTTCAAAACGAAAGAAGGCGTGTTCCTAGCCATGTGCCTTCGCCGACATCCGGCGCTCAACGAGCAACGGTGGGAGATTCTCGAGATCGCGCGTGAAATGCCACAAAGTCGGGAGCGCCTCGCCACGGTCATCCACGCGCATCTTTGCACCCCCGCCAGCCATACCAAAAGAGGGGGCCGGGGCTGGTCGAATTATTTCCGTGCAATGACGACGGCGATCCCGTCCCACGGCGTATATTGGCTGAGCACCTTGCGGGTGATCGCAGACGATATCATGCACGCGATCGTCGCGGAGACAGTTAGCGCGGTTCCAAACCTTTCACGACGACGCGCATATTTGGCCTACCTCTTCGCGAATGGACTGGTCGCTTTCTGTTACTCCGGCAGCGCCAGGATCGAACGCCTGTCGCAAGGGGCGTTGAAGGCCAACGATTATCCCAGCATGTGCGAACAGGTCCTGCGCTTCCATGTCGGCGGCGTGATCGGGATCGCCGCCGTGCGGTGACCGCCCGACCCAGGTGAGCGAAGCAAAAGACGCACCGCGTCTGAAATGGGCGCAATGGCTGTGAGACCCGCGCGGGAGGGCTGTCATGAGCATAAGCATTTGGATGCGGCGGCGGTACGGGAAATCGTCCGGTTCTACCGCAACAAGATCTCGGCGGGCGTCTTTGGCCCATTCTCCACTTACATAGCACTCTCCTCGTCTAGTTCCGGTAGGCCGCGATCACGGACGCGCGTGCCGAAATCTCGATCCAGTTGCCGTCTGGGTCGAGGACGAAGCCGTATCTTGCGACATCGCCATAATCGATCGGTGAACGGCCAACTGCTCCGCCTCTTGCCTCAACGTCTTTGCAGACCGCGTCCGCATCGAAGACCTGAAAGGTCAGGTAGCGGATCCCGCGACCGCGCAAGGGGATTGCCAAGGTCGGCCTGGCAGCGGTTCGGAACCCTATCGTAGCACTGCCGTAGCGAACCGTCGCGTCGTCGACCTGCTCAAGGCCGAAGACGTCCGAGTAAAATCGAATTGCATTATTCGGGGACGGGGTCGCGATCTCGATATCGAGGCCCTGTCCCCCTACCGACCGTGCGGGAGCGGGGACTAACGCGTCCGGGCAGTACACTGGAGATCCATCCTGCAGCGAGAACCGCTTTCCATGAATCGCAAACCAGGCAAGGCCGGATGACGGGCCGTCCGCCAGTGGCTCGATCGCAACGTTGACCTTGAGTACCGCCTGATCGATATTGAAGCGGTGCTGCAAAAACCCCTCGATCTCGATGACGTGATCGAGTTGCAGGCCAATTCCGGTCCAATCCTCAAGTCGGAACTGGCACCGGTCGATCATGAGGCCGACATCAAAGCAGCTCTTGGCTAACCGCATGGTCGCTCCCTAGACTGTGCGCCAGGCACTGAGTTCATGTGCCAAGTAACTGGATGGCATCCAGATCGATCACATGCCGGGCGTGCCGATCGACCATAGTGAAGAACATTTCCTCGCCGCGCGTTGTCCGCTTGGTAAGAATGAGGCCGGCGATGGCGACGGTCAGTCCCGCAAAACTGTAATGCCGATAATCCCGATAAAACTGATCGAAACTGTAGTCTCGCACGCCGCAGTCAATCAGCTCGCTGAAATAGACGTCGAGAAGCTCCTGTTCGTGTGCCCTGCGATCATCCGGAAGAATAGAGCCTCCCACGAAATAGGCTGCGTCCATACCCGCGCTAAGCATGTTCACGGTCTGCCAGTCGACCGTTGCGATCCGTCCTGACGCGCCGTCGACAAGCAGATTGTCAGCGCGGAAGTCGCAGTGCGTGAGGCATTTGGGTGTGGGCAACGCCACATTCCATTTCCGGTGTGCCGAGACGAAACGCGAACAGACATCGCGGACCTGCGGATCCATTCTCTGTCCGAAGTAAGAGTCGAATTCGCGCCAAGCCTGTTCGAGCAATTCGGTCGTATAGAAATCCTGAGCGGTCTCGGGCACGGACAACCATGATAGCTGCCGCAAATGGACATCATCCCAGCTGGATGCGTGGAGACGCGCAACCTCCCGCAGCGCCTCACACCCTTCCGCAACGCTCATTCCTTCGAGCTGGTTACCGGCCCGGCTGCTTGACAAATCCTCGAAGACGATCAGGAAATCGTGCGTATCGTGATCGAACTCGGCCGTGAGTACCGGGGGCACGTAGATCCGAGAGCGCGGTGCCAGCTCCTTGTAGAAGAGAACCTCGTTGCGATAGAGGTTGAGCGCCCGGCACGTGGTCCGGCTGTTCTCGTCGGATGACGGAAACTTGCCGACGATCGACAGTGGCGCGCCGTCTGCCGCTCCTCCCGCGCGTTGCAAGGTAAAGCGCAGCGACTCCGCCAACTGCCCGGTCCCGATCGGGACCGCGTCAAACGAGTCGACCTCCCCGCCATATCCGTTCCGGCGCAGCAGTTGGTTGATCCATTCGGTCGTGATTTGCTTTGACTTGGGAATTCCGGATGCCATTGAGGATTCTTTCCGAAATGAGGTCTGTATCAGCCGGGTTTCACACCGTAGCCCGAAGT
>NZ_MKRR01000130.1:59730-66966 GCF_001897045.1 Sphingomonas sp. 66-10
CGCCGCAGCGCCCCCCGCCCAGACTGTGGCCGAGACGTCCTGGCCGAGGCAGTCCCAGGGCCCGTCGGGCGCGATCACGAAATCCACCGGCGCCTCGATCCCCGCCGGGTCCGCAAGCGCGGTGAGGTCCAGCCCGACGGCCCAGCGATAGTGTCCGGCGACGTTGAACACGGGATCGTAGAGTTCATATAGGCCCGGCGCCAAGGCCGCAGCTCCCGGAACCTCGGCCAAGGCGAGGACATCGACGCCGTCGCGGCCGAACGCCCGCAAGAAGTCCGCGAGATTCACCGCGCCATCCTCGATCTCGTCCTCGTCGGGCTCAGGATCGGCCTGCGGCATCTGCGCGATCGCGCCGGCAATCCACCGCAACGGAGACGGCATGGCGAGCACCAACGGCTGGAGCGGGTAACTGCGCCGCAGCCCCGTCAGGGCATCGCTGACGTGCTGCTTCAGGCCACTATCGGAAAATATCGCGCCGAGCGCCCTTGCCGGGCCTGACTTGGCGAAAGCCGCGTTTCGCAGGTCGGCTCGCTGCGCCAGCCACGCCTCCACCAGCGCCCCGGCGTCAAGCACTGTCACGCTGGGGTGAAGCAGGCTCTGCGCTTGTTGCCGCCAGGCGATCAGCGATGCGACGTCGAGCCACGGCGGAGCGCCGCCCGCCAGGAGGCGGGAGGCATACTCCGTGTCGTCGATCCACAGGCACGCACCGGCCTGCTCCGCCACCTGGGCCAGGAAATCGACCATGGCCAGCCTACGCCGACTGCACAGGCGCGATGCGCACCATGAGCTTGCCCCTGTTGGTACCCTTGAACAGGCCGATCAGGTTGGCCGGGAGCGTCTCGAAGCCTTCGCGCACGTCCACCGGCGGCTTCAGCGATCCCGCCTCGATCCAGCCGGCAAGTTCCTCTTCGGCCTTGTCCCACGTCGCCATGTAGTCGAGAACGATGAACCCTTCGATTCTCAGCCGTTTGACGACGCAGGCAATCTGGAGGCCCCGCGGCCCCGGCTGGGGTTCGGCATCGTTGTAGTCGGTCAGCGTCCCGCACGCGACGACCCTGGCATAGGTCTTCAGGTGCGGAATAATCGCCTCGAAGATGTCACCCCCGACATTGTCGAAGTAGACATCGACGCCCTCGCCCACGGCCTTCGCGAGGTCTGCCTTGAAATCGGCGCTCTTGTAGTCGACCGCCACGTCGAAACCGAGGCCCTCGGTGATCCAGGCGCACTTCTCCGGACCGCCGGCGATGCCGATGACCCGGCAGCCTTTGAGCTTGGCGATCTGACCGGTGATCGTGCCCACCGCCCCGGCCGCAGCGGAGATCACCACGGTTTCGCCCGCAGCGATTTTCGCCACCTCGAGCAGCCCGTAGTAGGCCGTCAGGCCGGTGATGCCCAGAACGCCCAACAAGTTTTCCATGCTGTGGCGGGGATTCCGCTTGCGAACCGTCGCCGCGGGCACGGTTGCATATTCCTGCCAGCCCAACATGCCCTCGACCACGTCGCCCGGCTGAAAACCTTCAGCGCTCGACTCCACGACGCGGCCGATGGCGAAACCGTGCATGACGTCGCCGGGCATGACGGGTTCCTTGTAGGTCGGCGTCGGCTCCATCCATGCCCGGTTGGCGGGATCGAGCGACACCAGCGCGGTCCTGACGAGAATCTTACCATCCTTGGGCTTTTCGATCGCCGTCTGCCGTAGCTCAAAGATGTCTTCGGTCAGCGTCCCCTGCGGGCGCTTCAGAAAGATCCATTGGCGATTGTTGTCAGACATCCCTCGTACTCCACTCTCTTTTTCAGACTTTGCGGGCTTGGCCCTGCCAGTAGGTTTCCCGGAGATCCCGCTTCAGCACCTTGCCATTGGCACTGCGTGGAAGCGAGGCAATGAAATCTAGGCGCTTCGGAATCTTGATCCGGCCAAGCTCGGAGCGGCAGAGATCAAGGATCTCCGTAGCGGTCGCTTCCATCCCGGCATTCAGCTCGACGACGGCCGTGACGACCTCGCCCCAGTCCGGATCGGGCGTGCCGATCACCGCGCAATCCTGCACCGCCGGATGCGACCAGATGACCTGTTCGATCTCCTGCGGATAGATATTGAACCCGCCCGAGATGATCATGTCCTTCTTGCGGTCGCAAATATGGATGCGGCCGTGGGCATCGCGGTAGCCCACGTCGCCGGTGTGCAGCCAGCCATCCACGATCGCCAGCGCGGTCAGATCGGGTCGCTTGTAGTACCCGGCCGTCACCAGGTCGCTGCGGACGCAGATCTCCCCCCGCTCGCCCTGCGGCACCTCGCGGTTGTCGTCGTCAAGAATGCGCAGTTGCACGAAGGGCGTGGGATGGCCGCAACTGGCAAGGATCTCGTCGGGGGCGATCTCGCCGTCGACGAAGTGCTCTTCCGGAGCCAGGAACGTGCACAGGGCGGGCGCTTCCGACTGGCCGAAAACCTGCGTCATGCAGGGGCCGAACACCTGCAGCGCGCGTCGCAGCTTGTCGACCGACATCGGTGCGGCAGCATAGACGAAGTAGCGGAGCGAGGAGTAATCCCGCTCGCACACCGTCGGATGGTCGAGCATCCGGTAGATGACCGTGGGCGGCAGGAACAACTCGGTGACCTTGTGATTCTGGATGGCGTCGATGATGAGTTCCGGCTCGGCCCGCGGAAGTATGACGGCACGCCCGCCTCGTGACAGGGTGGCGAGCGTGAACAGCCCGGCCGCGTGGGTCAGTGGTGCTGCTGCCAGGTTCACGATGGCTTCGCCGGTCCGGTAACTCAGACAGGCCATGTAGGTCGCCACGAAGGTGGCGATGTTCCGCTGCGTGAGTTGAACCCCCTTCGAGGCGCCCGTGGTGCCGCCGGTCGGCATGATGCAGGCGATCGCATCGGGCTGCCAGAGCGGGGCCATCGGCTCATTCGAGGCATCGCCCAGGAACCCTTCGAGCGAGGGAATGTCCCCGATCGTGGCATCGAGGCAGACGTAGATCTCAACTTTCGGCAGCATCGGCCGGAGGGCTTCGATGTCCTTGGCAAAATCGCTGTGGAAGAAGACCACCCGGCAATCGAACGTGTCGAGCAAGTACCGGTTCTCTTCGATGTTGTTGCGCGGATTGGCCGGGACCCAGGTCATCCCCGCGCGTGAGAAGCCGAACGTGCAGATGAACGGCAGGGCGGCGTTCAACGACAGCACCGCCCCCGCGCTGCCCTCGCCCAACCCGAGTCCAGCCAGGCGATTGGCGATCCGGTAGGTCAGCCCTTGGGCCTCGGCATAGGTGTAGGTCCGGTCGGGGCCGACCAATGCCTCGCCTTGAGGATTCAGCACAGCACCGCGATCGAGATACTGGACAAGCGACATCTTATTCCCCCGGCGCTGCAAAAATGCCGACCACGGCCGTGGCTTCCTCGATGCCGTAGAGCCCGCCGCCATTTTCCGTGATGCCCAGCTTGGGCGCTTCGATCTGCCGCGGACCCGCACGCCCGCGCAGTTGGGTGACGATCTCGTGAACTTGCGCGAGACCGGTCGCTCCAAGCGGGTGGCCGCGCGATTCGAGCCCACCCGATGGATTGATCGGGATGCGCCCACCCAGCTTTGTCTCACCCCTGACGGCCGCCACGCCGCCTTCGCCGCGCGGCACGAGGCCGAGGTTCTCAGAATTGAGAAGCTCGCCGAAAGCCGTGGCGTCGTGGACTTCGGCGAAGTCGATCTCGGCGGGACCGATCCCGGCCTCTTCATAGGCCTGGTCGGCGGCGATCTTCGTGATATGCCGTTCCCAGTCGCGATAATCGCGGTCGGTTCCCGACACCTGGACAAGTGCGCGGATCGCAACAGCCGAACCCTTGGCGCCAAGCTTCTCGAGGCCGCGCCGCGAGCAGACGATCGTCGCTGCGGCACCGTCCGAGTAGGGCGAGCACATCGGAACGGTCAGCGGATAGGCCAATGGCCGGGCGGCCAGGACTTCCTCGACCGTGAAGGTACGCTGGAACTGGCACAGAGGGTTCATCGTCGAGTGCCAGTGGTTCTTGGACGCGATGGTCGCGAGTTGCTCCTGAGTGGAACCGAAATCGCGCATGTGCGCGCGGGTCCAATGGCCGTAGATGTCCATGAACGCCGAACGCGATCCCTCGACAGGCGGACTTTCGATACCCTCGCTGTACCGCGCCAGCTCGCGGAAGACCCCTTCGCGATCGTGGACGTCGAAACCCCCGAGAAACACCGAATCGCGCCGGGCCACGTCATCGGTCGACAGCTTTTCGGCGCCGACGGCCATGGCAATGTCCGCCATGCCGGCGCGCACCTGCATCACCGCCAGCCACAGCGCGCTCGAGCTCGAGGCGCAGCCATTCTCGAGATTGGTGATGGGCGCCTGCTCGAAGCCGAGCGGGCGCAGAGCAATCTGGCCGGGGGCGGCCGACTGCCCTTCGATCATCCCCTGCCCCACGTTGCCGAAGTAGAGCCCTTCCACGTCGCCGGGGCGCGCCGACGCATCAGCCAGGCAGAGTTCGACCGCCTCGCGCACCATCTTCTTGATGCTACGGTCGGGGTAGAGGCCGAACTTGGTCATCCCTACCCCGGCGATGTAGACCGGCTCAAAGTTGGACATCTGCACCTCCCTCAGCGCTGAGGCGCGCAAGCTGGCTTTCGAGCTCTGCTATGCGGACGTCGCGCGGATCGGGCATCATGATCATGCCCACCTGATCGCTTCGCACCTCGGTGCCGTTGGCGAACAGCCTGGTGTGGTCGGTTCCCCAGCCGCCATAATACGGCAGATGCTCGGGGGGCTTTTCCTTGACCCAGCCTTCGATGAAGGTGCCGAACGGCACGCCGCGGGATTTCCGGGCCTCGCGCTCGGTGTGGCGCAGTTCGCGGGTGGCGATCGGGTCCGCGGCAAGAGACCGCGTATCATAGGCGACGTGATAGACGTCGCGGACGGTCCGTTCTGAAATCAGGCCCTCGCGGAAGTCCTTCATCACCAGCTGGGGATCGCGATCGAGCACGTCGCCATAGCCGCCGCCGGCGCCCTGGCTGGTCAAATAGAGCTCGCCCTCCTTGCAGAATTCGTACGGCATGGCACCGCGGGTGGCGAGGTACGTTCCTCCGGCGTAAGGACGATCGTTCATGATGTGCTCGATATCGGCCTTGAACCCGCCCTCCTTCTGGATCTCCTCGAAGATGTTGATCCCTTTCACGCGGCACACCGGATAAGTGGGCGATCCATAGCCGCCAAAAATGCCGGGGGCCGAGGAGAACTTGGAGCCGCCCGCGATCGCCGAGAAACCCCAGAGCGGCGATCCGCGCATGGCGACCGAAGTCTGATGACCGGCGCCGCCCCGGAACTTGCCGAAGCCGACATTGTCGCGCGGGAAGATCTTCGCGATCATCTGCACGAACGGAAGATCCTGTTCGGCGAGTTCGGATTCTCCGACGTCGCACATCGCCGAGAAGTTGGGCGTCATGCTGTGCTCGCCATCGCTGTCGCAATGGGCGCCGCCGGGCATCCCGTTGAGATCGGCGCACAGGTTCCCGGTGTGGTCGTTGTGCTGCGTGATCCCGCCATACAGAAAGGTCATCGTCTGGTTGAACCAGGGGGCAATGATCTTCGCATATTGCTTGCGCGCGGAATAATAGAGCTTGGCGGCCAAGACGTGCGTCAGGGTAATCCCCTTGAACAGCACCTGCATGCTGAGCACCGTGGGAACATCGCGCGAGCAATCGGTGATCGTGCGCGGGTCGGTCCTCAGCTCGACATGTTCGAGCACGGCGTTCGAGCGCGGCAGATCCGGCCAGACGAAGCACAGGAACGACATCGAGATCAGCACCTTCATCATCGTGAGAGGCGCGTTGATCGGACGGTTGCCGATTTGGGGCGAACTGCCGCGGAAATCGAGGATCAGCTTGCCGTTCTCGACATAGGTTTCCAGGTGCAGGCGCAGCAGGGCATCTTCCCGCATGGTGGAATCCAGGAACAGCTGGCCCCGGACCCGCGCCGGCGGCAAGGCCTCGATGCGACGCTTCACCTCGTCCGCGACGAACTCGATGTTCTGCCGCAGTGCGCCGATCAGCGCCTCGGGGCCATAGTCGGCGATCACCTTCTTCACGGCATCTTCAAGCCGGACGCAGGTATTCAGGCGCATCTTCATGTCCGCGCCCTGCATGCGCGGGTCACGGCAACTGTTTTGCAGGAAGGTCAGGACGTCGGTCCGCATCCGATAGTTTTCGGCCATCTTGATGGGGGGCATCTTGAGGCCTTCGTCGAACGGAGATTCGATCGCCGGCCCCATACCGCCAGGCTCCTTCGCGCCGTCTTCGCCCTGGTGCAGCCCGATGCAGACCCAGGCAATAATTTCGCCCTCGTGATAGACCGGCATGAACGACGACTGGTCAGGCGTGTGCAGCCCACCGTAGAACGGGTCATTGAAGATGAAGCAGTCGCCTTCGCCGGCACCGACCGCCGGATCGTGCTCAAAGTACTTGCGGACGAACCGGATCGGGTAATGCAGGCAAGAGCAGAAGCCGATCACGCCGCGCGTGGAAGACATCGCGTGATCGCCCGAGGCCGTGAAGATCGCGGTCGTCATGTCGCCGAAACGCCCGCCGGGCGCGACCACCATGTTTTCCGAGATGTCGTAGGAATCGTCCAGCGCACCTTGGAGATAGCGCCGGATTTCCCCATAGAGATGCGGATCGCCGCCGTCGCGGAGCACGGCTTCCTCGGCGGAGGAGCGCGGCGCCATGCGATGGTCGCGCATGATCTCGTCATCGGGCTCGAGGAAGGCGATATTCGATTCGAGGAAGCGTGTAAGGTCGGACGCTTCGTTGGTGGCGTTGGTCATAATCAGTCCTCCCCTTCGGTGCGGGTCATCCAGGCGCCGCCTTCTCCGATGGCGTCGAGAGTCCATCCCGGCTCCACGACGTAAGTGGTCTCGCCCGGGTTCACGATGGCCGGGCCTTGAAGCCGCACGCCCCGCTGGAGCGCCAGCCCATCGTAGACCGGCGTCTCGACCGGCCCGTCCGCACCCGGAAAGTGGCAAAGTCTCGTGGCAACCGGCTCCGGCCGGAGGGTCGTGCCGGGCTCGGGCTGAAGCGAGGACACATCCAGCGGATCCGGCTCCACATAGCTCGCGACGCGAAGCACCGTAATCCAGACCCCGGTTTCGGGGGCCGGGGCGTTCCGCCCGAACCGGCGCTCGTAATCCTCGCGATGCTGCGCAATGAGCGCGAGCACGTCGGACTGTGTTTCAAA
>NZ_MKRR01000130.1:67072-68805 GCF_001897045.1 Sphingomonas sp. 66-10
TCCTCGAGAATGGTGCGGGTCGACGAATTGTAGGCCGGAGTCAGGTAGGCGGACTCATGGATATGGAGCTGGGTCATCCCGCCCGCGCCGAATGCCGAGAACACCGAGCTGAACGGCGGGACCAGCACCCGGTTGATCTTGGCTGCAGCCGCGATGCCGCAACAGTGCATCGGGCCGTTGCCGCCATAGGCCAGCATGGTGAAGTCCGATGTATTGTAACCCTTGGCGCCAAGCTCGGAGACGATGCCGACAGCCATGTTGCCGTCAGCCCGGCGCTTGACCAGCTTGGCGACGTCGATCAGCTCCATGTCGAGCGTCTCGCACAGGTCGGCGAAGGCCGACTTGGCGCGACGCGGATTGAGCTTGATCGAGCCCCCCGCATAGTTCGTCTCGTCGAGATAGCCGAGCAGCAGATCCGCGTCGGTGACGGTCGGATGGCGGCCGCCCCGGTTGAAGCATGCCGGTCCGGGGTCGGAACCGGCGCTGTCTGGACCGATGGCGACAGTGTTCGAGATCGGATCGAACCGCGCGATAGATCCGCCCCCGGCCCCCAGGGTGTTGAGGTGCACCATCGGGATCGTGACCAGCCACCGATCGATGACCGGGTTGAAATCATAATGCTTCACCCCGCCTTCGACGACGATCCCGATGTCGAAGCTGGTTCCACCCATGTCGGTGGCGACGATGTTGCCCAGGTTGCTGCGCCTCTCGAGAGCCTCTGCGGCGTGGATCCCGGCGACCGGCCCCGAGTGCACGGTCTGGAGCGCGTCGGTCGAGTTTAGATGCGCCATGCCGCCGCTGTTGTGGACGAGCACCATGGGTTTGCGGTATCCCGAAAGCCGCAGATTGGACTGCAGTTCGCTCATCGCGTGATACATGATCGTGTGCAGGAACGCGTCGATGATCGCGGACGTGGTCCGGACGTACTCCCCGCGCCGGCCCGAGACGTCGGAAGCGCATATAACCGGGATCGAGCCGAGGATGTCCGTGGGGTACTCCTCGCGGATAATCTCGCGGGTGCGATATTCATGGCTCGCGTTGGCGGTTCCGTTGACGGTCGACACCACGATCGCTTCGGCGCCACGCTCGATGAGGTCGCGAATCTGCCCCCGTAGGTGCTCTTCGTCAATGTCGGCGATGACGTTGCCGAGGTAGTCGATCCGCTGCCTGATGCCCGCGATAAGTGGGATGGGCACCAGCGGCTCGGGTCGGTGCGCGCGGGTCAGGTCCAGCTTCTCGGCCTGCGTCAGGCCGTCGCCGTAGCCACGTCCACGGCTGATCGGGACCGTGCTTTCGAACCCGTGCGTGATCAGGAGACCGACCTGCGGCCCCTTGCGCTCGATGAGGGCATTGGTCCCGAGCGTTGTCGCATAGCGGACCGAATCCACTTCGGCCAGGACGGCCTCGCGGTCGACGTTCAGCTTCGCGCAGGCGATTTCAAGTGCCTGGTTGAACCCGAACGCTAGATTGCCGTGCGTTGTCAGTGCCTTGGAGTGAACGCGCTCGCCGCCCCACACCAGGAAACAATCGGTGAAGGTACCACCGATATCAACTGCGATGCGGTTCATGGCCATCCTCCGCGTTATGCTTGTGGGTCGAATGCGAATGCCCATGGCTGAAAATCTGCGCGGGATCCGGCACCGGCAATTCGGCGTTGGGATTACTTTCGAGAGACCGGAGTTCCGCGGCCCGCCGCTTGAGCGCTGCGAGATCGAATTCGATGTCCATTACCG
>NZ_MKRR01000130.1:68814-76855 GCF_001897045.1 Sphingomonas sp. 66-10
ATAGGCATACCGCTTCGGGTCGAGCCTTGGATTATGGATCTCGCGCGGATCACGATCGTAAACGAGCGTACCCAGTTTGTAGTTGTTATGCGCCGAGGTCAGGGCATGACCACAGGACCGGCACTCCCAGTTTTCGCTATCCGTGTCTATTGCCAGATATTCTGTAATTGCGAGTTTCATCGTAAACTCCAAAATACTATTCGGCCTGAAGAAGAACATCACGTCCATCAAGGACCGACATCTTCCATCCCGCTTCGACCAGCCCGGTGAAAAATTCATCTTCGATGATGGCCGGGCCTGAACCGCTCGCACCGACGGCCTGATCGCACAGGCGATAGACCGGGATGGCCTGCTCGCCGCCGTTCAACTGCACTGCCCGCTCCCCGGACGAAACCAGCGGATTGCTAACGGTTCCCGCTTCAGCCGAGACGGTGACATTGCGTCCGCTTGCCTCGACCGGCGCCGTCACGGTGAGAAACAGCGAAGCTTCTCCGGCCACCTGTCCCGGCGCTGGCCACGCGGCAGGATTTGCGACATCGATGGCCGCGATGACGGAACCGTCCGCATCGGCGAGGTGAGCGCTTACCTCGCAGTCGGCAAGTTCGATGCCTTCGGCCATCATGTCCCGGCCGGCGCGCGCCATCAGGCGCTCTACCGCCACATCCAGCCATCCAGCCGCGGGATCGACCGACAGCTCGTAATTCTGCGCCAGCCCGGCGTGGCCGATGCCATAGGCGCTGAACACAGCAGCCATTCGCGGGATCAGCACCGAACGGTACCCCGCGGCGGTCGCCACTGCCGACATCAGCAGGGGCCCGGCCCCGCCGAATGCAAACAGAATGGCATCCCCGTCGAACGCGACATGCTCGTTGAGGCTCGCGGCAAGATGCCCTGTCCAGGCATCTTTCATCTGTAAGGCCGCCTCGACCGGGCCGACGCCCAGTTGACCGCCCACATGCGCGTCGATTGCAGCGCGCGACCGCGCGCCATCAAGCGACATCTGGCCGCCGAAGAAGCTGGCGGGATCGATGATCCCGAGCGCCAGCGCCACGTCTGTAATTGTGGCCTGCTGGCCGCCCAGCCCGAAGCAGGCCGGCCCAGGCGCCGACCCGACGCTTTGCGGACCGACCCGGATCTTGCCGTCCTCGACCCGGATGATGGAACCGCCGCCGATCCCGACGCTCACGATATCGCTCATCGCGAGCGATACGGGCACGCCCTCGATCGCCCCGCGGGGTTCGGTCCGGATGGCTCCGTTTTCAACTACCCCGAAGTCGGACGTGGTGCCGCCGACATCAATCGAGACCGCCCGGGCGAACCCGCGCTGCTGCGATGCGGCAGCCATCGCTTCAAGACCGCCGCGCGGGCCGGAGCTGTAGGTCTTGATGGCGGCGGTCTTGGATACCCGGGCCGTACCGCCATCGTTGCGAAAGATCAGCAGGGGGCTTGCGCTCTTCGAATCCGCCAGCCGCCGCTGCGCACTGACGAGGAAGCGTTCCATCGGGTTGTGCAGGAACGTGTTGAAGAGCGTGGTCCAAATCCGCCGCGCGGCAGCCGTGTCGCCCGCGACTTCGTGGGAAAGCGTGTAGGGGATAGTGCCCAGCAGATGTTGCGGGAACTGCACCTGATACAATTCGGCAAACGACCGCTCGGTCTGGATATAGCCGGGTCCCGCCAGGCAGACAGACAGGCGATCGGCGCCCAGCGACATCAATTCCGTGGCCGCCTTGGATACCGACTCCGCCGTGACTCGCCCCTCGCTGTCAAGGTTGACCCGAACGAGCCGCTCGCCGACCATCGCTTCGAAGAGCTCGTGCTGCGCGCGTCCGTCAGTCAGTTGTGTAATGTCGAAGTCACTCGACACCACCAGGCCGATGCGCGGCCCCTTGCGCTGCACAAGGGCATTGGTTCCCTGCGTCGTCGAGTACCGGATGCTCGCGGTTTCCGAGAGCAGCCTTTCGACGTCTTCCTGACCGTAGACGACCTTCGATACCTTGCGCAGGCCTGTCATGAAGCAATCCGACAGGTCGTATGGGGTAGTCAGAGTCTTGGTGTAGAAGGTATTCTGACCTTCGAACACGCAAATGTCGGTCAGCGTGCCGCCATTGTCGATGCAAATTTCTTTCATGATACCATCCAGAACGTCATCCTCTGTCCACCGGGATGCCGCCCCCGGGGCTGGCAATCTACTACCCGAAGCAGGTGGCTCGGCAGGGGTAGGGGAGAGGTATTGTGGTCACGGCGGGGGTAATGCTTGCCTTGGCTGGCAAACAGGTTCGCCGCGGCGTGTACGCAGCCGACGCGGCGCGAGGATCGGCCCGCATCCCGCCGTTCAGGGGCCCGGCCGATCCTCGCGTCAGGTGCTCGTTGAACGAGCGTCCTTGCGGTTCACCCTGTGGCCTGGCTGGTCCGCCGCGCCTGTTCGATAAGTCCATTGATCACGGTGATCTCGCGCTCGAACCATGCGACCTCCGCATCGCGGCATGATCCCGTCACCAGGGCCTTCGTGGCCAGCACGGCCGCGCGTGATTGCCCGGCGATCCCCCTGGCCAGTTCGAAAGCCCGGGGCATGAGTTCATCGGGGGCCACAACCGCACTCACCAGGCCGAGGGCAAGCGCTTCCGTGCTGGCAACCACTCGGTTCGTCAGCAGCAGATCCATGGCCCGCTGGCGGCCAAGCCGTTCGGGCAACTGCAGCGAGCTGCCACCCTCCGGGGCCAGGCCAAGCGAAATGAAAGGGTAGCGCAAGCTGGCCTGCGGGGCGGCGAGAACCACGTCGCAATGCAACAGCATTGTCGCCCCGATGCCGACAGCGGGTCCCTGGACTGCGGCGATTACCGGCACCGGAACATCCCGCAGCGCCGTCAGGAACCGAACGACCGGGCCATTTTCAGGCTGCGGCCATGCGGTCGCGAATTCCGAGAGGTCGTTGCCCGCGCAGAAGACGTCACCGAGACTTGAGAGAATGATGGCGGCGAAATCTCCGGTGTTGTCGAGCGCTTCGGCGAGTGCGTTGTAGTGATCGACGCCGAGAGCGTTGCGCTTCTCGGGTCGCCGCATGGAGATATGGCAGATCGCCCCATCGAGAATCTCTGAATGGATCATCGTCAGGTCTTTCTGGCAAAGCGTTCGTCGAACTGGCTGAGGTCCGGCATTGCGATAACCGGCCGATCCTCTAGCTTGAGGACCGTGTTCCTGAGATCGCTCAGCATGTCCTTGCGCGAGGCTTCATCCACGTATGGCACGTGGTACGCCACGAAGGGTTCGTGGACGCCCAGACCGACATAGCCCAGCGTCCCCTGGAAGAAATGCTTCATCATCCCGAGCGCCAATTCGCCGTGGATGGCATTCTTGCCGAACATGTGATCGCGTCCGCCCAGACTCATCGCCACGAAGGCGCGCTTACCCGACAGCCCGCCCGAACCGTAGATCCGGCGCCCCCCATAGAACGCACCCGACAGGAACACGCGATCGATCCACCCCTTGAGGATGGCGGGGGTGCTGTACCAGAAGATGGGAAAGGTGAACGCGACGAGATCGGCTGCCAGCACCTTCTCGACCTCGTCCCGGATGTCCGCCGCGATTGTGCCCTGTTGCCATGCACGGCGCTGCTCGAGCGCGTAGACGACGTGGCCATCGGCGCTGTCCAATCCGAAATCGGCAGCCGAAATCACCGGGTTGAAGCGCATCGCGTAGAGATCGGACAAGGTCACCTCGTCGCCACGCTCCGCAAAGGCATCCAGCATCATATCGCGCATGGCAGCAACGAAAGAATCCTGTTCGGGATGCGCATGTACGAGGTGTACTTTCAACGTAGTCCTCCCAGAAAAGCACCCGCAGATGGCGGCGCGCGTGGAATTTGCAAATGCCGACATCAGTAGCCGCCGCCGATCGCGCACACACTACCTGTACCGGGTAGGCACCCGCCCCTCCCGGAGTTGCATAATATAAGTTCATAGGCGCTTTCGGGATGAAGCGGGCCTCGTCAACCAGCGCGTCGCTGCGGCCTGCAATCAGGTGCAATTCATTGTCGCGGGATTGCCGCTGCGGCTCAAATAGATCGGAACGACGGGTTCAGCGACGCAATGACAGATAATTCGGAAAAGCCGCCGGAGTTTGTCGATTTCTCCCATCCGGTAAGCACGGATCGCCTCAAACTGGAGGCAAGACTCAGCCATAGCGGCATTCATGTTGTCAGCGGTTCCTTGTCGCCGCTCGAAGGAGGCTTGATCGGTGGGCGGCAATTGGCGATTGTAGTCAGCAAAGGCGACCCGTTCGAAATGGAATGGAGACTGCCGGGGAGTGACCACCTGCTGCGCAAGACGGTCGAATTTCGTGATGTTTACATCAACCCCGGTGATAACCCGTTCTACATGCGTTGGCGGACATCGCCGAAGATCATAGGCATGGCGCTTGACCTTGATCTCCTGAACCGCGTCGGCAAGGAAACTTTCGGGCGGGACAGCACCAGCCTGCAAACGCGGGTTGCGATCAGCGATGATCGTCTTGCCCTGAGTGCGCGGACATGGCGTGAGGAATTGGCTGCGGAAGGGGCCGCTGGAAGATTATTCGCCGAGCATCTCGGCGTAATTCTCGCCGCCCATCTTTATCGTCACTATTCGGATGCCAAATGGCACCCCAGCCCGATGAAGGGCGGCTTAGGCACCGTTCGGTTGCGGCGTGTCATCGACTATATCGAAGCCCATCTTGCCGAAGATCTGAGTATTGCGACGCTTGCAGGTATCGCAAACCGAAGCCTTCACCATTTCAGCGAGGCCTTTCGCCAATCCACAGGCGTTCCGCCCCATCGTTTCGTTCTGTTTCGTCGGCTGGAAAGGGCTAAAGTCCTTCTCCTCTCAACGGATATGACAATCATCCAGATAGCTTTCGCGGTTGGCTTTTCGAGCCAAAGTCATTTTGCCTTGAAGTTCCGTGAAATGACGGGCGTGCCTCCGCAACGGTTTCGCCTGGATCGGAGGGAATGACCCAGCAACCTCGTTCAGCAAAAGGGAGCGACTCCTTCAATCTTTTGCGTATTGTGTGTGACCAGATTTGTGTTGTGGTTCGTTGTGCGAGCCTAGGATTTGTCAGCATTTGGAATTAAAAATTTATGTGAACGGATGCAGTCAAGTGTTTGATAATACGTGTTTCTCTTGGACTCTTAATCAGCGGGTCCTAGGTTCGAGCCCTAGTGCGTCCACCATCCTTCCGACCGCTCAGAACAATGCGTCGATCGCGAGGCATGCCGCGATTCCGACCACCAGGTTCATCGGCAGCCCGATCTTCACGAAATCCATGAAGCGATAATTGGCCGCGCCATAGACCAGCGTATTGGTCTGATAGCCGATCGGCGTCGCGAAGCTCGCGCTTGCGCCGAACATCACCGCGACGACGAGCTGGCGCGGATCGATGTCCGCGGTGCCGGCGATGCCGATCGCGATCGGGGTCATGATCACCGCGACGGCATTGTTGGTCACCGTCTCGGTCAAAATGCTGGTCACCGCATAGACCGTGATCAGCAGCAGCAGCGGGGAGGTGATCGACAGCAGCGGCCGCAGCAGATCGACGATCAGATCGATCGTGCCCGCATTGGCGAGCCCCTTGCCGAACGCCAGCATGCCGAAAATCAGCACCAGCGTATTGCCGTCGATCGCCTGCCACGCTTCCTCGGGTTCGAGGCAGCGCGTCAGCAGCACCACCCCGACCCCGACCAGCGCGAGCGCCTCGATCGGGAGCCCGAACAGCGCGGCGAGCACGACCACCCCCGCGAGCGTCGCGATCGCGATCGGCGCATTCCGGCGGCGATAGGCCAGCGCGGTCGCGCGGCCGACATCGATCAGCGCGGTGTTGGCCTGCAGATCCCGCGCGGTGTCCGCGCCGGCCGCGATCAGCAGGCGATCGCCGGCGCGGATGCGGACATTGGCGAGGTCAGGCCCGGCGAGATGGCGCGGACGCGACAGCCCGAGCACCCGGACCCGCAGCCGCGACAGCATCGGTATGTCGCCGAGCTTGCGCCCGATCGCGGGGTGCGACGGCGAGATCACCGCCTGGACCAGGGTGAGATCGGCCGGCCGCTCCGGCCCAGCGGTCGCCACGCCGCCGCCGAGCCCGATCAGCCCGGTGCGAAAGTCGTGCGCTTCGGCGAGCGAGGCAAGCTCGGCCGGGCTCGCCGCGACGATCAACTGGTCGCCCACCCCCAGCACCCATTGGTCGAAATCGTTGCGCCGGATCGTCTTGCCGTGCTGGATCCCCACCACCCGCACGCCGGGTCGCCGATAGAATGCCGTCGCCCCCAGGTGCTTGCCGAGCAGGTCGCTCTCCTCGGTGACGATGAGGTGCGACAGGTAGGAATCGCTTTCGCCCTGTTCGCGCAGCGCGTGTTCGGCGCGGTCGGGCAGCAGGAAGCGCCCGGCGACAAGCAGCAAGGCGATGCCGGCCCCGGCGGCGATCAGCCCGACGAGCGTGATCTCGAATATCCCGAACGGCGCGAGCCCCTGCTCCTGCGCGACGCCATCGACGAGCAGGTTGGTCGAGGTGCCGATCAGCGTGAGCGTTCCCCCGAGGATCGAGAGATAGGACAAAGGGATCAGTAGCCGCGTCGCCGCGACACGGAGCACCCGCGCGAGACGCTTCACGATCGGGATCATCACGATCACGACCGGCGTGTTGTTCATCAGCCCGGACGCCAGCATCGTCCCGCCGGCGATTTCCGCGAGGCTGCGCCGCGGCCGCCGCATGGTGCGACGGATGATCCAGCCCGACACCTCCTCCATCGCCCCGGTACGCAGCAGCGCGCCGCTGAGCACGAACATCGCGCCGATCGTAATCGGCGCCGGATTGCTGAACACGCCGAGCAATTCCCGTGGGGAAAGAAACCCCACGACCAGCATGACCAGCCCGCCGAGCGCGGCGATCACCACCGGCGGGCGGCGCTCGAGCGCGAAGGCGACAAACAGCCCGGCGAGCAGAACCAGCCCGATATACGGCCCATAGGCCATGATCACCGCTTCAAGCAGCTGAGGCATCGGGCGGCCTCCCGTCGCTAGGGACAGGCGATGCGCGTGAATTCATCGGCATTCTTCAAATGCACGTCGCGTTGCGGGAAGGGGATTTCGATCCGGTTCTCCTTGAACAGATACCATAGCCGCTTGAGCACATCGGAACGGACCGGGCCGATCCCCTCCTCCGGGTCCGCGATCCAGAAACAGATCTCGAAATCGACCGAGCTTTCGCCGAAGCCGGCGAGCATGATCTTCGGCTCGGGCGCGACGAGGACGCGCGGCGCGCCGACCGCCGCGTCCATCATCAATTTTTCGACCAGTTCGAGATCGGCGTGATAGGATACACCGACGGGCACCCGGACGCGGACGTTGCGCGTGCTGTACGACCAATTCTCCACCTGATTGATCATCAGGTTTTCGTTGGGAATGAGATATTCCTTCATGTCGCGCGTGGTGACCGAAATCGCGCGGATGCCGATCTTGCGGATCTGGCCGAAGCTCTCGCGACCGCTGGCGTCGTTTACCGCGATCACGTCCCCCGGCTTGATCGAACGATCCATCAACAGGATGATCCCGGCGATGAGATTGCCGAAGGTCTTCTGCAATCCGAAGCCGATGGCGAGCCCGAACGCGCCCGAGAATACTGCCAGCGCGGTCAGATCGATCCCGAGGAAATCGATTCCGATCAGGATCGCCAGCGCCCAGACGCCGATCGTCGCGAGCTTGTCCGCCAGCAACCGCTGCGCGTCGTCGAGACCCTTTATGCGCTTGAGCAGATAGCCCGAAAATCTGCTGACGAGCTGCGCCACGACGATGATGCCGACCACGACGATCGCGACAACCAATGCATCCCACAAGGAAATGTGCGTTTTTCCGATGTCGATGCTGTAGCTGTCGAGCGTGTCGATAAGCCGGCCGACGGACTTGTTCCCCGAAGTTGCGGCTCGTTTGATTCCTTCTGCACCCGAAGCCTCTGTCATCATTGATACTCTACGTGCTTGCGGCGTTTTCTGTTGTAAAATTGGATGAATTCGAGCCGG